>JAKSOT010000006.1 GCA_024405455.1 Akkermansia sp. | reverse complement strand
AGAGATCGATATTGTTCGTCGGGTTCTCCATACCCGCGCAGTATACAGGCGCGCGAACGGATTGTCAAACGCGGAAATCTTGGCTTGACGCGCATGGGCGGCGGGTGTATGAGTGGGAACATGGCGAACAGAAGAGACTTTTTGACGAAGGCGGGCGTGGCCGGGGGCGCGCTTGCGGCGGCGGCGCTGGGTGTGGAGGCTGCGGAGCCCGCGGCGGCTTCCGGCGGCGCGTGCAAGGTGCTGCTCATCAACGGCAGCCCGCATGAGAAGGGCTGCACGTACACCGCGCTCGCCGCGGTGGCGGAGGAGCTGGAGAGGAACGGCGTGAAGGCGGAAATCATCCACGCCGGCAGCGGCCCCGCGTTCGACTGCACCGCCTGCGGCTACTGCCACCGCAGCGGCACGGGCAAGTGCGTGTTCAAGGACGACGCCTGCAACGACATCATCGAGAAGGCTAGGGACGCGCAGGGCTTCGTGTTCGGCTCCCCGGTGTACTACGGACACCCGAGCGGGCGGCTGATGGGCCTGATGGACCGCCTTTCCGTGGCGGGGGGAGGGCTGCTGGCGGTCGAGCCTGCGGCGGCGGTGGCGTCGTCGCGCCGCGCGGGTTCGCTCGCCACGCTGGATGTCATCCAGAAACACTTCACCATCAACCAGATGCCCATTGTCTCGTCCTTCTACTGGAACGAGGTTCACGGCAACGCGCCGGAGGAGGTGCTGAAGGACGAGGAGGGCCTGGCCATCATGCGCCAGCTGGGCGCCAACATGGCGCGCGCCGCCAAGGCGTTCGCCGCCCTGCCGCCCGCGCAGCAGCTCCCCCGCGCCACCACCAACTTCATCCGTTGACCACGGCCAACTTTCCCTCCGCAAACATTTCTTGAACGGATGCCGCGCCAGCGGCATCCCATCCCTATATCAACCCTCGTTCAGTCCCATGGAAGAAGAATACAGCACACGTTCCCGCACCACGACCTTCCTGCTTTCCCTGCTCATCCTGTTCGCCCTCGGCGGCGTGCACCGCATCTACGCCGGCAAGGTGTGGACGGGCATCCTGCAGTTCCTCACCGGCGGCGGGTTCGTCATCTGGCAAGTTATCGACATAATCATGATTCTTTGCGGCGCGTTCCGCGACAAAGAAGGCCGCACCATTTGAGTGCGGCCTCCTTTACAACCTGCCCCGCGCGGGGCGGATCAAACGGCTCAGATGTTGGCGCCGTCGTCCCCGTACTCCACAAGCTCCAGCTTGGGCGCGCGGATGATGTCCATCACCTTCTGGTCGGGCTCCTTGGCTTGCGGCAGCGGGATGAGCGGCTTCACGTCGAAGGGCTTGAAATCCGGTTCCGGGGCGATTTTGCCGCCGGTTGCGAGTGAGAAGTAGCCGAGCTTGGGATTGAGGCGGCAGTTGATTTCGTTGTTGGGGTTGGCATCGCGTGTGAAGCGGAATTCGGTGGCCTGCTTCCACTCGTTTCCGGCCCAGCGGAAAGCGGGGCCGAAGGTGGCGCGGCGCTCATGCTTCTTGGATTCCACGTTGCGGCGGAAATCCTCCACAAAGCCGCTGCCCCCGCCCAATCCGCGGTGGATGGCCTGCACGCGCCAGCAGCTCAGCAGGTCCCACTCCTGCGTCTCGTCGTTGTAAAGGTAGCCCGCAATCTGGCGGAACTTCTCGCCGTCTTCCTTCTCCACCACCAGGGTACGGATGCGCTGGCCCTCCTTCCAGTTGAACTCGCGCATGGACTTTCCGCCGGTGCCTTCCCCGCCGAAACGCGTGGTGTGCACGCCCTTGCCGCGCTGCACCAGCTTGGCGCGCTCGGATTCAGGCGCGGCGTTCGGGTTGTCCCCGGTGTCCTGCGCATCCCATATCGAGAAGATGACCACGCGCTTGGGCGGGCCGTCTGGGCGCTCGGCGAGCTCCTGCACGCCGATGTAGCCGTTGGAGAAGTTGTTGCAGCAGAAATAGGTGCCGGGCGCGCTCTTCTCCACCACCATCTCCTGGTAGGCGGCGGTGTGGCGCGGCACCGTGGGCAGGAAGCCGATGTGGACCGAGGTGCACTGGCGCGCCGCCATGTTCTGCGGGGCCCAGTAGTCGCTGTTCCTGTCCGCCAGCGCCTGCGGCGCGCACAGCCCGCACAGGGCCGCCAATGCCAATATGCTCGTCTTCGTGTTCATCTGTCTCTCCGTTGTGTGAAATGTTTATCTGGCGTCTTCCTTGAGGGCGTCCACGCAGATGGTGGACCAGCTCTCCAGCTTGGGATACAGCGGGCCGGCCAGCTCCTCCAGCATGTGGAAGCCCAGGTTGTCCAGCTTCTTCTCGTTGGCCGCCACCTCTCCCTCCTCCAGCTCGAACCGGTGCACGATGCCCAGGTGCACCGAGCCCACCTCGTCCGTGTCGTCGTTGATCACGGCGTACAGCTCCTGGCTCACGGCGGGCGGGATGCTGATTTCCTCGCGTATCTCGCGCTCCATGCCCGTCAGGTACGTGTGGATGCTGTCGGTCAGCCCGTCGATGGGGTTGATGTGGCCGCCGATGCCCAGCGACCACTTGTCGTGCAGGCGCGTCTCCGTGCCCTTGGAGGTGCGGGAGTACGCCAGTATCCTGCCCTTGCGGCAGAAGATGGCGTAGGCGATGAGCTGCTTGAACTGCGGGCTCTGCTCCGCGAGCGCGCGGTCCATGTAGCGCGCCACGCCGGGCTTCAGGAAGGCTTCCAAATACTCCTCCGGGTTGCGGCGCACGCCGTTGAACGCTCCCACCGCGTTGAACGCTTCCCGCGGCACCACCAGCACCTGCTCCCCTTCGTATTTCGACATGCCGGAGACTCTAGCATATTCCGCCCCGCACCGCAAGGATAAAGCGCGCGCGCACCGCCGTTTCTGCGTCACCGCCACGCCTGTTTTCATTCCAACATGCAATTTCATCCCGCCGCCCAACATAATGCGGCATTACGGGAAGTTTTTTCTTGCAAAAAATCCCGGGTGCGGCTACCATGACTATTGCATGAGGCCTTTCTCGCCTTTTGCGCACACAACGAAACAGAGAGAGAAAACACTATGTCCAACGAAGCAATGAACATTACCGTGACGGGGCGCCATGTCGAAGTGACCGACGCCATCCGCGATTTCGCCACCAAGAAGATCCAGGCCATCCACATCGACTACCCGCGCATTGTGGAAGCCCGCGTGGTGGTGGATGTGCAGAAGGACCGCCAGATGGCAGAAATCGTGCTCTACTGCGCGGACCACATCACCATCCAGGCTTCCACCGTGGGAACGGACATGTATGCATCCATTGACGAGACGGTGACGAAGATCATGCGCCGCATGCGCAAGCACAAGACGCGCCTGATGAAGCACTACCGCCCGCACCGTTCCGAGAGTATCCGCAAGCTGGACGAAACCGTGTATCAGGAGGACGTGCTGGACCAGGAGGTGGACATCGACGCGCCGGAGGACCCCAAGCCCGTGCGCATCACCCGCGAGGGCTACGACCTGCGGACCATGTACAAGGAGGACGCCATCATGGAGCTGGAAATCTCCGGCAAGCCGTTTGTGCTGTACCGCAACGCGCGCCGCAACGTGCTGCAGATCGTGTACCGCCTGAGCCCGGGGGAATACTCCATCATTGAGCTGGGCAACGAGCTGAAAGCCTGAGGAGGATTTACTAGGTACTAAGTACTAGGTACTATTTTGCCCGTTCGGCGGAACGCCGGACGGGCTTTTATTTACAGGCTGAGCTTGTTCTTGGCGGTGGCCACCAGGTGCTCCGCCAGCTGCGGGTTGGATTTCAAAAGGTCCGCCACCGCCTGCTTGAACGGCAGCTGCATAATTTCATCCACGGACAAATCCGCGGCGCCCGCCATGCAGTCCTGCACGTATGCGGTGATGGTCTTCACCGCATCGGAATCCGCCAGCAGCCTCTCCAGCGCCGGCAGAACCTCCGCGGGGCAGTCCGCGCGCAGGATGTCACCCACCTTGCCCCCCATCAGGGAGCCCAATATGTTGTCGAATAATCCCATGGTCGTCTCCTTGACTTCGCCCGTCAGGGTAGCACCTGTATCCATGACGTGTCAAGTCCCGGCCCGTATTCCGCGTTTCCCTACAGCTCCTGCAGGTATTGCAGATACTCGTCCATGGCCTGGGCGGGGGTGAGGGTGCGCTTCCGCTCCGCGGCAAAGGGATCCGGTTCCGGCTTGTCCACCTTCTTCACCACGGCCACGCGCTCGGTCTTCTTGGGCTTGTCCTCCTTCACTTCCTCCACGGGAGCATCGTTCACGGCGAGGGCTCCGGGCCAGGTGGCAGCTTCCGTGGGCCAGATGGTGTCGAAGTCGTTCCTGCCGGGGTCGCCGTTGCGCAGGATTTCCTCATCGCCCAGCAGGATGCGCTTGTCTTCCGTGCGGACCACGCTCATGTTGACCTTCTTGTTCTTGCCTTTGCGGTCGGGCTTGTTCTCGCGGACGTTCTTCCAGAAATCCTTGTCCATGGAGCGGTTGGTGAAGAAGATGGCGTCACAGCCGAGGAACTGTGCAATCATCTTGCTGGTGTTGCGGTCCACCTCCTTGCCGTCCGGGGACATGCCGAGCTTTTCCCAGAGCTTTTCCGCCTTGTGGCCGTTCATGCTGCGTGCGGCGGCGCCGATGGCCTCCAGCGCCTGGATCTTGCCCTCGGTGATGGGGAAGGCCACCTGCATGTTGGAGCCGCTCATCTTCCACACGAAGGCGTCGTCCGCCACCTTGTCCGGCGAGAAATCGCCGCCCGCCGCCACAAAGGCCAGGGCCTCGCCGACGGTTTCCGCGAAAGCTCCCGCGGTGGCCTTGGCGTACTTGCCTGCCGCGCCCTTGCAGAGCATGAACGCGGCGGGACGCTTCTTGTCGCCGAAGTACTTGATATCCGTGTTCTCCAGCTCCAGCGCCTCGCGCATCTTCTCCAGCAGGGCGGGGTTCTTGGACGGGTTCGGGTAGGCCAGCACGCCCACCACGTCGCCGTTCGCCGTGCCGAACACCGCCACGTGCACGCCGTCTATCAGCAGGCAGAGCGTCTGCCCCACGGGCTTGGCGGCGGGGAAGGTCTTCTGCGCCGCCTCGATGTTCTGCGGGGCGGCAGCCAGCGGCAGCGCAGCCGCGGCAAGCCACGCCAGGGCGAACAGCGCTTTGCGGGCGGAGAACATCATTTCTCGTTGTACGAGCGCATCAGGCGGTTGATGTACTTCTGCATGCGCGGCAAGTTCTCCTGGATGCTTTGGGCAAGCTTGAACTGGTTGCGGGCGCGGATGAGGTTGTGCTCCGGTTTCTCCGTGCGGAAATAGAGGTCGCCGTCCAGATAGTCCGTCAGGAAGCGCATGCCGATTTCCACGGTGATGAGCCACCCGGCGAACGCCAGGTTCTCCACCTCCGCGGGCGTCAGGAACTTGTGCGCCGCATCCAGGTAGCCCTCCGCCAGCGACTCGAACAGCGGCAGCTGCATCACCACCTTGCCCAGGTCCTCCTCGTCCTCCTCCGCCATGCAGGTGGCAGTGCGCACCATGTCGCCGAAATCGTACAGCACCAGGCCTGGCATCACGGTGTCCAGGTCAATCACGCAGACGGCGGCGTCCGTCTCGGAATCCAGCATCACGTTGTTGATCTTGGTGTCGTTGTGGGTGATGCGGGTGGGGATTTCGCCCTTGGCCTGCAAATCGGTGAGCTTGCTGAACTGCGGGGCCCAGGAGCGCACCAGCTCCACCTCCGCGGTGCAGTTGGCGAGCCGCCCCTTGGCATCCGCCTTGATGCTGGCCTCCAGGTTCTCGTAGCGCTTGGGAGTGTTGTGGAAATCCGGGATGGACTCTTTGATGTCCTCCGGGTTCATGTCGCAGATGAGGTCCTGGAACGAGCCGAAGGCGAAGCCCGCCTGGTAGGCCTGGCGGGTGTTCTCCACCACGTCGTAGGTGTGGGTGTCCTCGATGTTGTTGTAGCAGCGCCACATGCCGCCCTCCTCCGGCAGGTCGATGTAGTTGCGGCCGCCGCGGGCCGGGTAGAGCGTGAGGGTCTGCCCGGCACCGCCGCTGCGCCGACGCAGCATCTTCCATGTGATGTGGCGCGTCACCTTCTCCACGTTGCGCATCACCTGCGCCGGGTCCTTGAATACGTAGTCGTTGATGCGCTGCAGGATGTAGCGGTCCTCGTGCCCGTCCTCCGTCTTGTAGCAGGCGCGGTACGTGGTGTTGATGTGGCCGTTGCGCAGCTCCTCCCCGTACAGGAAGTCGCCGCAGATGGCGAACTGGTCGCCGATGCGCGCTATGCGCTTGCCGATGGCGTCGTCCGTGTGGCGTTCAAGGGGCATGGCGGTGCGGGGGCTGCTTGGTGTCTACTTCGCCTCGGCTATCTGGAAGGAAAGCAGCTTCGGGCTGTCGTGCGCCGGATCCTTCACCACCACGGTGATTTGGGACTGCCGCTGGCTCACCACCAGGGTCGACACCTTGAAGCGCTTGTAGTCCGGCATGTTGTTGGCCTTGTACGACACGGCGAAGGAGAGGGTTTCGCCATCATTGCCGCCCACGGACCAGGAGTTCTTCTTGTTGATGCCGTCGTCCTTGCGGTAGGGGGTGAGCACGGTGTGCTTGGCATCGGAGAAATCACCTTTGTTGGATGTGCTCATGCGGATGGGATAGGGGGAGAGGTTGATGAGGTGCACGCCCTGCTTCGGAAAATCCTTCTCCTTGAAGAACAGGCCCTGCAACGTCTTGGAGTCCTTGGACGGAATCACGAAGCCCACCATCTTGGAGCCGGACGGCACGCCGTTGAGCACGTAGTCCGCGGGCGGCAGCTTGGCCTCCTTCTCGGCATCGTCCTTCGCTCCCGCCAGGGCGGACGAGGGGTCGCTCTTCCAGAAGCGGATCTTGCCGTCCTGCGAGGGGATGGGGCGGGAGGGCGTGCGCGCCGCCAGTGTCACCTGGATGAACTTCTTGCCGCTCTTGCAGTAGAGCGGGTTGGGCAGCGTCTCGCCGCTCGGCGAGCAAATCATGAGACGCACGCCCTTCTTGGCGGCTTCCTCCGCCTTGGCATCCTCCTTGGCCGCCGCCTTGTCGTTGTCAAAGGCTGCATCTTGCGCGCGGGCGCTCTGCACCAGCGCCGGCGCGGCCACCAGCGCCAGCGCCAAAGCGATTGTGGATATGGTTTTCTTCATCATGAAAAATGGGGTCATTCCCGTCCGCGGGAATGTTAGCAAGCGCACCCACGCAACGCAAGAACAAAATTCACCACGGCAGGCTTGCGGCATACGCCCCGTGTAAACGGATGAGCGTTCAACTTCTAACCCTCCATGCTTTTGCGGCCCTGCATGGCGCGCATGAGGGTGACGGCGTCCGCGTGGCTGAGGCCGGCGCCGGCGGGCATGCCCTGTGCGATGCGCGAGACGCGGCAGTCCAGCGGTGCGAGCTGGTTGGCCAGATAGAGGGCGGTGGCCTCACCCTCCACATCGCTGCCCACGGCGAGGACCACCTCGCAGCCGGGGCGGTTGCGCACGCGCTCCAGCAGCTTCTCAATGGAAAGGTCCTCCGGCATCACGCCGTCCAGCGGGGAAATCTTGCCGCCCAGGCAGTGGTACAACCCGCGGAACGCGCCGGAGCGCTCGATGGGCAGCACATCCGTGGGCTGCTCCACCACGCACAGCAGGGAGGTGTCGCGCGCATCGTCGCTGCAGGCGGCGCAGGTTTCGCCGTGGGGGGAGAAGAAGCCGCATTCCGGGCAGGTGGAGACGGTATCGGCTGCCTGCACGAGCGCGGCGGCGAGGGAGCGTGCATCCTGCCTGCCCTGCTGGAGGAACCAGAGGGCGAGGCGCTCCGCGCCGCGGCTGCCCACGCCGGGCATGCGCTTGAGTGCGGAGATGAGCTCCAGCACGGCGGTGGGGTATTCCTGGGCTTTCATGGCAGGTTGGGCCGCAGGAAGCGGTAGTACAGGGATTTCGCCAGCGGCTTGAGCTCCACCGCCAGCCACGCCAGCAGCACGCACAGCACCGGCGCGCTCATGTTCAGCACGCCGTGCCACAGCACGCACAGGATGCCCGGCAGCGCCAGCGCCACCAGCAGGAGCAGCGCGTACAGCGCACGCTGCACAAACGACCTCTCCCGCAGCAGCATAAAGGATGTGTAGAGCGTGACCAACACGCTGATGAAGAAAATGCCGCCCGTGCCCAGCAAATCCACCTGGGCCTCCAGCGCGCTCATGTAGAACGGCGGGCCCGCCAGGTAGCGCACCTGCTGCAGCCCCAGCTCGTCCACCACCCCGCAAAGCATGAGCAGCAGCACCACCGCCAGCACGCTCAGGCTCAGCGCCGCCCACTCGAACAGCAGGCGGTCGCCGCTGCCGTGCCGCCGAGCCGGCGCCAGGCAGTCCACCAGCTGCGCCGCGCGTGACAGGAGGGAGTCTAGGAATCGGGGGGACATGCGGGTGGGCGGCGCCGCCGGTTGCTGTTATTCCGCGAAGCGCTTGACGACGAGGGTGGCGTTGTGGCCGCCGAAGCCGAAGGAGTTGCTGAGCACCACATCCACCTTGTGCGCGCGTCCCTGGTTGGGGCAGACGTCCAGGTCGCACTCGGGGTCCTGGTTGAAGACGTTGATGGTGGGCGGAATGAAGTTGTCCTGGATGGCCTTGACGCAGGCGATGAGCTCCACGCCGCCGGCCGCACCCAGCAGGTGCCCGGTCATGGACTTGGTGGAGCTGAGCACCATGCCGTCCCTGGCGTGCGCGCCGAACGTGCGCTTGATGGCCTTGATCTCGCAGACGTCGCCCATGGTGGTGGAGGTGCCGTGCGTGTTGATGTAGTCCACCTGTTCCGGCTTGATTCCGGCGTGCTGCATGGCAATCTCCATGCAGCGGCTGGCGCCCTCGCCCTCCGGCATGGGGGAGGTCAGGTGGTAGGCGTCGCAACTCAGGCCGTAGCCCGCCAGCTCCGCGTAAATCCTCGCCCCGCGCGCCTGCGCGTGCTCCAGCGTCTCCAGCACCACCACCGCCGCGCCCTCGCTCATCACAAAGCCGTCGCGGTCCACGTCATACGGGCGGGATGCCGTGGCGGGGTCGTCGTTCCGGGTGGAGAGCGCGCGCATGTTGGCGAAGCCTGCCAGGCCGATGAGCTCCACCGGGGCTTCCGAGCCGCCGCAGAGCATCACGTCCGCATCCCCGAACTTCATGATGCGCCAGGCCTCGCCGATGGAGTGGTTGGAGGTGGCGCAGGCGGTGGAGATGCTCATGTTGGGCCCGCCGAAACCGTATTCCATGGCCACCAGGCCGCTGGCCATGTTGGTGATCATGTACGGTATGCAGAACGGGGAGACGCGCCGCGGGCCGGAATCCAGCATGACCCGCATGTTCTCGCCGTGGATGCGCAGGCCGCCGATGCCCGAGCCGATCATCACGCCGATGCGCGACAGGTCCTCCTTCTCCGGGTCCAGCGCGGCGTCCTCCACCGCCTGCACGGCGGCGGCCATCGCCAGCTGCTCGAAGCGGTCGCACCGCCGCGGCGCCTTCGGGTCCTTCTTGAAATACGGCGCAGGGTCGAAATCCCGCACCTGCCCCGCCACGCGGGCCTGCACTTCCGATGTATCGAAGTTTTCCACCAGACGCACCCCGGAGCGCCCTTCCCTCATGGCCGCCCAGGTTTCATCCACGCTCAGGCCGAGGGGTGTCACGGCACCCATCCCGGTGATTACGATTCGTCGTTCTGTCATGGCTGCCTGTCATCATACCCCCCGCCGCGACCCCCGTCAAGGCAAAAGCAAACGCTCATCCATACACTTTTATTCATTTTTTCTTAACTTTTTTCTTGACCCGCCAGATGCGGATTGTTAGAATGTGCATCGTGAGGGCGATAACAACCCTCCGATTAACAACAAAAGATACAAGCGATGAAAAAGACAATTATACTTGCCGCCATGCTGGCCCTGCCCACCTTCGCAGGCCAGAAGGTGATTGTGAACCAGGCTCCGGTCGCCCCCGTGGCTCCCGCCGTTGCCTCTCCCTGGTCGATTGAGCTGGCCACCACCTACACCTGGGGCGTGCCGGACATCTACAACGGTGCATGGAACAACGGCCACTGCAAGGAGATCAAGAGCATTGGCGCCGACATCACCGGCGTGTATGCCATTGACGAGCACCAGGCCGTCACCCTGCGCTTCGGCTACACCTGGGGCGGGGAGAAGTGGGCAGCGGATGAGGAAGGGAGCTGGAACAAGACCCGCATCCACACCTTCAGCCTGATGCCCGGCTACCGCTACACGGATGCCATCACGGATCAGCTTTCCTGGTTTGTGGGTGCCAACATCGGTATTGCCAACGCCAGCTACAAGGATAGCACCTACTATGAGAAGGAACGCTTGGGCTCAGACCACAAGGCCGCCTGGGGCTTCGCCTACTCCGCTGAAGTCGGCCTGCGCTACGAGCTGACCGAGAGCCTGGATGTGTTCTGCGCCTACCAGTACGGCGGCAACACTGCCAGCCCGAAGATTGAAGGCGTGCGTGTCTTCCACCGCCAGCACGGCCACCAGGCCCGCGTCGGTGTCGGCATCAAGTTCTAATCAACACTAGGACCCATTATTTCCAAAGGGCAGGCGGCAGCAGTCGCCTGCCCTTTCTGTGTACCGCGGCATCAACCCCGTCACCTGCATGTGTCCCGATGTTTTTTGGCGCCGTACCAGATTTTATGATTCAGCGCGGCCTTTGGGTATGCAATGATTGGTGCCAACGAGCGCGGTTAGTAAGCGGGCGTTGGCGCTCATACGCCCCGCCATTCGGCGGGACTTCCTGCCGAGACGTACCAACGTGGCCACCCCCAGGCCTTCCGGCCTGGGCTAACCTTGTGTCGCCATCGGAATGGCTCAAATATAGCCGCGCCTACTGGCGCGGAGACGACAAGTTTCATCTGGCATCCTGCCAGATGAAACATTTGCGCACCGCAAACCAATCACACATGCCATTATATAATGAACGAGCTTTGCAACCACCCCGCCGTTGGCGGGGTGAATTGTCATCCACCGCGCCTCTGGCGCGGCTAACTTGGAGCCATCCCGATGGCGACACAAAGTTTGCCCCATCCCGTAAGGGTGGGGATTGACCACGTTGATTTGTTCGGTAGGGAGTCCCGCCGAATGGCGGGGCGGATGAGCGCCAAGGGTGGCTCCTCTCCGAGCGTTTTTATGGGACGGCATCAACCCCGTCACCTGGGCCTGCGGCCTGAGGACGCGGGCTTGGTGCGTTTGGCGGGGGTGCGGGTGGTGGCGGGCTTCGCCTGCCTGGCGGGTTTGGTTTTCGTGGTGGCGGCCGGTTTCACCGGGGCGGGCGGCGCGGGTTTGACGGCGGCGGGCGGCGCGGGTGGTGCCGCGGGGGTTTCGCGCGCCTGCAGTTCGGTGGCGGGGTCCATCATCTTGGCGAAGGTGGCGATGCCATCGACCAGGGCCTTGGCGAGCGAGTCTCGGTAGTCCTGGGTGTCCAGGAGGGCGCCCTCGTCCTTGTTGGTGGCGTAGCCGAGCTCCACGAGGGCGGCGGGGCATTCCACGGAGCTGAGGATGCTGTAGCGTGCGCGGCGGAGGCCGCCGTCCGCGGCGCCGCAGCGGCGCACCAGCGAGGCTTGCAGGGCCATGGCGAGCGCGGCGTTGGCGGCATCGTTCCTGTTGCCGGGCAGGAGCTTGGCGTCGGGGCTGGGCTCGGCGGGCTCCACGGTGTAGGTTTCCACGCCGCTGGTGTCGCTGCGGCCGCTGTTGAGGTGGAGGCTGATGAAGATGGCGTCCTTGGCGGCGTTGGCGGCGTCCACGCGCTGCTGGTCGGAGAGGTAGCGGTTGTCCTCGTGCGTGTACACCACCTCGAACCCGCGCTTGGAAAGCTCGCGCCCCAGGGCCGCGGCCACCAGCAGCGTGGCGTCCGCCTCGCGCACGTACGGGCTCACCGTGCCGACGTCATGCCCGCCGTGCCCCGCATCCACCACCACCGTGCGGATGGCGCGGCGGTTCGGAATGTACGTGGGGCGCAGCACGGGGTCGATGAGCTTCACCAGGTCCGCCTTGGACACCAGCAGGTCGCCGTGCCCGCCGTCGCGCGTGGGGCGCGAGAGGCGGCAGCGGATGCCGTTGAAGAGCAGGTCGCGCGCATCCGGGCCGAAGGTGAGGGTGACCTCTCCGTTGCCGACGGAGCGTGTTCCGGCGGCGCCCTCCACGGGGATGAATTTGTAGAAGCTGCGCAGGTCCTCCAGCGGCAGCGATTCGGGATCGCCCACGCGGGTGGCGTGCCAAGCGGAGCCGTCGCCCGTGGCAGCAGTGCGGGGAAGCGGCAGCGCCGGCAAACAGGCCAGCGCCGGCAGGAGGGTCATCAGGGTGCGGAACTTCATGGTAAACGATGGGGCAAGGTTATCTGCGTTGGTATTTGCGGGTGGATTGGAGCTGGCGTGCGCGCTCGCCGGAGATGCTGGTCTGCACGTGGGGACCGCGGCCGGACTTGGGATTTCCCTTGCTGTCCCTGCTGCCCACGCTGCCTCCGCCGAGCTTGTTGGTGCCGACCACCTGGGTGGATTTCGGGCGGTTGGAGCAGACGGTCCGGCTGTACGCCAGGATGCCGTCCACAATGGACTTGGCGAGGGTGTCGCGGTATTCCTCGGTGGTGATTTTCACGCCCTCCTCCGGGTTGGACACAAAGCCGCCCTCAAAGAGGATGGCCGGGCGACGGATGGTGCACAGCACGCTAAAGCGCGCGCGCTGGATACCGCGGTCGACGGCCCCGGTGTTGCGGATGGCGCGGCTGTGGATGGCGGTGGCGAGGGCGATGTTCTCGCTGTCCTGGTTGTTGCCGCTGAGGTCCTCCATGCGGCGCGTGCGGGCGAAGGGGGATGTGGTGCCGTGCGGCGCCAGGGTGAAGGTCTCGATGCCGGTGGCGTGGCTGCCGCTGGAGTTGTGGTGGATGCTCACGAAGATGGAATCCGGCACGTTGTTGGCTATCTCCACACGCTGCTGCAGCGTGAGGAAAAAGTCCTTGTCGCGCGTCATCACCACGCGGTAGCCCTTCTTCTGCAGCAGGGCGCGCACCTTGTGCGCCACCGCCAGGTTGCACTCCTTCTCCACCGCGTAGGCGCTCACCGCACCGTTGTCGTGCCCGCCGTGGCCCGCATCCAGCACCACCGTGCGGATGGTGCCCGCGTTCTCCGAATACCGCGGCCGCAGCACGGGGTCCACCAGCTTCTCCATGTCCGTGGCGGATATCATGAGCGTGCCGTCCACGTTCTGCACGGGGAACGACAGGATGTAGCGGAAGTTGTTCACATAGAAGTCCTGCTTGCCGGGGCGCACGGAAATCACGCGGTTGCCGGCGCCGTAGTTCACGCATCCGGCGCGACCCTGCACGGGCCTGAAGCCGTAGAAATTCCACACGTCCGCCAGCTCCACGTAGTCCTGCCCGTTCACCGTGGCGTGCGTGAAGCGCTCCGCACCCCACAGCATCCCCGCCAGCCCCAGCAGGAGGGCCGTGATCACGCTCAGGACTGTTCGCGCTCTCGTCATCGGTGCGGCCTGCCATTCTAACATTCCCGCACCGCCTGCCTCAAGCACAATGTATGTACGCCGCGCGCCGCGCGCGCATCAATAATCCGTGAGCCTGCCGTTGCGGGCCTTGAGTCCGCGCTCCATGTTGGCGCGCATGATCTTGCCCTGGCGGCTGTTGCGGCCCTCTGCGGTGAAGACGGAGATGTAGTGGCGGTTGTCCGTGTCGCTCTGCACGCGCTCCCAGTGCTCGATGGGATAGCGGTGGTTTTCCCTGTAGATGTAGGCGAGGTGGGCGCGGACGTCCGGCACGTCGTACCATTTCTCGATGATGATGTCCTTGCGGTTCATCACGATGATACGCCCGCTCTTGGGCCAGGGGTCCATGAGGATGGCATCCGGCCACTGCCCCGCGACGGCGCGGATGTAGAGGCTGTTGTGCTCGTCGGAGTTGTCGCCGTCGCGCCGGCAGCAGCCCAGGTAGAAGTAGTCCAGGTGGCGGCGCCGCATCTCGCGGAACATGTCCGCCTGGTACTGCCAGCAGAGGCCGCGCTCGCGGATGTGCTCCGGCGAGTTGACGGCGCGGTTGTTCTCCCAGCCCATGCCGATGGGGTTGTTGATGCGGGCGATGGAGATGCCGGCTTTGAAGCCGTGCTCCACGAGCCAGGCGGCTTCCTCGCGCGCGGCGGGAATGCCGCGCTGTTCCGGCGGCAGGAGGTTGATGAGCTGGTTGAAGGCGTCTTGGCGTTCCTGCTGCACCTGGGGTTCATCGTAGTAGCTGAAATCGGGTGCGTGCATTTTGCAGGCGGTGCAGAGCAGCGCAAGACCGCAGGCGATGGTGGCTATTCGTTTCATGGTTGGGTATCAGTAGTTCGTCAGGCTCCCGGGGTGTTCCTTCTTCCCCTCCTCGATGTTCTCCAGCATGCGCTTGTACTGGCCGGCGTTTTCCATGCCCTTTTCCCAGTAGTAGGTGTAGCTGTTGAATCCGTTGCGCAGGATGCCCCAGTGCTCGATGGGCATCTGGTGCCCCTCCGGGTAGATCATCTGCAGGGTCTTGCACACAACCGGGCGTTCCACCCAGCGCTCCGGGTTCAGCTCGGTCGCCAGGTTCACCTTCAGGCGGCCGTTCCACATCCAGGCGTCCAGCACCCAGGCGTTCGGCCACACGTTGTTGATGGCGCGCACGTACACGCAGTTGTGCTCCGAGCGCTCCGCGCGGTCGCGCACGCAGCAGCCGATTGCAAAGTATTTCAGGGGGCGGCGGCGCAGCTCGCGGTACATGTCGTGCTGGTACTGCCAGCAGAGGCCGCGGTCCTGCAGGTGGGCGTTGATGAGGGCGTTGCCGGCCCATCCGGGGAAGCAGGAGCCGTTGATGCGCGAGATGCCGGCCGCGGCCTTGTAGGCGGTGTCGGCAAGCCAGCGGGCCTCCTCCCGCGCGGCGGGGATGCTGCGCTGCTCCTCCGGCAGCAGCTTGACGAGGTTCTCGCACAGCAGGTTGCGCCGCTGCACAATGAGGTTGGTGTACGGATAGCTCGCCGGAGGCGGGTAGCACCCCGTCACCAGCATGGCCGCAGCCAGTATCCACACCATCCGTTTTTTCATGCAGCGCGCGTATGGTAGCACATCGCGGCGCGCCTGGCAAGAATTTCGCATCATTCCTCCCGGCCGCGGATGCGCAGGAGCAGCAGCTCCGGCCGGCAGAACAGGCGGATGGGAAGCACGCTCGTGCCCACGCCGCGGGATACGTACTCCAGACGACCGTCCTTCAGCGTGTGCGCCCCATTGGTGCGGGAGACGGGCACGTGGGGGTCGATGCTGAACAGGGCGCCGATGCCGGGGAGGCACACCTGACCGCCGTGCAGGTGGCCGCTCACGGTGATGAGCGTGCCGCGCGGCGCAAAGCTGGTGCCGTACGGCGTATGCGACAGCAGCACCATCGGCACGCCCGCCTGCGGCTGCGGCACCTTGCCTGGCGTGCGGAAGGTGAACAGGCAGCGGATGCCGCCGATGTCCAGAGGCTGGTTGTCTATCATCAGCCTCTCACGCTTGCCCTCCATCAGGTGGATGCCGATTCCCTCCAGCGCAGCGGTGATGGCTGCGGGGTCGTGCCAGTGGTCGTGGTTCCCCAGCACCGCAAAACACGGTACGGCCGCCAGCGGCTTCAGGTGCTCCGCGATTTCCGCCTCTTCCATGCTGGATATGAACGGGTTGCCAGGCCGACCGCACATGTAGTCGCCCAGCAGCAAAACGGCATCCGGTTTCAACGCCAATGTGCGTTTCACAACCTCGTCAAGGTAGTCGCCGTCGTACGGATGCGCATGGATATCCGCCAGCACCGCCAGGCGTGCCTCCCTGCCCTGCCAGCCGGGTGCCTCCACGGTGTACTCGGTTTCCTCAATCCATCCGCGCTCGATGAACACCCCGTACGCCACCAGCAATATCCCTAAAATTACCAGTGAAAGAAAAACCTTGTATGAAAGTTTAAGGCTATCCCTGAGCTTTTTGAAAATCATGGCGGGTCAATTGGGGGTGGGCAGGATACCTCGGACGATGATGTCCCGGCCCGCCTGGGTGAAGGTGGTGTGTTCCAAATGGAGCTCGTTGGCGAGGAAATCCCCGGGTACGGCTTGTGCCCCGCCGCCGGAAAGGATGGGCGCAATGTCCTGCACCCACTCGTTCACCAAGCCGCGGTTCAGGAATTCCTTGAGCAATGTGCCGCCGCACTCCAGCATCAGCGTGATGATACCGTGCTCCTTGTACAGCCTTTGCAGCATTTCAGGGTAGTCTTCCACGCTCTCCAACACCAGGGTGCGGGCGCGGTATTCATCCGTGAAGAGCTTGGCATCCGCCGGCAGGGTGTCGCGGTGGCGGGTCATCACGATGCGCCAAGGCTGTTCCTTGCGCTCAGATGGCCCTGTAAGGGGCGTTCGGATGGTGAGCGCGGGATTGTCCCGCCGAACCGTTTCCCCACCCACCAGGATGGCGTCAGACGCAACACGTAGCTGGTGCGCGTGCCGCAGGGCCTCGGGGTCGCTGATCCAGCGCTCCGTCTTGCGGACCATTTTGGCATCCAGCGTGCAGGCGACCTTGGCCACCACCCAGGGACGCCCCTGCTCCGTGGCGAATATCCAGGGACGCAGCACCTCGCGGCATTGTTCCGCACATACACCACCCTGAACCTGTATGCCGGCGGCTTGCAGGATGGCGTCCGCCTTGCCGCGGTGGCGGGTGTCGGGATCCACCATGCCGTAGACCACGCGGGTGATGCCGTGCTCGATGATGGCATCGGTGCACGGCGGGGTTTTTCCGTGGCTGGAGCAGGGTTCAAGTGTCACATAGATGGTGGAGCCCGGCAGATTGCTCCCCTGCCCTCTCGCTTTGACATCGGCTAAGGCGCGGCGCTCCGCATGCGCTTCGCCCGCCTTTTCGTGCCAGCCCTCGCCGATGATGCGGCCATCCTTGACTATGACCGCACCCACGGGTGGATTGGGACTCGTGGTGCCCACGCCCTTGCGCGAGAGTTCCACGGCCCTAAGCATCCACTCTGTGTCCGGTTCCGCCATGGCTTTCATTCTACCAGCCCCCTGCCCTGTGTAAAGACACCCCCTTGTCATCCCACTGTCATGCTTGGAATGATGAAGAGGATGAATTTATAAATTTAAATTTCATCATCATCAGGATTGTCAGTTTTGTCAGCAAGTCTTGCTGATGCCTAAAATTCAGCGTTTTGAAATGCTGTCTTCCTGTCAGGAACCTTGTGCGCAACCCACCTTGAAAAGTCAGTTGGAGTTGCTGACAGGGTTATCGACCACTAACTGACAGGTTGCTGACAATCTCCTGTATATAAGTTATACAACTAATTGGAATTGCTGTCGTTATCTTCGTCTCCAGCGATGAAGTTGTGGAAGAAGACAAAGGGTGCCATCACCGGGATGGCCACGTTGTACGCCACCGAGCACGGAAAGTCCACGCAGACGAAATCCAGTCCGGCAAGCGCGTTGGCCAATATGGGCGTGCTTTCGGGTATGCGCTTGCTGGCCTTTGCGACACTGTGACTGGTGTGGGCGTCAACCCTGGCCAGGATGGTGTGCTGCTGCGCCCCCGCAGGAAGCGAGGACACGGGTTCTGTGTTCATGGAATTCATCTCCTCGAAGAGGGATGGCAGAGTGTAGTAGCCGTCGTTGCGCATGAGCACTTGCGCCGTGCCGCCGGAGATGCGGTGGTACTGCACGCCCTCATGCACCTTGGTGGTGCGGTAGTGCGGCTCGTAGTCGTTTTCCAGGAAGATAGAGTCGTGCAGCACGGGATAGTGCAAGTCCATTGTTTCCCGCTGTACGGCCAGATACCAAGCTCCGCCCGCGGAATAAAGCTTCAGCGGTTCCACCAGACGGTAGCCCTCGTATTCATGGAATGCCTCCCGTACGTTCTTGTGCGTTTGCAGGTACGCGCAGGAACTCAGGCACAGACTGATGGCCAGCAGGATTAGCGGAAAATGTTTCACGCCTGATATTCTACCAGCCCCCCTGCCCTGCCGTCAAGGTCGCGATGCGTTCAGCGCATTCTCATTTTGTTCCACGTGGAACAATTGCACGATCCGGCACAATGGGCGGAAGCAGTCTCCCGATGGCATCTGGTTCTTTGTCTATCCCGCCGTACCAGGTGCCGTGGGTATCGCCGTACAGCTGCGTCTGCGCGGTGGCAATGGCGATGCGGCAGGCGTGCTTGGCGCGTTGCAGCACCACGGCGTTCAGGTCGGTGCGGTGCGGTGCGTCTTCCAGGTGCTTGAGGCAGAGCTTGGCGTTGGCAATGTTGGATTCCGCCTCAAACTTGTTGGAAGCGCAGCGGGCATATAGCGCCTCGGTGAGACATTGCGCGTATTCCTGGAAAACCTGGTCCCCATTCCCGTCTCCGGCAGCTGCAACCGCCGACTGGATGGTGGCGCGGGTGACTTTCGGTTCAAAGACGAGCGACCGCAGCGGTAAGGTGGCGGTTTCCCATTGACGCAGGATGGCGGCGTCCTCCGAGTACGCCGGAAACTTTTCCGCGTTCATGGCGCGGCGCAGTTGTCGTGCCTCAGTGGTGCGTCCAGCGGTCAGGAGTACGCTGGCCTCTCCCAATCCCGTGTTCAGGTAGGTGTAGGTGGCCGTCCCGCCGATGGCTTGCATTTCCTTTTGGGCGAGCTTGCGTGCCATGTGGAAATGGATGCAGCCTTGCGTGAGCAGTCCGCGCTTATAGAGCAGCTTGGCGTACAGCAGCTCCGCCGTGGCGCAGTCGCGCATCAGGATGGCGGCGGCTTGCGCGCAATGCAAGGCGGTGTCCGACACCTCGTCTGAGGTTTCCTCCACGGCTCCCCGCAGGTACAGCAGCATGGGCTCGCTCGGATGCAGTTGCAGGAAAGCATCCGCCAGTGCACGCGCCTCGTCGGTTTTGCCACCGATTTGCAGCAGGGATACGGCCCAGCATGCCGCCGCTACGTCGTTGCGGTGCTGTTCCGCCTGCTGACGGAAGTCCGCGGCGGCTCCGTTCACTTCGTTGCATGCCAGCTTGAGCAGGCTGTTGATGAACAGGGCTTCCGCCGGTGTGGGTGTGTAGGTGCTGATGAGCTGTTGCAGCTCGTCCAGGCGTTGCGTGTGGTCGGGCGTATGATGTTCCAGCAGGATAAGCCCGCATCTTGCCAGTGCGCACGTGTCGTCGGCTGTCAATGCCTTTTGGTAATGGTACACCGCGCATTCACGCTCGCCCAGCAGCGTGTCCTGCAGCCCCAGGTTGCATTCCAGCGCGGCCGTTTCGTTCTCGGTGGACAGGACGATGGGGTTGCATGGTTCTGTGGCGGCTGCCACCCATACGAGACAGGTGGCGGCGACCAGCGATTGTTCCACGTGGAACATTTTGCCTGGCAAGGGGCAGGGGGTTACATGCGGTCCGGCATGGTGATGCCGAAGAGGCCCATGCCTTGTTTGAGCACGCGGGAGGTGAGCTCGCAGAGGGCGAGTCGCGTGGCGCGTGTTTCACCTTGGCTGCGCAGCACGGGGCATGCCTCGTAGAAGCTGTGGAATGCCTTGGCAAGCTCGTACAGGTAGGCGGCCAGCAGGTTGGGCTTGCAGTCGTCAAGCGTGGCGGGAACCACTTCCGCGTAGCGTACCAGCAGGCGCGCCAGCGTCAGCTCGGCGGGCTCGCTCAGCGTCAGCGTTTCCGGTGCGGTGAATTCTCCGTCGATCTTGCGGAAGATGGAGCGCACGCGCACGTAGGAGTTCTGGAGGTAGGGCGCGGTGTCGCCGGTGAGGGCGAGCATCTTGTCCCAGTCGAAGATGTAGTCGCTCAGGCGGTTTTGGGAGAGCTCGGCGAATTTGATGGCGCCCACGCCCACGGCTTGGGCCACGGCGGCTTTCTCGTCCGCCGGCATGTCCGGGCTCTTTTCCTCCACCACCTTGGTGGCGCGCTCGATGGCTTCGTCGATGACGTCTTGCAGGCTCACAGTGTCGCCGCTGCGGGTCTTGAATGGCCTGCGGTCCTTGCCGAGGATGGAGCCGAAGGCTACGTGGCGGAAATCACCGCTGATGCCGCGCATGCGCTCAATGTCGAAGATTTGCTTGAAGTGCTTTTCCTGAGGCGCGCCCACGACGTACCAGATGGCGTCCGCCTTGAAGTTTTCCGTGCGGTAGTCCAGCGTGGCCAGGTCCGTGGTGGCGTATAGGAAGCCGCCGTCCGCTTTGCGGATGATGGCGGGCACGGGCACCCACTCGCCGTCCTTCTGCACCAGGAAGGGGTCTTCCTGCGGCTTGTGGTAGCCGTCGGAGAACACGCAGACCGCGCCGTCGCTCTCGCGGGCTATGCCGTCCGCCAGCAGCTTGTCCACCAGCGGGCCCAGGGCGTCGTTGTATGCGCTCTCGCCCAGCCAGTAGTCGAAGTGGATGTCCAATTGGTCGTAGATTTTCTGCAGTCCGGTCTTGGTGACGGCGATGCACTTGTTCCATATAGAAAGATTTTCCTCGTCGCCGCCCTGGAGTTTCACCAGCTCGGCCTTGCAGAGGGGCAGGAGGGTTTCGTCCTCCTTGCATTTCAGGTTCACCTGCTTGTAGACGTTGAGCAGGGCGTCGATGGGGTTCTTTTCCAGCTCCGCCTGGTCCAGGATGTTCTTCCAGCCCCACAGGATCATGCCGAACTGCGTGCCCCAGTCGCCGATGTGGTTGTCGGATATCACGGTGTGCCCGAGGAAGCGGGCGAGGCGCGCCAGGGTGTCGCCGATGATGGTGGAGCGGATGTGGCCCACGTGCATGGGCTTGGCCACGTTCGGGGCCGAGAAGTCGATGACGATGGTCTTGGGCTGCGCCGCTTTGGCCACGCCCAGGCGCTCGTCGTGCAGCATCTGTCCGGCACGGGCGGCCAGGCATTCCGGGTGGATGCGGAAGTTGATGAACCCGGGGCCGGCTATCTCCGTGGATGCCAGCGAGCTGTCCATGGCCTCCATCACTTTGCCGGCAAGCTCGCGCGGGTTCATCCCCACGCGCTTCGCCAGCATCATGGCCGCGTTGCTCTGGTAGTCGCCGTAGCGCGCATCCTGCGCCACACTCACCGCAGGTACGGTGAATTCAGAGGGCAGGGCATCGCCCAGCACCGCCTTCAAGGCCGTGCCCAGCTGTTCCGTCAGTTCGTTCGGTATCGTCATGTCGCCGACGTTATACACGCACGCGCGCGTTTTTTCAAGTCCTATCTAAACCAAGCCCCCGAATGTTCCACGTGGAACATTCGGGGACGGAAGGGGTTGGCCGCCGGTGCCGTCAGTGGTATGAGAGCCGCGTTCCCTGAATGACAGGTGGGTGCGAGGACGGGGATTCTCGGTTGAGTCCGTCTCACGGACGGAACATATCCCCCCGTACCGTTGGCCCCTTAACTAATGATAACAGTCCGGGCTTGATGACCACGCGTCACGTGCACGGCAGCCGCTTTGCTTATACCACACGGCAGGGCAGGGGGCAAGTGTTTTATCAGGCGTGGTTTCTAATAGTTGGGCGTGGTGGGAAAATTGAGAATTAGGATTAGGATTAGGATTAGGAATTTGTTTGTGTGCACGCGTGGTGTGCGGGGGATGGGCGCTGGGAATAGAATGCGCCCCGCTTGGCGGGCAAGTGAGTTGTTTTGATGAGCTGACTTATCTGTTCCCCTTTACGCGATTGTGGGTCAGGCAAAGCATCTGGCAGTTGGATTCATCGGTGGAGCCGCCATGGCTCCAGGCATGGACGTGGTCAGCTTCCATTTCTCTCAAATCCCATATACGGGACTTGTTGGAGGTGTTGCCTACGGTACAGAGCGGGCAGTTTGAATGGCCTTTTGCCTTGGCGTCTATGGTCTGCTTCTTCCAGACGCGCTTTTTGACGGTATCGTCGAAGACACGGACATTGAGGAGCCTTGTGTCCTGTTCGCCGCCGAGGATATACTCAAAGATGCCCGCCTTTGCTTTCACGTGTTCATCCTCCATGAGGGTTTGCACCCTTTCCCATATTTCTTCGGGATTGTATGACCTGGCATGGTATGTTTCGTACAGGTAGCCCCATTTCAAGCCTTGCATGGCTCCCTCCACTTCCAGGAAGGTGGTGGATGCCCAATCAATGACCGTGTTGAAGTAGTCGACGAGTTCGGAAATGGTGCTGTCGTGCCGGTGGGCTGCCATGTAGTCCTCTGCATTGCCCTTGCTCACCCAATCAAGTGCGGTGGCTAGGAAGTCCTGCCTGGAGGCAACACCCCTGATGTAGGCCTGCCATTTTTGGATGTTGTGGTTCCGGCTGTTTGAAAAGACCTCCTTTGCCTGCGTGACGAAGGGGCCGGAGTAGATGGCGTTCAAGGTTTCCTGTGCGTTCAGGGGAATGCCGGCAATGTTGATGGTGCGGAACCAGTCCTTGATTTCCCTCTCCTCTCCGGTGCATACGTATATCAGCAGTTTGGTGTCGTCCAACCTCTGCCGCTGCTCGGTCGGCAGCGAATCGTAGTACAGGGGCATGCCGTTGGTGTCCATCACCGCAAACTTGTGCGTCAGAAATCGCCCGATAGAGGTGATGCGCTGCTGGCCGTCCAGTACCTCGTACTTGCCCGGCGCCGGTTGGTTGAAGTAGATGAGGCCGATGGGATAGCCCTTGAGCAGGGATTCTATCACCGCCGCCTCTTTCTTTTGTTCTGCGTAGATGTAGTTGCGCTGGTACTCTGGCTGGATGGTGAGTTTGCCGCCCCACCCGAACAGCCCCTTGGCTTCCAGTTCCGAGTATTGGAAACCCGCGCAGATTTCCTTGATCGTCACCTCTGCGAGCAGTTCTGTTTTCATTTCTTGTTCTTGGGTTGAATTTTGCGGATGAGGATACGCTGATAGACTTTTTCTTGCTTGCCTTCAATGGTCAAGACGCCACTTGCGTTCAAGTCGTACGAACCTTGTTTGCCAAACTTTGCAAAATAGGCATCCTTGCACTCCTGTCTGGTGTACACCCTAGTTTTCAGGTCGTATAAATCTTCATTCTCGCACATCCCCATGATTTCAAACTGCTCCGGGCAGTATTTATCGAGGAAGGAAATGGGAACTCCCATCACGCCCGGGTAGTCGGAGGGGATGGCGTCAGTGTACGGAACCTCGATGGCATCGTAGTTGTCATACTTCCGGTAGCCAGTGCTGCCCTTGATGTCCTTGTGGCGGGAGAATTTGAGATTGTCCTGCAAAGACATCAACTCCAAGGGGCGGTGGCGCTTGCCGTGCTCCATGTTTGTAAACCAAGCGCAATTTCTAAAATGTACCATACCCCTTTCCGCATCGTATACACCAGTGGCATACTCCCTTGCTGTGCCCTCCGGCACCATGAAATAGGCATTGCCTCCCGCAAAGCCATTGCCAAGCCACATTTGATTGTCTTTTAACAGCGGGAACACCTCCTTGTAGGTGATGGCGTTCATGTTGCCAATCATGAGGAATTTCTTGCCGCCCTGAACAAGCCAGGCCAGGAACTCGCGAAACAGGGAGAAAGGCGGGTTTGTAACGATGATGTCGGACTCGTCCCGCAGCTTGCATACCACCTCGGAGCGGAAATCGCCGTCGCCATCGAGATAGTTCCACTCTAAATCGTCGTGATTGATGATGCCGTCCCCCGTGATGTCCTTTTCGAGCACGAAAATCTTGCCGCATGCCTTGGACTTCACGCAGTCGAACAGCGGGCTTTCCTGTTCAAATTCGGTGGGCCCGGAGTGCCAGTTGAAATTCTTGCTGGCAGGGGCGTAGCTGGTGCTGATGAGCTTTTTCAAGCCCAGGCGGGCGAAGTTCTGGGCAAAGAAGATGGTGAAGTTGCTCCACTCGGGGTCGTCGCACGGCAAGAGAACGGTTTTGCCGCGAAAAGTGTCCGGGTCATACTCCAGATAGGCGTTGACCTCCTTTTCAATGTCGGCGTACTGCGTGTAGAACTCGTCGTTCTTCTTGGATTTGGCTTCGGATAGTTTCGTGTTTTTAGCCATATTGCGAATGTGGGGCGAGTGAGAAATCCCCATACACAAACAATACGCTTTCGTAATACGTATTGGATTCCTACAAACATTCCTTCTTCAAATGTTATCGCGACATGGAGTACAGCCGAAATACTATCATTAGCATCGTTTGTTCACATGCGGGAATCTTAGGCGGCTTACTAATGCGCAATTGAATTTTTTTGAAGATTTTGTTTGACTACCCATTACGAATACGGAAGCCATGAATACGATAGAAGATAAAGAGATGGCAGCACTGGAGGTGCTGAAGACAACAGGTATAGACGTGCTGGAGGCCGCATTGGTGGCCAAGGAGGCGCTGGAGTGCGGTCGGGGCCGCGTGAAGCGGGCGCGGGCATGCATTAGGCAGGGGGAGGAGCAATTGAGAATGCGGGAACGCACGGTGACGTTTGCCAAGGCGGTGGAAATTGCTTTGGAGGATAGGAAGCGGAAAGGTTTAAGGGCGCGGTCGATTGTGGATTTCAGGTATCTTTGCAAGCGGATGATGAAGATGAATCCGGGGTTGGCGGAGCGGCGGATGCGGAGTGTTACGTCGGAGGATTGCCGACGGTATCTGGAAACGGCGTTCGGCGGGAGCGCGGCGCAGTACAGGAAGGCGCGGGCCATCATGAGCGGGGTGTTTTCCTCGGCCATCAAGCATGATTGGTGCGACTCCAACCCGGTGTCGCGGGTGGAGGTGCCGGAGGTGGTGGAGAAGCCGATAGAGCCGCTGACGATTGAGGAAGTGGAGCGTCTGGAAGCGGCGGCGCAGCTGCCGGAACATGAGGATATGCAACTATCGCTGCACCTGATGCTCTACTGCGGCATCCGCCCCACGGAGGTGAGCCGGATTGATCCCGAACGCGACATCGACTGGCAGAACCGGCTCGTGGTGGTGCGTCCCACCACGAGCAAGACGGGCGGCGGGCGCGTGGTGCCGCTGCGCTGCGGGAACATCGACGCCCTGCGGCATGACATCCCGCGCCGCTGGGTGCAGCGGTGGCGGGCGCTGCGCAAGGCGGCAGGCTGGAGCAAGGAAACCGCCCACCCTTGGCGGCAGGATGTCTGCCGGCACACCTTTGCCACGTATCATGCAGCGCATTTCAGGAATTTTGCGGCATTGCAGATGGAGATGGGACACCGCGATTCCAGCCTGCTGCGTACGCGGTACGTGTATGCGGGGAATGGTATCGAAGCGTCAGCCCTGCGATATTTCCGTGTCTAATTTCGGATTTCGGATGTAGGATTTGGGATTTATAAAGTTCGGCGCCCTTTGGGCGCGGCTATTCATGCCCCGCTTGCGGGGCAATGCGTAGCGGCCACGCAGCCGCACAACGAGCGCAATGCGCGATGTTAGCCGCAACGCAGCACCACGAACTACCCCACGCACGACTCTATTCCCCGCGAACAAAAATATCTCGCCTCTCTCTTACATTGCGCTCCTTTACCGGGCAAAGAGCCCAAAAATTTCCAAAAACCGGGTGTTTGCGGGTGAATTCCACACGCCTAGCTGGGTAAAAAATCCGGTATGCTTCGCGCGTGCTGGCACGGAGTGATTGTGCGCGAAAAAAGGCTTGAGTAGGGCTGTTGGTTGTGTAGAATGCAAGGCAGACAGACCTCCCCCGCTTAGGACTTGAATCCGTTGATTCATGGAACCGCGCACATGGGGAGGTATTCTTTTTCTCACATGCCGTACGGAGAACAGAATCTTGATTTCGGGCAGCAGGCGGATTGGTGAGCGATGCGCCGGCTATTTCAACAATTGGCGGGTATCGACTTCAGAGAGTACGCGCATTTGCTGAATGGCTATCTGGTTCAATCTTTTCAGGCGCTCGGGTTGGGGCAATCCGCTTTCAACGAAGACGGCGTTCAGGTTTTCCATGTTAGAGAGACAGATGAGCTCATTGATGGAGGCGTAATCGCGAATGTTGCCTTTATCGTTGGGGTGGGAATCTCTCCATTGGCGGGCGGTCATGCCGAACAAGGCCACATTGAGCACATCCGCCTCATCGGCATAGACAAGCGCGGCTTGGCGGGGCGTAACCTGGGCGGGAATGAGATTGTGCTTGATGGCATCCGTGTGGATCCTGTAGTTGATTTTGGAGAGTTCTCGCTTGGCTGACCAGCCGATGAGTTTCTGCTCCTCCTCCTTGAGACGCTGAAATTCTCGGATGAGATACACCTTGAATTCCGGGCTGATCCACATGGCGAA
This sequence comes from Akkermansia sp., assembly GCA_024405455.1. Lineage (GTDB taxonomy): Bacteria > Verrucomicrobiota > Verrucomicrobiia > Verrucomicrobiales > Akkermansiaceae > Akkermansia. Next base: position 20,616 of record JAKSOT010000006.1, on the reverse strand, counting down.
TTCAAAGGCGATGTCCTTGTGGGCGTACGTGCCGCCGTACCGCCCTGCGCGGGAGACGATGCCGATGGCATTCGTTTGCTGCATCCATTCCTTGGCGCTCAGGCGATAGCTGTTCAGTCCGGCCTTGCTTTTAATTATGTCGAATTCGGCACAATTAAAAGCGGGGTTGTTGACCTTCTCCCATACGCCGAGAAATTCGATGGTGTTGCGATTTCGCAGCCAATTTGAGAAGAAGAACTCGCCGTCTTTCGCCTTGAGCATATCGGTCAGACTGATGTAGTCGTCGTCACGTATGCGTAAAACGGAGACCTCCGTTTCCCCTACAACTATCTTTTGAGCCGTTGCCATTGCCGGGAATGATGCAGCAGAGCCGATAACAAGTCAAGTTTTCATTTCCCAGCCCACGGAGTCATGCTGGCCGTGAGGCAATTTGGGATTTGGGATTTCGGATTTCAGATTTATCCGTCTTTGCGTGGCGCTGCGCGCCCTTGCTACGCCGAGACAGGGGATTTGGAAAGAGCGCGCCAGACGATGTGGTAGGCGGGGTCGAGGGGTCGGATGGCGGCGGGGTTGTCTTTGGCGAATTGCAGGAGTTGGGGGAGGAGGTCTCCGGTGGCGAAGGCGTGGAGGCTCTCCCGCACGGCGGGGGTGAGGGCGGGGCAGGCGTCGTAGCAGCCGATGAGGAGGGTGCCGTCGGCATCGTGCATGAGGCGGAGGGGCCAGATGCGGCACTCGAAGGGGCGTTCCCCGCGCGGCAGGGTGCAGCCGCGGCTGGCATCCAGCAGGGGGCAGAGGGCCACCTCCTCGGGGTCGTCGGAGAGGAAGGGCAGGGCGATGGTGTCGGCGCCGTTGGCGTGTTTGGTGAGGGGAATGTTCATCTTGCGCAGGCGATCCACGGCTTCGGGTTCCAGTGCGGGAGTTTCCCAGGCGGTGCGGCGGTGGAAGTTGCAGCAGAGGCGGCAGTGGGCGCAGGCATCCGGCGAGAAGAGGTGGGTCAGCATGGCAGGAGGGAGATTTTGGGGAGCAGGAGGGCGGGGTGGTAGGATTCCTTGGCCTTGCGGAGGCCGGGCTGGTCCAGGTCCTCCTCTCGGTTGATGTAGGTGGTGTTGAGGCTGCGCGCGGTCTCGCGGTTGACGAGGGTGTAGGCGTCGCGCCAGTCGGGCAGGCACTTTTCGTAGTGGATGTCGGCCACGTGCGGCGTGATGTGTGAGACGACGGCCATGCCGACGGGTGCGGCGTCCACATAGAGCACGCCTCCGGTGAGGTGCAGGGGCTCGCGGAGGTCGAGCGCGTGGCAGATGCCGCGGAACTCGTGCTGCAGGGCGGGGGAACCTTCCCCGGCGTCCAGCCAGGCCTTGGCGATGCCGCGTGCGTCGTCCGCGGTGGCGTCGTCCAGCGGCTTGAACACCCAGTTGGGGTGGAGGCGCGTGAACTTGGCGATGTGGTTGCGTTTCTTGTGGAATTCGCTTCCGGGCAGCTCCGCCATGTTGGTGCGCAGGTAGAGGTAGTCGGCGTCTCCGCGCTTGGCCTCCGCGCGGAAGCGTCCCGGGAAGCGGCGTTGCAGGTCGGCGGCCTGTTCCTCGGTGAGCAGGCAGAAGCGCAGCTCTTCACCGCGAGCGGCGGCGTCTTCCTCAATGCGCTGCAGGGCAGGGGAGGGGTCGCCCGTGCCGAGGGGGTAGGCGTAGCCGTTCAAGCGGGAGTTGCCGCTGTACCGGCGGTAGAGCACGCCGTCCACCACCGCCGCCTCCGTGTGGTACTTGGCCTGCAGGAGGAACATGGACGCGAATGCAAGGTCGTTTCCCATGCCGCCGCACGCGGCCACGATGGAGCGGATGCGCGGGGCATCGTCCAGGCTTGGCGGCGCTAGCGGCAGGGGTGTTTCCATCTGGCAGAGAGTATACGCGCGCGGCGGATTCTGTCAAGCTGCGCGCGCGTGCTCAACCTGTTGGGTGCAGTTGTCACCCTGCGAGGCGGTGGGCAGTTGAAAAATGTGCTTGCAAGGGCATACCGAATTAGTATACAATCTACCGTTGAAAGGAGTACGATTATCATGGAATACTACTATCTTGCCAAAAACAACCAAATCAAGGGCCCATTCTCTGCGACGGGAATGCGGTGTCTGGCGGCGCAGGGCATCATCGACGAGGACACGAAGATTATATCGGATGAATCCATCTGCTGGCAGCGGCAGCTATTCATCAAGCAGCCGGGTGACCTGGGTTCTTGCCCGCACTGCGGAGAGCTGCTGCAGGGAACGGAGGTACCGGCGGTCTGCCCGCACTGTTGCGGGCCGCTGCATCCGGGCACGGAAAGCCCGTGGGGCAACGTGCGCTACTCGATGAAGCGTTTTTTCTCCGGAAAGGGGCGTGCCACGCGGCGGGAATTCTGGTGCTATCTCGTATTCTCCCTGTTGGTGGTCGTGGGGATTGTTTCATTGGCTCTTTCGTTGGGCGAGCTTCATAATGATTTAGCGGACGATGTTAGCCAGGCGTTGTTGCTTCCGTTGGTGCTATCACTACTGATTGGGCTGGCGGTCATGGTCCGGCGCATGCACGACTGCGGGAAAAGCGGGTGGTTCATATTATGCGGCGGCCTGTTTTTGCTGTTCTTCAAGAGCTCGCAGCCGGGCCCGAACGAGTATGGACCATCCGTACCCTACCCGCACGGTTGAGCCTTAATACGCCGAGCGCCCGCGCTGTCAAGCGCCGCGGCGTACACACAAAGGGGCGCACCCGGCATGCCGCCGGATGCGCCCCTGTCAAGGATGCGGGTGCGGGAATCAGTCCACGTTGTCGAAGATTTCCTCCGGCTTGAAGAAGCGCTTGATTTCCGCCGCGGCGCTTTCCGGGGAATCGGAGGCGTGGCAGATGTTGTACATGCTGTTGGTGCCGAAGTCGCCGCGGATGGTGCCCTTGTCTGCCTTCTGGGAATTGGTGGGTCCCAGGATGGTGCGCACGCGGGTGATGACGCCGGGGCCGGAGAGCACCAGGGCCACCACCGGGCTGGTCTGCATGAACGCGGAGAGCTTGGGGAACAGGGGCTCGCCCTCAATCACCAGGTCGATGATGTGCGCGTAGTGCTCGCGCAGGATGGCGTCGTCAAGCTGGATCATCTTCATGCCGCGCAGGCGGAAACCCTCCGCCAGCAGGCGCTGCAGGATGATGCCGGAGAGGTTCTTGCGCACGCAGTCCGGCTTGAAGAGAATAAGCGTATTTTCGTCGGTGTTCATAATGTTGAATGGTGATGTGATGCCACATTGATACCGCGCGCGGCTTGTAAAGTCAAGCGCGGATGTCAGTTTTCATCGAGGATTGCGTCAATCTCCGACACCACGGCTGAATCCCCGCCATCGTGCGCGGAGAGCGCTACAAAGCGCATGTAGCGCGCAGAGGTGGGAGTGAAGAACAGGGCCTGCTGGTCCTCCGCGTTGTCGGAGAACGAGCCGCGGGCCACGGGGTCGCCCCAGTTCTTGCCGTCGTTGCTCACGTAGACCTCATAGTCCTTCACGCGGCCGCGGGGGCGTGCGCCGCCGCGGTAGCGCATGCCCTTGAGCTTGCGCTGGGCGCCCAGGTCCAGGCGCAACTCGTGCGGGAAGCTGGCCACGGTGACGCCCACCATGGTGTGCCACACGGTGTCGGGGTTGCCGTCCAGCACATTGCGTGCGGCGCCGCCCTCCTCGCGTTCGGAACTGGCGTACACCACTGCGTAGAAGGCGTGCGGCGGGTAGTCACCCTCCACGCGGGTGATGATGGGCACCAGCTCTGCCACGGAGGCGAAGGGCTCACCCTTGACCATGGGTTCCAGGCAGACCATCTTGACGTAGCGAGCGGACTTGAGGTCCGGCAGGAGCACGCGCTGCTCGTTGTCGCTGTCCTCCATGGTCATCTCGCAGTCGGGGGAGTCGCCCCACTTGTCGGGGGAATCGGAGAGGTAGAAGGCGAGCCTGCGCACGCGTGAGGAGGCTCTGCCCTGGCGCGGTGTGACGGAGAAGCCGCGCAGCTCGGAGGTGACGCCGAGGTCCACCACCACGTTGTGCGGGTACTCGGCCGCGGGCTCGTGCCAGTAGGAGTGCCAGATGGTGTCGCGTCGTCCATCGATGAGGTTCCAGGGGGATTCGGCGGGGCCGCTGCTGCTGGAGCAGGACTGGATGCGCATGAGGTTGGCGGGCTTCCAGGCATCCATGTGCTGGAAGGTGCGGGCGGCGTCCATGCAGCCCTCGCTGCTGGCCATGGCGATGACGATGCCTTCCTCGCGCTGGAGGAACGGGCCGTCGTACACGTGCTCGGAGCCGTCCGGCAGGGTGAGGGTGATCTTGGCGTCGCGCGTGCCGCAGGCGGCGTGTACATAGCCCATGCTGTCGCGCGTGAGGGTGACGGCGCCGGTGAGCGGCATCACCTCGCGTCCCACGGCGCAGAGGTCCTGGTCCGGTATGACGGGGCGCAGGGAGAACACGAAGGTGGTGGGCTTGGTGAGCGGGATGTCGCGGTCGATGGGGCGGGGGCCGCAGGCGGCGCCGCCGAGGCCGAGGGTGACCTTGTCGATGCTGAGGATGGTGGCGTCGGCCTGCTGGACCTCCTCCGGGTGGGCGGCGGCGAAGAGGGCCTGTGCGGTGCAGGGCAGGGCGGAGAAGTTGAGGGTTTCCTCGGTGGATGCGGCCACCATGAGCCCGGTGCCGGAATCATCCGTTACGGCCACCCACTTGGTGTCCATGCGGTTGCCCATCTCCATGGGGAAGGGGTATTTTTCCACCATGTCGGCCACGGAGCGCTCCCAGATGCCGATGTCGGAGCCGCTCTTGCGGTCCGGGTAGTTCTCGCCGGGACCGCGGCCGTACCACTTCACGTTGGAGTACTGCTTGGGCAGGGTGAGCTGGTAGCCGAGCTTGGGCAGCACCACGTTCTGCACGCTGGGCACAATGCCGGCCTGCACGCAGATGTAGCCGTTGGGCATGATGGTGTAGACCATTTGGGTGGTGAAGCGGAACTCGCGCTCCATGACGGGGCCCTGGTCCTTGACGGTGAACTTGCCGTTGTCGTAGTCGCGGCTGTCCAGGCTTTCCTTTCGGATGCCCTGGCTGATGATGTCGCACGAGACGCGTACGATGCCGCCGGGCATGCGCTCCACGACGAGCGGGGTGCTGGTGTGGCTGAGGTTGCGGAAGCCGTTGTTGAGCCACTGGTTCATGGCCCACTTGTCATTGGCCAGCGGCGCGCGGAAGGCGTTGAGCAGCAGCGTGGGTTTGCTGCCCAGCAGCTGGTGCCCGTTCACGATGTAGTCCCGCAGGCCGCCCGTGGCCTTGTCGATGGTCACGGAGAAGTTGGAGCCGATGACGATGAGGCGGTTGTTCTCGTTGCGCACGTTGATCTTGGCCTCCTTGTCCAGGCCGAGCAGGTGGGCCTTGGTGGAGAACTTGGTGAACTCCTCCGGCAGGGCGAGCTGCTCCGTGGCCACCACGTAGCCCTTGGGGGCCCAGGCGGTGTCGTGCTTGAGCTTGAAGCTCACGCTGATGAAGTAGCGGGCGTCTGCGCTGAACTTGCCCGCTCCGAGCTTCTGGACCGGAATTGCCAGCTTGCCGGCCTGCAGCGGGGCGATATCCGCGGTGAAGCTGCCGCGCGCCACCTCCTCCTTGCCCTCCTTGAGCAGCATCCACTCCGCGTCGTACTCGTTGGTGTTGGTGAAGCAGTTGCGGTTGGTGATGTCCACGGTCACCTCCCTGGCGCCCTCTGGGATGTCCGCCAGGTGCATCTCCACGTTCTGCTGGGCCTTGCGGATTTCATCGTAGAGCGGGGTGGGCGTGCGGTCGCTGTAGATGACGCCCTTGATGCAGAAGATGCCGTCGTTCGGGTACTCCCCGTGGTCGCCGCCGTAGCTCTGGCGCACCACGGTGCGGCCGTCCGGCAGGGTGACCTCCTGGTCGTAGCTCTGGTGGATCCACTCCCAGATGCCGCCGCCGATGATGGAGTCGCTGGTGTTGATGTTGTCCCAGTAGTCCTTGAGGTTGCCCATGGAGTTGCAGAGGATGTGGGCGTACTCGGAGATGTACCAGGGCTTGCGGATGGGGCGGGAGGCCACCTCCTTGGTCCAGTTCACGCTGGGGTACTGGTTGGAGTGGAGGTCCGCCAGGTCGTTGTTGCGCTCGTACTGGGTGGGGCGTGAGGTGTCGCGGCTCTTGATCCAGTCGCGCACGGCGGCGAAGTTGTCGCCGGGGCCGGCCTCGTTGCCGTAGGACCACATGACCACGCAGGCGTGGTTCTTGCTCTGCTCCACCATGTTCTGGTTGCGCCAGACGTGCTGAGCGCGCCACTCGGCGGGGTGGGAGAGGGAGTCGTCGCCGTAGTAGTAGCCGTGGGATTCGATGTTGGCCTCGTCGCATACGTAGATGCCCAGCTCGTCGCACATCTCGTAGAAGAAGTCGGGCTGCGGGTAGTGGGAGTTGCGGATGTGGTTGATGTTGCCGCGCTTCATGAGGAGGAGCTCGGTACGGCACTCCTCGCGCGTGACGGCGTGTCCGTTGGCGTGCTGGCTCTCATGGCGGTTCACGCCCTTGAGCTTCACGGGCATGCCGTTCACCAGGAAGCGGCCGTCACGCAGCTCCACCTTGCGGAATCCCACCTTGCGGGAGATGGTTTCCGTCACCTTGCCCTGTGCGTCCTTCAGCGTGAGCAGCAGCGTGTACAGGTTGGGCTTCTCCGCGCTCCACAGCGCCGGCTTGGAAACCTCCGTGCTGAAGATGGCGTTGTCCTCGGAGTTCTGCGCGGGGTGCAGGGTGTCCGTCTTCAGGGTGGCCACGGTCTTGCCGGCGGCGTTGACGAGTGCGCCCTCCACGGTGCAGGCGGCGTCCGCCTGGCTGCGGTTGGCCACGCCCATTTCAATGCGCAGCGAGGCCTTGGTGAAGTCGGTGTTGCCGTCCTTCTCCGCAAAGTCGGTGTGGATGAAGAAGTCGCGGATGAAGACGGGTGGGGTGGAGTAGAGGTAGACGTCGCGGAAGATGCCGGAGAGGCGCCACATGTCCTGGCATTCCAGGTAGGTGCCGTCGCTGTAGCGGTAGACCTCGGCGGCCAGCACGTTGGTGCCGGGGTGGATGTACTTGGTGATGTCGAACACGGCGGCGGTGCGGCTGTCCTTGGAGAAGCCCACCTTCTGCCCGTTCACGAACAGGTAGAAGAAGGAATCCACGCCGTCGAAGCGGATGAACACCTGCCGCCCGTCCCAGTCGGCGGGAATCTCGAAGTCGCGCCGGTAGGAGCCCACGGCGTTCGGCTCCGTCTTGGGGGTGGTGTAGGCCTGCTCGTCGCCGTTGCGGGGCGGGGTCATCACGCGCGGCCAGTCGCGGATGCAGGTGTAGCGCTGGTTGCTGTAGATGGGGGTGCCGTAGCCGCGCATCTGCCAGTTGCTGGGCACGTCTATGTCCTTCCAGTCGTTGACGTTGAATTCCGGCTTGAAGAAGTCCGCGGGGCGCTCCTGCGGGCTGGGGGCCCAGTGGAATTTCCAGTTTCCGTTGAGGGAGTGCACCAGGGAGGAATCGGCACGGCCGCCCTTCATCGCCTCATCCTTGTTGGCAAAGGGCACAAAGAACGCGCGGGCGGATTCGCGTCCCTGACTGAGGTTCTGCGGGTTTTCCCAGTCGGGGTTCGGCTCGTATGGCGCGTTCTGCTGTCCTGCTGCAAAGGCTCCCATCATCATCATCGTGGCGGATACGTGCTTCAGCCAGTTCATATCCCTTGTATTCTACCAGAATACCACGCCAAATCAAGGTAAAAAGCCGCGCGCAGGGCGCGCGTGCGCGCTACTTGCCTTCGTGCGCGGTTTTGGCCACGGCGATTTCCGGGTCCACGTCGTCCAGGCGGTTGCTCCAGAGATAGCGGCGGGTCTGCGCCACCAGGAGGGGTGAGAGCGCCACCAGGCTGACGAGGTTCGGCAGGGCCATGAGCGCGTTCACGCAGTCGGAGAAGTTCCACACGATGGAGCTCTTGGGGATGACGGCACCCACAAAGACCGCCGCCACCCACACCGCGCGGTAGGGGATGATGAGCTTCACGCCGCCCAGGTATTCCAGGGCGCTCTCACCGAAGTACGACCACCCCAGCAGTGTGGACACCACGAACGCCGCCAGGCTCACCGTCAGCATCCCGGAGCCCAGCAGGCCGATGGTGCTGAACGCGTGGAAGCTCAGCAGGGAGCCGTCCGCCGCCGCAATGGCGGGTTCCGCGTACAGACAGGTGGTGAGCGTCACGCCCGTGAGCGTGCAGATGACCACGGTGTCCCAGAACGGCCCGGTGGATGCCACCAGGGCTTGCTGCACGGCGTTGGGGGTTTGCACGGGAGCGGCCACGATGGGGGAGGAGCCCATGCCGGCCTCGTTGGAGAACAATCCGCGCTGCACGCCGGTGCGCATGGCCAGCATGAGGGTGGAGCCGATGAAGCCGCCCGCGGCCGCGTGCGCGCTGAACGCGCTGTCCAAAATCAACTGCACCGCCGGAAGGATGAAGTCCGCGTGCGCCGCGAGCACCATCACGCAGCCCGCCATGTACACCAGCGCCATGGTGGGCACGCACGCCTTGCACGTGTGCGCTATCCCGCGCAGCCCGCCCAGCAGCACTGCCGCCACCAGGATGCACAGCACCGTGGCCGTGGCCCAGGTGGGGATGTTCAGCGCGCTCTCCTGCAGCACGGCGGAAACCGCGTTCGCCTGCGTGAGGTTGCCGATGCCGAACGCCGCAATCGCCGTGAGCACCGCAAACACAACGGCCAGCCACTTGCAGTGCAGGCCGTGCTCCAGCACGTACATCGGCCCGCCCACCAGGTGCCCCAGCGCGTCGACGCGCCGGTAGCGGATGGCCAGCAGGCATTCCGCATAGCGCGTGGCCATGCCCAGCAGGCCCGTCACCATGCACCAGAACACCGCGCCCGGCCCGCCGGTGGACACCGCCACGGCCACGCCGATGATGTTGCCCGTGCCCACGTTCGCCGCCAGCGACACCATGAGCGAGGCGAAGTGCGAGATGTGCCCCTCGCCGCTGCGCTTGAAGTAGTACGACATGGCGCGGAACAGGTGCCGCTGCGGGAAGCGCAGCACCACCGTCAAATACAGGTGCGTGCCCAGCAGGCAGAACAGCAGGATATACCCCCAGAGGAACCCGCTGCCCGCGCCCAGAAACTCGTCTATGCTCTCCAGCATGCGCGCGCAGAATAACTTGCCCCCGCGCGCATGTCAAGCAGATTCAATATCCGGCATGCGGTTTTCCCCATGGTGTCAAACGGCCCGTCCGGCGTGTGCCGGACGGGCCGCGTGTGTGTATGTGCGGGGGTTGGGTTAGAACTTGAAGGCCACGCCGGCGGTGATGCCGTGGAAGAACTGGCGGTGGTTGCGGCCGAAATCCGTAAGGCGCGCATCTCCGCTGCCCAGGGTATTCTTGGCGGTGTTGGCGGTGAAGCGGTAGGCCGCGAACACATCCCAGCAGGGGCAGAGTTGGTAGCGCAGGCCAACCTCCGCCTCCACGGCGAAGCCCCAAGAGGCATCGTGCGCCTTGTAGCTGAGGTCGCGCTCGCGCCCGTGGTGGCGGTCGAAGCCGTCCGCGGTGAACTTGGTCTTGATGCTCTGGTTCGCCACGCCGATACCCGCGCCCATGTACATGGAGATGCGCTCCGTGAGGGCCCGCGTGTAGCGGTAGCCCGTGGTGAGCGCGAAGGTGTGGGTGTTGAGCTTGATGTTGTCGTTCCTCCACCCGTAGGACCCGCCGTGGGACTCGCCGCCGTAGGCGTATCCCAGGCGCACGTACATGGAGTCGCGCTCGTTGTTGCGGTGCACCAGGGTGAGCTCGCCGCCCATGGTGTCCACGGACTTGCAGGAGCCCTGCGAGTGCTTCAGCAGGTCGCGCATGGCGAAGTTGTAGTTGGCGCCAATCTCCATGCTCCACGGGGAGTCCGCGCAGGTGCGCACGGGCTTGACGGGCGCGGGGGCGATGGTGGTGACGGGTTGTCCGGCCAGGCAGGGCATGCCCAGGGCGAATGCAATCATGATTGTTCTCTTCATAATGTATTTCTCTTTTTTGTTTGCGTGCAGGGCGTGTCTTGTTCCCGCCGTGCCCCTGCATGCTACCATGATATCGGGCGCGGTCAATTCTACCAAGCCTAACGGGTGGGAAACAGGTGGGAACGGCGCTTCATTCGCCCTTTGAAAAGCCGGCGCGCCATATCGCGGCCGGGGGAAGAATTTTCCTTGCCAAGCGGTGGGGGTATCACGTAGAATGGCTTGGTGCACCAAATCGTCTTCAATGAAATCAGCGCGGCGGAACTCTCCGCCATCCCCACCCTGGAGCAGATGGAGTTAGTATCCGCGTTCCAGGTGGACGAGAACTGCCTGAAGGCGAATCCCAGCGACACGCGGTTCGGCGTGGTGGAGCGGGAGGGGCGCAAGATCTACCGCTTCCGCAGCAGGGACTACCGCATCTACTTCACGGTGGAGGGAGACGGCACGGTGGTGGTGCAGCGGGTGCTGCACGCGGCGTCGCTGAACGATTTCCTGTTCCGCAGCGGCATGGGGAAGGGGAGCGAGGACCAGAAGCTAGGCGCGTCCCGCTCGTTCTGGAAGCTCATCGACGACGGCGAGCACGCCAACCGGAAATAAAGACGCACCATGGGAGGCCTTGTCACAGCCATCATCGGCAAACCCGCACGGATAGCGGCGGTGGCGAGGGTGACATTGACCCAGCTGGTGCGCATGAAGCTCTTCCTGGTTCCGGCGGCGTTTGCGGTGCTGTTCCTGGCGCTGCAGTTCATCCCGTACCAGGATGCCATCGGCATCGAGTTCCAGGGGGTGGCGCAGCTGGAGCTGCTCAAGGACGTGGCGCTGGGCTGCATGCAGGCGTTCGGCCTGGTGTTCAGCATAGCGGCCACGGCCCTGCTGATACCGCGCGACACGGAGGACCGCATCCTCTACACCATCCTGTGCAAGCCCGTGCCGCGGTTCGACTACCTGGCGGGCAAGCTACTGGGCGTGTGGGGGCTCACCATCCTGATGGTGTTGTTCATGGACGGCATGATGTGCCTGCTGGTGGGGCTGCGCGAGGCCGGTATCGAGGCGGATTTGGCGGCGGCGCTGTCGCAGCGCGGGTACGGGGCGGAGGAGATGGCGCCGTACCTGGACGCCGTTCGCGCCGCCGGGAACGATTGGAACACGCAGCTGGGAATCGGCGCCATGCTGCTGGGGTTCGGCGTGCTCACCAGCATCACCCTGCTCATCTCCTGCTTCACCAGCGGTAGCATCGTGAGCATCATCTTCGCACTCGGTGCGTACATCATCGGCATGTTCCAGGGCAGCCTCTTCAGCATCATCTTCAACGGCCAGGGCGTCACACGCCTCATGCAGCAGGTGGAAACCGCCTTCGCCGTCCTCATCCCCAACTTCAGCATCTTTTCCGTGGCAGACTCCGCCGCGGCGGGGGCGCCGCTCGGCTGGGGGCTTCTCGGCAGCCTGGCGCTCATTGCCGGCGGATACATGCTGCTGCACCTCCTCACCGCCGCCTGGCTCTTTCAACACAAGGAATTCTAAGCTATGGACTTCAAGACGTTTTTCCTGAACACGGCCACGCTGCTCATCGTGCTGGACCCGGTGGGCATCATCCCCATGGTGCAGTCGCTGCTGCTGCCGGTGCCGCGCAAGCGGCGCATGCACGTGCTGCGGCGCGAGCTGTTCATCGTGCTGGGGCTGCTGCTGATGTTCTACTTTGCGGGCGAGGCCATCCTGAACTACATGGAGATCGACCAGAGCACGCTGAGCATCTCCGGCGGCATCCTGCTGCTGTTGATAGCGGTGGGCATGGTGTTCCCGCGGGTGGACGTGCTGGGCTCCAGCCCGGAGCACGACTCCAAGAACTCGGAGCCGCTGCTGGTTCCTATCGCCGTGCCCATCATCGTGGGTCCCGCCTCCATCTCCGTGGTGATGATCATGGCCGCCAAGTGCGCGGACGCCACCACGCTGATGTTCAACTCGCTGAGCGTGGTGGCCGCGTGGGCCGTGGCCTTCACCGTGCTGATGTTCACGCGCAAGATAGCCGCCAAGATGGGGCAGCGCGGCTCCGTGGCACTCACCCGCCTCATGGGCACCATCCTCGTGCTCCTCGCCATCCAGATGTGCCTCAACGGCCTCACCAAGTACATTGACGCCGTGCGTCACCCCGCCCCCGCCCCCGTGGAGCAGGTGGAACAGGCGCAACCCGACCCCGCCGCCCTGCCGCAGCATGAGTGACGAGCTCGCACAGCGCGCGGACGCCGGTGAGCCGGACGCCTGCCTGCAACTCGCCAAGCGCCTCATGCGCGGCCGCGGCGGCCAGCGCGACTACGAGCGCGCCGTGGCGTACTTCGATACCGCAGCCAAGGCAGGCGACGCCGATGCCCTCTACTGGCTCGGCAAGTGCTACCTGAAGGGCTTGGGGTGCCAGCGCGACCCGTCGGGCGGCGTGAGCTGCCTGGAGAGCGCCGCGCGCGCCGGGCATGCGGGTGCGGCGCTGAAGCTGGGCACGTGTTTCGCGGAAGGCTGCGGCGCCCCGCAGAGCGCGGAGATGGCCGCGTACTGGTACCGCCGCGCCGCCGCCCGCGGCCAATCCCGCGCCTACGACCTCCTGCTGGCGCTCGCAAAGAATACAAATCCCAAATCCTAAATCTTAAATCCCAAATCCAAAATCGGATACGGCATGTGTAGAGTGGCAACAGGCATTGTTGAGTATTCCCCCGCCAGCGCGGAGGCGCAGACTCCCGCACACCACGCCTGCATCCCAAACAACTCCTAATCTTAATCTTAATCCTAATCCTAATCTTAATTTCCCATGTTCACAGGTCTCGTAGAATGCACAGGAAAAGTCCTCGCTATCACCCCCGTGGAAACCGGCGCCCGTTTCACCGTTGAAGTGCCTTTCGCTGATGAATTATCCCTTGGCGACTCTGTGGCGGTGAACGGCTGCTGCCTCACGGTGGACAAACTGGACCCCCCGCGGGTGGAGTTCGACCTGCTGACCCAGACCCTGCGGGTGACCTCGCTGGGGGCATTGAAGGTGGGCGGCGAGTGCAACCTGGAGCGCGCCATGGGCGGGGCCGGGCGCTTCGGCGGGCATTTCGTCATGGGCCACATCGACACCACGGGAGAGGTTCTCTCCGTGGAGCCCGTGGGGCAGGACCACCGCATCCGCATCCGCATCCCGCAGGAATACGCCAGGTACATCATCGACAAGGGGAGCATTGCCCTGGACGGCGTGTCGCTCACCATTGCGGCCATTCACAACACCTGCGAGCCGGAGTTCTGGATCACCCCGCACACCTGGAACCGCACCTCCATGCACGCATACCAGCCCGGCCAGCCCGTCAACATCGAGGTTGACATGCTGGCCAAGTACGTGGAGAAGATGATGGCCGCGCGGGGATAGGCCGCGGTGTCACTTCAACGCGTCGAATGGCCCTGAACGGATAGGCTCCCTTTAACCTCTATGTCGATATTTGACCGGAAACTATTTGAAACTTCGCGGGGCTTTACTTTTTGAGATGCTCCACGATAATTGGTCCCGGCATTGGCGCTTCACCCGGAAGTTGCTGCTGCTGCTGGCAGGCGGAAAGCGTCGTCGCGACTGCGATGGCTGCGGCCACAGGATAGGCCACCTTCTTGATAGTTGTCTCAGGCTTGATTTTCATGATGATGGATGGTACTCTATACCCTATTAAGCACCCAAACGGCCAAATGCACAACCCAAAGTGCATTTTTTTCAAAAAAAATTTCTTGCGTGGTAGGGGTGTGCGAGGCATTCATTGGCAGTGAAAAACCCCACCCGGCCGGTGGCGGGGTGGGGTGCGGTAACAGGGAGGGTATAGCGGCTTACTTCAGGGCATCGAAGGCGCCCTTGAAGAAGTAGTAGCCCCATCCCCAGTCGGGGTCGCCGGACCAGTCGGGGTCGTAGTGGTGGCGCGGCTTGAGGAAGCGCTCCGGGTGGGGCATGAGCCCCATGGCGCGGCCGGAGGGGTCCTGGAGGCCGGCGATGCGGAGCTCGGAGCCGTTGTGGTTGTCGGCGTACTGCAGGGCCACGCAGCCGGAATCGAGGTACTTCTGGGCGTCCCCCGGCTCGGTGACGAGACGTCCTTCCGCGTGGGCGGAGGGCAGCTCGAACTCGTCCGGCAGGTAGGTGGTGTACGGGCTGTTCTTGGCCACGCGCACCAGCTTGTCCCACATGCACTCGAAGCGCTCGCTCTTGTTCCAAATGAGGGAGGCCTTGGGGAGGATGCCGAGCTTGGTGAGGATCTGGAAGCCGTTGCAGATGCCGAAGAGGAAGCCGCCGTTGTCGAAGTGCTTGCGGATGGCATCGCCGAGGAAGCGTTCCGTCTCCAGCTGGGCCAGGCGGCCGCTCATCACGTAGTCGCCGTAGGAGAAGCCGCCGGAGAAGACGACCAATTGTGCCTTGGAGACGTGCTCCGGGGTGGCGGTGGCGATGGGCTGCACCTGGGTGGAGAAGCCTGCGGCGTTGAGGGCGCGCGCGGTTTCCACATCGCAGTTGGTGCCGGGGTATTTGAGAAGGAGTGCGTGAGGCATAACGGGATTTACTATTTACTATGTACTAGGTACTATTTTAATAATAGGGGGTGAGGCCGTGCTTCCAGATGTGCTTGAGGTCCTGGATGTCGGCGGTGAGGACGGTCTTGCCGTTGGCGGTGAGGGTGAGCTTGGCGTCCGCGGTGGCGGAGCCCACGCGGGCGCAGGGGAAGCCCTGCATGGCCGCCTCGAACTCCGCAGCCATGTCCTCGTCCACCTCCACCAGGAAGCGGCCCGTGCTCTCCGCGAAGCAGGGCACGGCGTTGTTCTTCCAGCCGCCCGCGGTGGGCAGCTTGTCCAGGGCAATCTCAATGCCGCCCTTGCCGGAGAATGCCATCTCCGCCGCGGCCACGGCCAGGCCGCCCTCCGAGAGGTCGTGCGCGGAAAGCACCAGCCCCTTGGTGAGCGCGTTCTCGTAGTACGCCTTGTAGAGCGCGTAGTTCTTGGCGCAGTCGGTCTGCGGCACCTTGGCGTCTGCAATGCCCTTGATGCGGGCGTAGACGCTGGCACCCATCTCGTCCTCCGTGTTGCCGACCATGAAGATGACGCTGTTGTTGCGGCGCAGGGAGGCGCCGTGCACGTGTTCGGGGTCCTCCACCACGCCGAAACCGGAGCAGAGGAAGGTGACGGGGATGTTGACGGGGCCGTCCTCGGTCTCGAAGTAGTTGTAGAAGGAATCCTTGCCGGAGACGTACGGCGCGCCGTAGGCCAGCGCGGCCTCACGGATGCCCTTGGCGCATTCCACGATGCGGCCCAGCTCGGTCGGTTCCTCCGGGTTGCCCATGCAGAAGTTGTCCAGCAGGGCAATCTTGTCCGGGTTCGTTCCGGCCAGCACCAGCTGGCGCACGGTTTCGTCCACCGTGCCGGTGCCCATGGCGTACGGATCCTTCTTGCCCCATTCCGGCAGGATGGCCAGCGCAAGCGACATCAGCTTCTCCGAGCCGTCGATGTCGATGACCGAGGCGTCCTGCGGGGCGTCCGCGGTGGCGCCTGCCAGCGGCTTGAGTACGGTGTTGCCCTGCACTTCGTGGTCGTACTCGCGGATGATGGGCTCGCGGGAGACCACCGCGAAGTCGCCGAACACGGCCTTCAGGTCGTCCGCCAGGTGGGTATCGTCCAGCGCGTGGCCGGTCTTGGCCTCCGGGGTGGTGAAGACGGAGGTGAGGTGCTTGGTGGGGGCCTCGTGGAGCTTGGAGTTGTCCAGCTCGCAGACGAGCTCGCCGTTGTGCCAGACGCGGAGCACGCCGCTGTCGTTGGACTCGCCGAGGATGGTCATTTCCGTCTGGAAGGTGTCGGCGAGCTTCTGCAGCTCATCCAGGTTCTCCTTCTTGACGGCGAGCACCATGCGTTCCTGGGATTCGGAGAGGAAGATCTGCCAGCTGAGCATGTTGGTTTCCTTGAGCGGGGCGCGCTCCAGGAACACGTCGCCGCCCGTCTCGGAAAGCATCTCGCCCGCGGCGGAAGAGAAGCCGCCCGCGCCGCAGTCCGTCACAAACTCGATAAGCCCGCGCTCGCGCGCCTCCAGAATGACGTCCAGCGTCTTCTTTTCCTCGATGGGGTTGCCGATCTGCACGGCCTGCTGGTCCTCCTCGTGGGAGCCCTCGCCCATGGCGGCGGAGGAGAAGGTGGCGCCGTGCAGGCCGTCCTTTCCGGTGCGGCCGCCGATGACCACCACGGCCAGGCCGGGCTTCATCTCCTTGGCGATGTCGCTCTGCGGAATCACGCCGGCCGTGCCGCAGAACACCAGCGGGTTGTAGATGTAGGTGGGGTCGAACTGGATGGCGCCGCTGGTGGTGGGAATGCCCATGCGGTTGCCGTAGTCGCGCACGCCGTGCACCACGCCGCGCATGATGCCCAGCGGGTGGATGATGTTGTGGCCCTCCACCATCTCCTGCGGCGTGTCCGGCGCGCCGAAGCAGAACACATCCAGGTTCGCGATGGGCTTGGCGCCCTTGCCGGCCCCCAGGATGTCGCGTATCACGCCGCCCAGGCCCGTGTTGGCGCCCGCGTACGGCTCAATCGCGCTCGGGTGGTTGTGCGTCTCCGCCTTCAGGCACACGGACAGGTTATTATCCAGCTTGATGAAGCCGGCGTTGTCCACAAAGCAGCTGAGCACGAACCCCGGCTTGCGCGCCATGATTTCCTTGGACGGGCGCTGGATGAAGGTTTTGTACATGCTCTTGATTTCCTCGGTCTTGCCGTCCACGGTGTGCTGCACGGTGGCGGCGAAGATGCGGTGCTTGCAGTGCTCCGGCCAGGGTTGGGCGATGACCTCCAGCTCCACGTCCGTGGGCGCGCGGCCTATTTCGTTGAAGATTTGCTGCACCACCAGCATGTCCTCCGTGGAGAGGGAGAGCTTCATGTCCTGGCTCAGCTTCGTGAGCTCGGCCTCGCTCAGCGGGCGCACGGGTATCGTTCGGTATGTCATGGGATGATGGAAGGTTGGCGGTTACTTGACGCTCCAGGTGTGGATGGCGGGGTTGCAGACGTCACGGCAGAAGCGGGCGGCGAGGGCGTCCTTGTCGCCCTTGCCGAAGACGTAGACCTTCTGGGTGATGGTGAGGGCGGTGATGGTGAAGGGCAGGCCCTTGCGGCCGCGGTAGTTGGCCAGGATGGCCTCCTTCTCCAAATCCAGCGCGCCCTTCTTGATGCCGTAGGAGATGCAGAAGAGCTCTCCGCTGAGCGCGGGCGTGCCGTCGTCCTTCACCTGCTGGGAGATTTCATCCACCAGCACGCGGCGCAGGTAGTCGCGCGCGGCGGCGGTGTCGCCCTCGCACTCCACGGTGTACAGGCGCGTGTGGTTGTACGTGAGCTGGTCGGCTATCGGCGTGTAGAGCAGCTTGTTCGCGTCCGTGGCGGACTGGAAGCGGCTGAACACTTCAAGGGTGAGCGTCATGGTTGTATCGGTTGAAACGGGTGTAGGTGAAAGCCGCCCCACCCCGTGGGGAGTGGAGCGGCGAAGTGTTGCGGGCTTACTTCTGCAGGCGCTTCAGCACCTCCGCGTAGGCTTCCATGAAGCCGCCCAGGCCGCGGCGGAAGCGGTCCTTGTCCATCTTCTCGTTCGTCTCCACGTCCCACAGGCGGCACGTGTCCGGCGTGATCTCGTCCGCCAGCACAATCTGGCTCGGGTCCGTGGACAGGCGGCCGAACTCG
Organism: Akkermansia sp.; assembly: GCA_024405455.1. Taxonomy (GTDB): domain Bacteria; phylum Verrucomicrobiota; class Verrucomicrobiia; order Verrucomicrobiales; family Akkermansiaceae; genus Akkermansia. The sequence goes on along the minus strand of JAKSOT010000006.1, from coordinate 2,894 downwards.
ATCTTGAAGTCGATGAGGCGCAGGTTGGCCTTCAGGAAGAACTCCTTGAGGGTTTCATTGATGAGCAGGGCCATCTTCTTGATGTAGGCGCTGTCCTCCTCGGAGGCGGCACCCATCTCGCGGGCGTAGTCGTCGTTGATGAACGGGTCGCCCAGCGCGTCGTCCTTGTAGGAGAACTCCACAATGGGCTTGGTGAACTGCGTGCCCTCCGCCACGCCCATGCGCTTGGAGAACGAACCCGCCGCCACGTTGCGGACAATCACCTCCAGCGGCATGATGGACACCTTCTTCACCAGCAGGTTGATGTCGTCCACATCCGCCACCAGGTGGGTCTTCACGCCCTTTTCCTCAAGCATGTTGTAGATGATGAGGGTGATGGCCTTGTTGAAGCGGCCCTTGTTCTCGAAATCCTCCTTCTTCTCACCGTTGAACGCGGTGGCGGAGTCCTTGTACTCCATGCGGAGCACGTTCGGGTCGTCGGTCGTATAGAGTCTCTTGGCTTTGCCTTCGTAAATCGGTTCCATGGTCGTATCGCGGCGCGCTTTCCAACGCCGCACAATTCTACCCCCCCACGCGCGCGCGAGTCAAGGACAATCATTCGGGCATCCGTAATTTTTCACGTCGCGCGGGGCGGGGAATCAGCCCAGGAGGTAGCAGAGGGCGGATGCGGGGATGCGCACGAGGGGGCGCTCGGCGCCCTTGGTGCGGGTGTCCAGCCCGAAATCCGCGCTGCCCCTGGTGGCGACGAAGGCGGCCAGGGTGTCCTCATGGGCGCAGAGGGAGCGGATGGCCTCCGCGGCGCCGATGGTGGCGTCGTGGCGGTACTTGACCTCGCAGGCGATGCGCTTGCCGTTGGGGAAATCGGCAACGATGTCCACCTCCTTGTCCCTGCGTCCGAGGCGGGCGTAGCCGAGCCTGGCGGAGCGGGCGAAGGCATCGTGGAAATGCTTGTAGACGGCGGCCTCCGCGGATTTGCCGAGCTGCTCGGCATCCTCCAGCACGTTGGGCATGGAGAGGCACGCGAGGCGCATGCCGGCATCCGCCACGTAGATTTTGGGGTTGCCCTTGAGCATCTTCTTGCCGGTGCCGCCCGCGGGGTTGCTCACGTGGATGAGGTTGGCGTCCTGCAGGTAGCCGATGTAGCGCTGGAGGGTGGATTTGGCCATGCCCTCCACATCCTGGCAGAGGGTGGAGTAGTTCACCAGATCCCCGGATGCCAGGCAGAGGTGCATGAAGACGCGCTCCAGCTGGAGGGGGCTGCGCACCTCGAAGAGGGCGGGGATATCCCGCTTGAGCACCTTCTCCACCACGTCCTCGCGCATGCACTGCTGGCATTCCTGGATGTCCGGGTTGAAGGCGAGCTCCGGGAAGCCGCCGCACTGCAGGTAGCGGTTCCAGTGCGGGGTGAGCCCGCCGAGCGCATTCATGAGCGCGGTGAAGTCAGCCTTGGGCATGGCGGGCAGCTCCTCCACCGCCGGCAGCGCGGCGGGCAGGCTCAACGGCACCTCCGTGAGCGTGCAGTACTCGCGGAAGCTCATGGTGGGCATGCGCAGGTTCCGCCAGCGCCCCACGCCGCTGTCCGACATGCCGCGCCGGATTTCCGGGCTGGCGGAGCCCGTGGCCACGGCGCGGATCTCCGGGCGCTGGTCGTACAGGTCCTTCAGCCAGAGCGACCAATCATCCGCGTACTGCACCTCGTCCAGAAAGTAGTAGCAGGTGCCGCTGTGCGGCGTGCTCTCCTCGTACGCGCGCAAGACCTCCGCAAAGCCCGCCAGTTTCAGCAGCGGGTTGTCGAACGACACATACAGGATGTTGCCCGCGGGCACCCCGCGCGCCAGCAGCTCCGCCACCACCTGTTTCATGGTGGTGGTCTTGCCCACCCGCCGCGGCCCGGATATCACCGCATGCCGACGCAGGCGCGGGTTCTCGATGGTCTCCAGCACCTCCGTGAAGGCACGCCGCCGTATGGCCGGAAGACGCAAGGTTGAGGCTTCCGCACCGTTCCACCACGGGTTGAAGCGGCGCAGCAGCTGGTACAGGTGTTCTTCGTTGATGTTGCTCATTTTTCTGCCTTTCTTGGGCAAATCTACACCCTGTGTTCCACTTTGTCAAGCAAAATCGGAAGATATATGTTGCGAAAATGTAAAAAAGTTGGAAGGTATACTGACCGATTTGACAACGAGCTGACGGAAAACAGGCGGTGGCCCACGCTTTTCCACCTGAAAGGCAGCCGAATTCGAGATGAAAGTGCCTGAAAACAATGAAAAAATCCCCGGACTGGGCGTTTTTGCGTCAAGTTGCACACCTGTAATGCATGAAATTACAATAAAATACAGCACGAAATGCAAAATCGGTAGTTATATGTTCCAATTTTGCAGCAAAATCGGAAGGTACAACTACCGACTTGCAAAAAATCATGCTTCGATGAACACCTTGGTGCCCACGGGGCAGAGGGGGAAGAAGTGGGCGATGTCGGTGGGGTCCATGCGGATGCATCCGTGTGAGACGGGGGAGCCGAGGCTAGCGGTGTCGGCGGTACCGTGGATGTAGATGAAGCGGTCGCGGGTGTTGGCGTTGTGAGGCTCCAGGCCATCGAGGCAGAGGATGCGTGCGAGGATGGCATCCTGCTCCTTGCAGGCGGGTTCCCAGGTGCCGACGGGGATGCGGCCCTTGAAGAGGGTGGAGAGTGGGGCGTTCTCGCCGTGGGTGGAGCAGACGGCGAAGCGGCCGGTGGGGGTCTGCCCGGAATCCGGGGTGCATCCTGTACCGGCGGCACCTGTGGAACAGGGGACGGTGAGGATGGCGCGGCCCTCGTGGTTGCGCAGGGTGATGCTCTGCGCGGCCACGTTCACGTGGATGGTGTGGGGCTGGGGGGCTTCCGGAGCCATGGCGGG
>JAKSOT010000059.1 GCA_024405455.1 Akkermansia sp. | reverse complement strand
GTTCTGCTTCTGCTGGTCCTGGTTCTGCTGCTGTTGCTGGTCTTGGTTCTGGTCCTGGTTTTGCTGCTGCTGTTGTTGCTGCTGCTTCAGGCGTTCAATCTCCTCCTCCAGGTCCTTGATGAGCTGCTTGATTTTGGCAATGTTGGATTCGGCAGGCTTCAGGGCGGGCTGGATTTTCAGCGCGTTCTCGTAGGGAAGCAGATCCTTCTTCAATTCCTCCACCACCTTCTCCAAATCCTCGATGGACGGCTGCTTGGGGCCCTGCGGCGCGGCGGCGCCATCCTCCTCCTCGGGGTCGGTGGATACCTGCTCCGCCTGCTCCTGTTCCCCCTCGCCATAGAGCCTGCGGAGCTTGTCGATGGTGGCGTTGGCCCCCACGTTGCCGATTTGGTAGAAGGCCGCGGCTTGCATCTGCGGGTCGCTGTCCAGCAGGGCCTCGGAAAACGCCTCCTTGGCATTGGCGTTGTCCTTGCCCTCCTGCATGAGCCCCTTGGTGTACTGCACCACGGATTGCCCGCTGGGCGCGGCCTGTGCGGCGGGTGTGAGAATGAGCAGGAGCGCCACCGCCGCCGCCCCGCGCCGCGGCAGACGCCATTCCGTGGCTATCACGATGGCCGCCGCCAGCAGCGCCAGCGCCACCCACGCGAACCACGCAAAGAGGTCGTTCGGCACCTTGTTGGTGGACACGTTCTCCTCGTGCTTGTCAATCTTGCGCACGGCGTTCTTGGTGAAGGCGGCCAAGTCCGTGTTGGAGTCCAGCACGGCGAAATCGCCGCCCGTGGCTTCCGAGAACTTGCGGAGGGAGTCGGCGTCCAGCTTGCTGATGACGTGCTTGCCGTCGGCATCCTGCCACAGGCCGTTCTGCCCCTTGGGGTCGGGTATGGGGCCGCCCGCAGCCGTGCCCACGCCCACCGTGATGACCAGCAGCTTGTCCTTGCGCGCCTCCTCCGCAATGTCGAGCGACGAGCCGACGGTGTCCTCGCCGTCGCTCAGCAGCACGAGCGCGTTCGTGCCGTCCGGCGCGCTGCGCTTCAAATCCTGCATGGCGCGCTTGAGCACCAGGCCGAAGTTGGTGCCGCCGGTTCCCGCCCAGTTGCGGTTCACCTGTTCCAGGGCGTCTCTCAAGGCGGTGTGGTCGTACGTCAGCGGCACCACCAGGTCCGCATCACCGGAGAAGACGATCAGCCCGATTTTGTCCGACGGCAGGGAGTCTATCAGCTCGTATGCGGCGGCGCGCGCCTCCTCCAGGCGGGAGGGCTTCACGTCCTGCGTCTCCATGGAGCGTGAGATGTCCAGCGCGATGAGCAGGTTGCGCCCGGTGGAGAGGCCGCCGGCCTCGCGGAAGCCGTTGATGGGCCGCGCGAGCGCCGCGATGGTGCAGGCGAGCGCCAGGATGCAGAGCGCGGCGGGGATGATGCTGCGCCAGGCGGGTCGCCGCGTCACCAGCTCGTCCGTGTGCTCGGCGGAAACGAGTTTCAGCCAGCCGTTCCCGGTCTTGCGGCGCGCGAGCGCCACCAGCCCCGCCAGCAGCGCGGGCAGGAACAGGAACCAGAGGATGTGCGGATAGAGAAAGCTCATGGCGGTGTTACGGTGCGGGATGCGGACGCGCGAAGCACAGCCCCGTGCCCAGCAAGAGCAGCAGCGCCGCCAGCCCCAGCGGGTACATGAACAGCTCGTCGTAGCTCACGATGGTGCGGCGCTTCGCGTCCGTCTTCTCCAGCTTGTCGATGATTTGGAAGGCCTTTTGCAGCTTGGCGCCGCTGCTGGCGCGGTAGTATCTGCCGCCTGTGCTGTGGGCGATCTCCTTGAGGGTTTTCTCGTCGAAGGTGTCCACATCTGCGGTGTAGCGGGAGATGCGCTCGTCGCGTCCGATGGCGATGGTGAAGATCTTGATGCCGAGCTTGGCGGCCTGCTTGGCGGCCTCGATGGGCGTGATGGAGCCCATGTTGCTGGCGCCGTCCGTCACCAGGATGATGACCTTGGACTTGGTTTCCGTGCGCTCGTTGAGGCGCGTGGCGGCGGTGGCGATGGCCGTGCCGATGGCTGTGCCGTCCTCCTGGATGTACCCCGGCCGCACCTGCCCGTTGAACAGGTCCTGCGTGGCCAGGTAGAACTGGTCTATAATGTACCCCACGATGCCGTGGTCCAGCGTGAGCGGGCAGCAGAGCTTGGCCTTGCCGGCGAAGGCCACCAGGCCGATGCGGTCGTTCGGGCGTCCCCCGATGAAGTTCTTCATCACGGCCTTGGCGGCGGTGAGGCGGTCCACGCGGCGGTTGGCGGTGCGCCCCAGGTTGTCGGTGACCTGGAACACCATGTCCTGACTGGCCATGGAACCGGAGAGGTCGCACACCATCATGATGTCGATACCGCTGACCTTCTGCTCCTGGTACTCGTTGCGCCACTGGGGGCGCGCCAGCGCCAGCAGGAGGGAGGCCGTGCCGAGCACCAGGCACACCGCGCCGATGCGCCCGGCGAGCGTGTTCGGCTTGCGGAGGTACTTGGCGATAAACGGCACGCACGGGTACACCACGCCGCTCATCGTGCCGGGACGCCGGCGCAGCAGCGCCAGCGGGATGACGAGCAGCAGCAGCCACAGCACCCACGGCGCGCCGAACATGAATTCCTGCACGGCCTGCGCCTGTTCCGCCTCAACGGCGGCCAGCATGGGGCAGGGGAGCGTCATGACTGCATCTCCTTTCCGGCTTGTTCCGCGGCGAGGCGCGCCTGTTCCTCTGTGATGCGGTTCACCAGCTGGCGCGCGCGCTCGGTGAGCTCGCGCACCTTGGCGGCGGAATCCCCCGCGTTGCCCGCGTACTTGTGGCGCACCAGGTCGTCGAAGAGGTCGCGCGTGTCGTTCTGGCAGCTGGCGGGCACGCCGGAGAGCGAGTCCATGCGCTGCGTGAACTCCTCGTGCGTCTCGTAGAGGGAGGAATCGTGCGCCTGCCCCTCCAGGAAGGTGCGCAGGATGAGCGACACCCGCAGGCTGCACTCGCGCAGGGCGGGCATGTCGTCGTCCACGCGGGCGAGGGCGGCCAGGGCCACCTCTGCGTGGGAGGGCGGCGGCGTGGTGCGGTTGGCGCGGCGCTTGCGGATGATGTGCACAATCACCCACGCCACCAACCCCAGCACCACCAGCGCGGCGATGCCGCCCCACAGCATGTACTGCCGCAGGATTTCCGCCGCGAATCCGTCCACCGGGATGTCCGGCTCCAGCTGCGGGATTTTCTCCAGGATGTTTGGTGCGGGGTTCATCTCAATGCACGAAAAGCCTACTGCGGCGCGCGAAGAGCGAGCGCAGCGGCGCGATATAGTCCTGTGTGGTGGTGAGGTCCAGCATGTCCACCCCCAGCTGGGTGAACACGTTCTTCCATTGCGCGCGCTGGGTCTGAACGGCGCGCGCGTGCGCCTCCCGCACCGCGCGGTCGCCCAGGTCCGCCTCCAGCAGCTGCCCGCCTTCCGGGTTTCGCAGGTACACACGCCCCGCGTCCGGCAGCGCCAGTTCCAGCGGGTCGTTGATGCGCACGGGCACCAGCTCGTGGCGGAAGTTCAGCTTGCCCACGGCGCGCTTGTCGGCCTGGTTGAAGAAATCGCTCATGAGGAAGACCATGGCGTGCTTGCGCTGGGTGCGCAGGATTTCGTTGGCGATGTCGTCCATGGTGTCGTCCTTGCCCTCGGCTGGCGCGGAGATAATCTCGCGCACGATGCGCTGGCACTGCTTCATGCCCTTGGCGGGCGGCAGGTAGAAGTGCGGCTGCGTGCCGAAGAGCAGCAGGCCCACCTTGTCGCTGTTGAGCGCGGCGCTGTGCGCCAGCACCGCCGCTATCCGCGCCGCGTACTCCCGCTTGGTGTCCGCCACGCCTTGGCTGGCGTAGGTCATGGACCCGCTGGTGTCCACCGCCAGAAGGAGCACCTGCTCGCGCTCCTCGTGGAACGTGCGAACGTACGGCACGCCCGTGCGCGCGGTGACCTTCCAGTCGATGAAGCGGGGGTCGTCTCCGGGGATGTACTCGCGGAAGTCGTCGAAGTCCAGGCCTTGGCCGCGGAAGCCGGAGCGGTACTGCCCGGCGAACGTGGCGGTGGCCAGCCTGCGCGCCTGCAACTCAATGCGGCGCACCTTCTGCATGATTTCCTGGGTCTTGTCCATGCGCGCTTGCTCCTTCCCGAATCACGCCCGAGCCGTCCTTACGGCACCGGTACCTTGGAGAGGATGCTGTCGATGACGTTGTCGCTCGTCTTGTTGGCCGCCTCCGCCTCGTAGGAGAGCAGGATGCGGTGCCGCAGGATGTCGTGCGCCAGGTCCTTGATGTCCTGCGGCGTCACGTAGCCGCGGCCGCGCGTGAACGCCAGCGCCTTGCCCGCCAGCGCCAGGTTGATGCTGGCGCGGGGCGACCCGCCGGCGCGCACCATGCCCTCCAGGCGGGAGTCCACGCGTTCCGGGCTGCGCGTGGCGCGCACCAAATCCACGATGTAGTGCTGCACCGCGGGGTCGATGAAAATCTGGTTCATGAGCTCGCGGGATTCGTTGATTTCCTGCACGCTCACCACGGGGGACGTGGTGGGGGCGGGGTTGGTGCTGCTCATCATCTCCAGCACCTTCAACTCCTCGTCGCTGCTCGGGTAGTCCACCATCACCTTGAACAGGAAGCGGTCCAGCTGGGCTTCTGGCAGCTGGTACGTGCCCTCCTGCTCGATGGGGTTCTGCGTGGCCAGCACCAGGAACGGATCCGGCAGCGGGTACGTGGTCTCGCCCAGCGTCACCTGACGCTCCTGCATGGCCTCCAGCAGCGCGCTCTGCACCTTCGCGGGCGCGCGGTTGATTTCATCCGCCAGAATCAGGTTGGCGAACACCGGACCCTTCTTCGCCGTGAACTGGCGCGTGTCGGGATTGTAGATCATGGTGCCCAGCAGGTCCGCCGGCAGCAAGTCCGGCGTGAACTGGATGCGCGAGAACGCCGCCTGCATCGTGCCCGCCAGCGCTTTCACGGAAAGCGTCTTGGCCAGTCCCGGCACGCCTTCCAGCAGCACGTGCCCCTTGCACAGAAGGCTCAAAATGAGGCGGTTCACCAGCTCCTGCTGGCCCACCACCACCTTCGCCATCTCCTGTTTCACGGCACTCACCCAGCCCGATTTCTGGGCTATCAATTCGTTGAATTCCTGTGTATTCATGGCAATTCCTATGCGGCAACTATACCACGCTCCCGCATTTTTTCAAGCAATTGACGCGCCATCCACCTCCTTTGTTCAAAAAAAGTGCCCGTACCCAAACAAATTCCATATCGTATATTTGTTTGACTTTTATATTCCAAACACTTATAATTGCGCGCCCACTCGCGGGCGCGCACATTATTTCAGCTTTTAGCCTCACCGTTATGAAAAAGACATTGTTCCTGACCAACATCCTCGCGGCCTTCGTCGTCTGCTCCGGCATCTTGCATGCCCAGGAGGAAAACGGCCCCAGAGAGATGAAGGGCAACCAAACCTATAACATGATTGCGGACGAGAAGTTCGCATTGTACGTGACAGGACAGAACAACTGGATCAAGATGGATAACCAGTACAGGACGCACGTCACCTTCACCTACCAGAACCCCACCTCGATTGTCAACGGCGAGCTCTCGCTGGAGAAAGTGAAGATAGGCCCCGACATGGGGGATGAGAAGTGGGAAATGGGTGCCAATTCGCGCCTGAACCTGGGCGGCACAGATGCCGCGCTGATCTGGTTCAAAGTCACGGGACCGTCCGCGGAGATTAACAACGGCGCGATCAACCTGTGGGAGGGGCAATCGTACACGCTGGGCGGGAACCTGGGCGGCACCGCCGGCATCGTCTTGAAAGACAACAGCCGCCTGGACCTTGGCGGCAAAACCCTGGCAAACCCCATGACCATCGATAGCTCCGCCACCATCGGCAACGGCGCGTACAACGGCGCCCTGGCGGTGAAAGACGGCATGACGCTCACCCTGAGCGCAGAACTGGGCGGCACGGGCAACATCACCCTGGGCGACAACGCCAAGCTGAACCTGAACGGCTATTCCATCTCCAAGGCCATCGATTGGAACGTGAACTCCGTCATAGAGGGCGCCGGCATCATTCGGGGCAACTTGATCCTGAGGGACAACACCTCCTACACTTGGAACAACACGGCTGTGCAGATTGTCGGCAACGTCGTCCTGGGGGCGGGCTCCATGTTCGAGCTGAAGGGCCAATCCATCGGCTCCGCAACCCTGACCGCCAGCAATTCCGTCATCTCGAACGCCAACATCGTCGGCACCTTCGCCTTGGGGGACGGCGTGTCCTACACTTGGAGCAGCGATGCCCTCTACATCTGCGGAGACGTCTCCCTGGGCGACAAGGCCGCGCTGAACCTGGGCGGCCATGTCCTCGATAACGCCGTGAGCATGAAAGGCACCGCCACCATCGGCAGCGGCACGCTCAACGGCACCCTCTCCATGGGGGGCGGCAAAACGCTCAACCTGGGCGGCAACCTCTCCGGCTCCGGCACCATCGCCATGGCCGCGAACGATGTGCTCAACCTGGGCGGCTTCGAACTCGGCACCGCCGTGGCCGTGAACGGCTCCGCCACCATCGGCGGCGGCACCATCAACGGCGCGGTGAACGTGCTGAAATCCCACACGCTCACCCTGGGCGGCGACCTGGACGGCGCGAACGTCCTCACCCTGCAAGAATATTCCAAGATGTTGCTGGGCGGCCATGTCCTCACCAAGTCGGTATGCTCGGTTGGGGAGGTCACCATGAGCACCGGCACGCTCGATGCCGCTGTGGAAATCCTCGGCACCGATGTCGACCGGAGGGAGTGCAGGCTCCTGCTGGATGGAGTCACCATCGGCAGCCATGCCACATTCACCATGTGGGACAACGCCATCCTGGACCTGGGCGGAAAGGAAGTCCGGCTGGACCGGTTCACTCTCAAGGGAACATCCTCTGTGGTGGGCGGCGGCGGCAAGCTGCTGGTGGAGAGCGGGGATGCGGTCAGGCTCGGCTCGACCCTCTACGCCCAATCCGTTGATCTCGAGGTGCGCGGCGGCACGGTGGACTTTGGCGGCAAAACCCTTGCCGCCAAGTCCGCGCGCATGACCGGGGATGCCACCATGGGCAACGGCGAGCTCGATACCGGCCTCTATGTGGAGGGCGGCAAGAAACTCACCCTTTGCGGCAACTTCAACGGCACCGCCGAGATCACCCTGGGAAATGCAGCCACGCTGGATATGGGCGGCTACAGGGTCAACAAGGCCGTGGTCCTGCAAGGCGCCGCCACCCTTTCCAACGGTACCGTCGGCGGTACCCTGCGCCTCAACGACCGCGTGGCCTTCACTTGGTCCGGCGATGACCTCAAACTCGAAGGAGGCGCCGCATTGGGAGCCGGCTCCCGGCTTGACCTGGGCACCCATGCCATCAACAACGTCACGGTGTCCGGCAACGAGGCCACCATCAGCAACGGCACCGTCAGGGGCACACTCTCCCTGCAGGAAGACGCCACCTTCGCATGGAACGACGACAAATTGAAAATCGAGGGTGGCATCACAATGGGACTGGACTCCATTTTGGACCTGGGCGGCCATACCGTAGGCGATGTGACATTGAACGACGACGCCGACATTTTCAACGGCACCATCAGCGGCTCGCTCACCCTGAAAGAGGATGCCTCCTTCACCTGGTTCGACGAGGACCTGGAGCTCCTCGGGCGCGTCAATGTGGGGAAGGACGCCGAGTTTGACCTGTGCGGCAGAACCCTCAACGCGGATGTTGCCTACGGCATCAGGTCAGAGATATCGGGGGGCGGTACCATTGCCGGCAACCTCATTCTGTCGGATTCCACCTCTTTCACCTGGGCTGACAAGGGGCTGCATCTCGGCGGGAACGTCATCCTCATGCGTTGGGCCCAGTTCGATATGGGCGGCCAAACCCTCAAGGGAGATGTCGTCATCACCGCCGCCGATGAACCCGGCAAGATATACGGTGCCGGCACCATCGGCGGCAACCTGGTCCTGGGGAACGGCGTCTCCTTCTCCTGGTCCAACAAGGACCTGAACATCGGGGGTGTCGTCGCGGGCTCCGGCTCCACCGTTGACCTGAACGGCAGAACCATCGGCAATGCCACCCTCACCGCCAACAATTCCATCGTCAGCAACGGTACCGTCAGCGGCTGCTTCTCCCTGGGGGACGGCGTCTCCTACACCTGGGGCAGCCTCAATGGCCTGAACATCATCGGAACCGTCGCCCTGCACAGCGGCGCCGCGCTGAACCTGAACGGCCAAACCCTGCAGAACACCGTGAGGCTGGAAGGCAGCGCCGCCTCCCTCGCCAACGGCACGCTCAACGGCAACCTCATCCTGGCGGAAGGCGTCTCCTTCTCCTGGTCCGCCAACGACCTCAAAATCCAGGGCGGCGTCGTCTTGAAAGACCGGGCCGAGCTGAACCTGGCCGGCCACGCGCTTGACAGGCCCGCCATCCTGGAAGGCTCCGCCGTCATCGGCGGCGGCGCAATCAACACCAACCTCTCCGTCGGCTCCGGCAAGACCCTCACCCTGAGCGCCAACCTGCAGGGCACTGCCGATATCGCCATCGATGACGGTGCCCTGGAGCTCGGCAACAACACCTGGTTCAAGTCCGGTTCAGGCATGGAGGGGGCCAAGGTGCTTTACACCATGCAGGGCAAGGGTGAATCCAGCGGCATCAGCGGCCATGTCAAGGCAGACTCCTCCGGCCTGGCCGGCGCCAGTCAGGCCAACCGCGCGCAGGTGCAAGGTGTGCTCCTCTCCACACACGCCAATTTCACCCTGAGCCACGCGGATGTCGGCGCCTCCGTCATCGACATCGGCAAGGAAACCACCATGTGCCTGGTGGATGCGAACATCAGGCCGGACTCCCGCTTCACAGGCGATGCAGCCGTCCTCAACATGAAAGACACCCGCGGCTGGCTGGAGCAGAATGTCAACACCTCTGCAATCGGCACGGAAACCTTGGGCGCGGAAACCTCGCTCCTGATGTGCGGCAACAATTCGAAAGCCATCACCCTCTCCGCGGGCAGCTTCGGCGTCAACCTCTCCTGCGATACGTTCAACTACGTGACCCTGGACGGCACCAACCTCTGGCTGGATATGACGGACATCACGGGGAAGGGCACCTTCTGGGGCTATGACTACTTCTCCCTGAAGTTCGACAGCATGGACCCCGCCCAAGAGGACGCCAAGGCTTTGGTGAACACCGGCAACCTCTCGGTGACCGTCAAGCTGGACGGTGCCAGCTACACTACCGAGGCGTACTACAATTCCAATGAGCTGGTGGGCGGATTGGCTCCCCGCCTCTATTTCGTGCTGCCCCCTGCGGGCGATGTCCTGGAGCTGAATTCCTCCGCCCTAGTAACAAACCCCATCAGCGGGAGCGTCGCCATCGTGAAGAAAGGCAAGGACGCCGCATCCGTCATCGGCGATACGTCTGAATTCACCGGCTCTGTGGAGGTGCAGGAAGGCGCGCTGAACATCATGAACAACGCCGACCTGAACAAGGTGCAGGATGTCACCATTGCCGCCAACGCCACCCTGGGCGTGTACCAGGGCGAAACGGAAACGGAAGCCAACGAGGGCACGCTGACCATTCAGGAGGACAAGACCCTCACCGCTGGGGAGGATGCCACGCTGAACGCCAACCTGGTGATGCTGGCAGGCTCCAAACTGGATGTGAGTGCGGCGCAAGGCGGCAACGGTCTCATCATGGGTTCCGAGGTGACAATCGAGAGCGGCGCTTTGCTTTCCAATGCGTCATTGGGTGCGCCGGTGGATGACTTCAACGCCTTCCTGTTCGACTACCTCACCCGCGAGGGTGCGCCAGAGTACTACTACCTGTTCGACAGCGTGGAGGAGCTCTACATCCAGCAGGGCGAAGAGGTCAAGCCGTTTACCCAGCTAGATTTCGTGAATTGGCGCGACTACGACATGGATGCCAGCCGCGTCTTCACCAACCTGGACGAGAACACCTACGCGCTGGTCTACAACTGGGATCCCATCCACGAGAACGTGGTGGCCCTGCGCATGATGCCCGAACCCACAACGGGGGGTCTTTCTCTGCTGGCGTTGGGCCTGCTTGCGGGCCGCCGCAGGAGGCGCTAATTTAATATGTACTATGTACTAGGTACTATTTGAAAGTTAGGCGCGGCGTTCGCCACGCATCATTCCCCCGGGAGGTCTTCCGGCTCAATGCCGGCCAATTGGGCATCCGTGGGATTGGGGACGGAAACCAGGCGGTTGGCCTGGCGGGTGACGGTCTGCTCAAAGAGGTTGCGGACCTCGCGGGCGTTGGCAAAGTTCTCCGTTCGCCGGGCGTAAAGGTTCTCCAGCACGCGGCGCGCCTTGTCAGCTGCGGCGTCGGAGAGGGTGTAGCCGTTCTTGCGGCACATGCCGGCAAAGATGTCCAGCAGCTCCGCGGGGGTGTAGTCCTCAAAGTGGATGAACTTGTTGAAGCGGGATGCCAGGCCGGGGTTGGACGCAATGAACTGCTGCATGAGCTTGGGATAGCCCGCCACAATCACAATCAGGTCGTCCCGGTGGTCCTCCATGGCCTTGAGCAGGGTGTCGATGGCCTCCTGCCCGAAGTCGTTCTCCCCCTTGCTCTGGGAGAGGGTGTAGGCTTCGTCGATGAACAGCACGCCGCCCAGCGCCTTCTTGATGACATCCTTGACCTTGAGGGCGGTCTGGCCCACATATCCGCCGACCAGGCCCGAGCGGTCGACCTCCACGAGGTTGCCGCCCTTGAGGATGCCGAGCTCCTTGTAGATGCGTGCGAGGAGGCGTGCCACGGTGGTCTTGCCTGTGCCGGGGTTGCCGGAGAAGACGAGGTGGTTGGAGGTGGGGATGGTCTTCATGCCGCGTGCGAGGCGCATGCGCTGCACCTCCAGCAGGTGCACCATGGAGGTGACGTCCTCCTTCACGGCGGTGAGCCCGGTGAGGGAGTTCAGCTCGTCCAGCAGCTCCGGCAGGCGTGATGTGGGCTCGCCGGGCGCGGCGTCGCGCGCGGGGGAATCGGTCTGCGCCTCTTGGTAGAAGGCCTGGTCCAGGGTGGCGGTTTCCGTGACGGAGCAGGGAAAGGCGTTGTTGTAGATGCGGTTGAGGTGGGTGATGTAGCGCAGGTAGGCGTCGATTTCCCGCTCGGTGGTCGTGGAGTCCGCGATGATGAATTCCTTGCCGAAGGCCTCGAACGCCTTGATGACGGCGGGGCCGCTCTTGAAGTCGGGGTTTCCGCGTTCGGCCATGTAGCGGTCGTCGCGGATGCAGTCCTCCATGGTCTGCGGGCAGCGCTCCAGGATGCCCGCGGGCTCGATGCCGCCGCAGTGGATGCTCTCCTGCAGGGAGACGGCGTCCACGGGCGTGTCCAGGTAGAAGCGCATCATGGTGGTCTCGTCCGGCGAGATGTGCCCGTCCGCCGAGACGATGTAGACGGCGAAGTCCTCCAGGTCGCGCAGGAAGTGCAGGTAGCCGTCCTTGTGTGAGCCGAGGTTGGCGATGCGCGTCTGCGTGGCCTCCCGCATGGAGGTGAGCAGCTTCTTGAAGTCGTCGTAGTTGGGGGCGATTTTGGCAATCTCCTTGGACTGTGCGAGGTTGAAGGCGTAGCGGAAGTCGCGGGACTGCCACTTGCGCTGCAGGTGGTCGTTGGAGAAGGTCACCAGGAAATCGATGTAGGCATCCCGCCGTGCGCGGGCCTGTGCGCTGCTGCCGCGTGCCGCGCGGTTGGTGCCGGCCTGCAGCACGGCCTCGCTCACCGCAAACATGTTCTCCACGTAGATCTTGCTGGGATGGTAGCCGCGGAACGGCACGGCCTTCTCCGCCTCCAGGATGGTGTGCAGGGAGAACGGCGCCTTGGCGGGGTAGTCCGCATCCGTGATGCCGCGCTCCTCCATGTAGCGCTGCCATTTCTCCTCCGTCAGGCGGTAGCCAAACAGCGCGCAGATGCACTCCAGCTCGTCCTTCACCAGGTTCCCGTCTGCATTGGCCAGGTACAGCAGGAACGCCATGGCGTCCAACCGCAGCACCTCCCGGAAATCCTTTTCCTTGTACGCGCCGCCGCGCGTCACAAAGTCGCACAGCGCGGCAAGCCGCATTTCCATGGCATGGCGTTCACGGGAGAGTTGGCGGGTGTTGATCATAGAGACTCCCTCATCTTTACCACGCCCGCTGCGCGTTGTCAATCTCGGAATCCCCTGCGCCGCGCCTCTTGCCCGCGGCTTCCCCCATTGCCATTCGTTTAAGGTTGGTTAAGGGTT
This sequence comes from Akkermansia sp., assembly GCA_024405455.1. Classification (GTDB taxonomy): domain Bacteria; phylum Verrucomicrobiota; class Verrucomicrobiia; order Verrucomicrobiales; family Akkermansiaceae; genus Akkermansia. Next base: position 2,514 of record JAKSOT010000059.1, on the reverse strand, counting down.
TTCGCCCCTCCGGTCTCCCCGCGCCCGTTTTTTCCGGGGGCGGGAAACGGCGTCGTTCCGCGGATTTTGGAAAATCGCCGCACAACCGCAAAATAAAGTGTGGTTTCCCGCTTGACGACACTATGTCTTGTGGTAGGATGGCGGCATGAGATGCGTTCAATGCGGCTACATGGATGACAAGGTCATCGATTCTCGCACGTCCAAGGACGGGCTGTGCATCCGGCGGCGGCGGGAGTGCCTGCGCTGCGGGTACCGCTACACCACGTACGAGCAGATTGAGCGCATGGACCTGCGCGTGGTGAAGCGCGACGGCATGCACGAGGCGCTGAGCCGCGACAAGATACTGCACGGCATGATGAAGGCGTGCGAGAAGCGCCCCGTCAGCATGGACCAGCTGGATCTCGCGGTGGATGAAATCGTGGCCGCGCTGCATGCCGACCACCAGCGCGAGGTGCCCTCCGCCGTCATCGGCATGAAGGTCATTGAAAAGCTGCAGAACATCGATTCCGTGGCGTACATCCGCTTTGTTTCCGTGTGCCGCCAGTTCCAGACGGTGGATGAATTCATCGAGCTGCTGCGCAAGTCCGAGCTCAAAACCGCACAGGACGCCCTTCAACGCAAACTCCCCCTCAAATGATGATTGCCTTCAAGAACAACCGACCCTTCCTGCAAACGGGCCACTGCGTGATATCCGACTACGACGTGGACTGGATGGAGCAGGTGCTGCTGGAAGCCGCGCAGGATGCCGGAACCACGCTGCCCTGCAGCCGAGAGGTGGCGCAAGCCGTCATGCTCTACCTGGAAAACGAGTGCCCGCTGCACGCCGTGCCGCTGGATTACCTCTTCAACCGCATCCGCAAGATGCTGGAGGAGGTGGGCCTGCCGCTCATTGCCAGCCACCTGCGCAGCCAGACCCCGCCCGTGGAGATTTCGCTGGACTCCCTCGCCGGGGAAGCCCCGCTGCCGCTCTTCTTCTACACGCGGCTGGATTCCCAGTTGAAGGACCTGCGCCGCATGGGCCTCACCACCTACCACTTCTCCGGCAAGAAGCGCTGCAGCCTGGTGCTCGGATGCCGCCGCCGCGCCTGCCCCACCCAGCGCCGCGCACTCGCGGAGCTCGACGCCTTCCTCAGCCGTGCCAGCTAGCGATACCAGAATCGTCGGCTGCATCACCGATTGGCAGCTCTGGCAGCAGGCCGTGGACGGTTCGCTGCCGCTGCCGTGCGACGTGGTGGAGCTGCGCGTGGACGCCCTGCCGCCCGATGTCACCTGCGACGACGTGCTGGCGCGTCCGTGCCCCAAGCCGCTGCTGGTGACGGTGCGCGATGCCGCGGAGGGCGGCGCGCGAGAGATGCCGTACGTCCAGCGCAGCGCGTGGGCGCTCAAGCTCCTGCCCATGGCCACCATGCTGGACTGGGAGCTGGCCAACCTGGAAAAGGCGCCCGCCATGGCGCAGCTGGTGCATGCCGCCGGAGTGCAGCTGGTGGCCTCCTACCATGATTTCAACGGCACGCCCGCGCTGGACGACCTGCTCGCCAAGGAACGCCGCGCCCGCGAACTCGGCGCCGATATCGCCAAATTCGCCTTTCGCCTCCATTCCGAGCAGGACATGCAGGTGGGCCTGGACCTCCTGTCCCGCGCCACAGGCCCCGTGGCCGTCATGGGCATGGGTCCCCAAGCCGCGGAAAGCCGTCTCCTCTACGCCCGCCACGGCTCCCGCCTCGTCTACGGCTATCTCGGCTCCACCCCCGCCGCCCCGGGCCAAACCTCCGCCGAATTCCTCCACGCCCAACTACGCGGGGAAGTGTGAATCCCCCCAAGTAAAGGGGGGGGCCGTTCGGGTTCTGTAAGCCGGATTCTGTCCGCCCCTTGCGGGGTTGTGCGGCCATTTTTCTCACGGTCTTGCGGCCGTGCCCCGCGTTTATAGCGGGGTGCAACTAATACCCGGAGGACTTTGGCGGGCAAGGCGTCCCTCCTCCTGTTTGTCTTGCATCGCGCGGGGTTTACCGAGCCTCCTTCGTCACCTCCGGAGCGGTGGGCCCTTACCCCACCTTTTCACCCTTACCCTTGCGGGCGGTTTGTTTTCTGTGGCACTTTCCGTCCACCCGGCATTGGCTCCGGGCGTCTCCCGTTTTCACGGGACGCGCTGCCTTGTGATGTCCGGACTTTCCTCTACCCGTGTTTCAGGGCAGCGGCCGCCCGAACCCGAACGGCACGCCAAGACTACACCGCCCCCGCCCCCATTGCAAGGCTAATTTGCCTTTTCCGTGTCCTTCCCATGTGTGTCCCGGTCCTTACGGCAAGCATTACCTGACGTAGCGCCGCAATTTCGGATTGGGGATGTAGGATCATTGCCATCCCATAGCGCTCCTTAGCGGAGCGCTAACCCGCATGGTTGCGGGGAGGGGACAGGGAAAATCGGGATTTTGGGTTTAGGATTTGGCTCGCATGTGTCCCAAAGGGATTTGGAGAAAGGCGGGATTGGTATGCATTGATTGGTGCCAACGAGCGCTG
>JAKSOT010000058.1 GCA_024405455.1 Akkermansia sp. | reverse complement strand
GCGGCGCAGCTGCCCAAGCTCATCCCGGAGGCGGACTGCTTCATCGGCGTGGACCGCATCGGCGAGATAGCGGAGATAGCCGCTGCGTGCCAGGCGGGCACGCAGGAGAAGGTGTACACCACCAAGGTGTCCAAGCTGGTGCCGGACTTCGGCCAGCCGCGCGCGCTGATGTCGCCCCCGCACTATGCGTACGTGAAGATAGCGGAGGGCTGCAACCACGCGTGCGCGTACTGCGCCATCCCGCGCATCCGCGGCGGCCACCGCAGCCGCTCCGTGCAGAACATCCTCAAGGAAATACGCCACTGGCTCAAGCGCGGCGTGAAGGAAATCAACCTCATCGCGCAGGACACCACCTACTACGGCGTGGACGCCCGCAACGGGGACTCCCTGGCGGGGCTGCTGCGCGCCATCAACGCGCTGCCGGGTGATTTCTGGGTGCGCGTGCTCTACACGCACCCCGCGCACTGGAACCGCGAGCTCATCGACGCCTTTGCGGAATGCAAAAAGGTGGTGAAGTACGTGGACATCCCGCTGCAGCACATCTCCGACCACCTGCTGCAATCCATGCGGCGCAAGACGGACGGCGCGTACATCCGCCGCCTGCTGCGCGACCTCCGCAAGCGCGTGCCTGGCATCGGCATCCGCACCACGTTCATCAGCGGGCTTCCCGGCGAGACCGAGGAGGACCACGCCGAGCTGCGGGACTTCATCCGCGAGTTCCGCTTCGAGCGCGCGGGCGTGTTCCCCTACTCCCGCGAGGAGGGAACACCCGCCGCCAAGATGCCCGGCCAGGTGCACCACGCCACCAAGAAGCGCCGCGCCAACGAGCTCTCCATGCTCATGGCCGGGATAGCGGACGACATAGGGCAGCACTTGCTAGGCAAGCGCCTGCGGGTGCTGGTGGACGCGCCGGGGCTGGCGCGCGGCCCGTGGGATGCGCCGGATGTGGATGCGGCCATCCATGTGGACCCGGCGCTGCCTGTGGGCGAGTTCGCGGAAGTGGAGATTGAGGATTCCATCGCGTACGAGCTGTTCGCCAAGGGTGCCGCCCCGGAAGATTGAAACCTTTTCTTATTTTATGGCAGAGATTACGACAACTCATTGGATATGCCTGCTGCTGACCATCCTGGTGGTGATCGTGGCAGGCATTTTGTATGCCGGCAAGCAGACGGGCGCCGCGGGCTTCAGCCTGGCGGGCCGCAAGTCCGGCCCCGTGATGATAGCGGGCGCCTTCGCGGGTTCCGCGCTGGGCGGCGCCGCCACCGTGGGCACCGCCACCACCGCCGCGTACGACGGCATGGTGGCGTGGTACTTCACGCTCGGCATGGGCATCGGCATGATCCTGATGGGATTGTTCTACGCACGCAAGCTGCGCGAGAGCGAGCTGGAGACCGTGCCGCAGTTCCTCGGCCTGAACTTCGGCAAGGTGGCGGCTCCCGTGGCGAGCGTCATCACCTGCTGCGGCATCTTCTTCGCCTGCTCCGGCAGCGTGCTGCCCGGCTCGCACATGATATGTTCCCTGCTGGGGGTTCCGCCCGTGCTGGGCGCGGCCATCCTGGTGTTGCTGATGGTGGCGTACATCACCTTCGGCGGGCAGAAGGGCTCCAGCTTCAGCGGCGTGTTGAAGGCGGCCGTGCTCTTCACCGCGCTGCTCGCCGCCACCTTCATCGCCCTCTACCACTACCATGACGGCGGCTCCGTGTGGAACGGCATGTCCGCCATGTTCGCGGAGAAGGGCGTGTTCTGCAAGGGCGGCATGTACGGCTTCAGCTACATCACCGCCACCGTGGTGGGCACCGTCACCGCACAGATGTACATCCAGGGCCTCTACTCCGCGTCCAACGCCGCCACCGCCTCCCGCGGCGCCTATCTGGGTGCCCTCTTCACCATCCCCGTGGGCCTCATGGCGTGCTTCATCGGCATGTACATGGGTGCGCACCACCCGGAGATGCTGGAGACGCCGGCGCAAGCCTCCCTGGTGCTGCCCATGTTCCTGCTGGACGGCGCGGTGGTGCCCGCCTGGGTGGGCGGCATCGCGCTGGGCGGCATCGCGCTCTGCATCATCAGCTCCGCCGCCGTGCAGTCCCTCTCGGTGAGCACCATGTTCTCGCGCGACATCATCGGCGACCTCGTGGGCGTGAAGTCGGACCGCGCCATCATGCTCACCAACCGCATCGGCATGGTGGTGGTGGCCATCCTGGTGGCAACGTTCTGCCTGGTGAACTGGCAGGGCTCCAGCCTGTGGCTGAACTATTTGTCCATGGCGCTGCGCGGCGGCGGCGTGGTGTTCCCGCTCACGCTGGCCATCTTCCTGAAGCGCAAGACCCTGCGCCGCTACATCCCCGCACGCTGGGTGGTGGCGTCCATGGTCATCGCCACGCTGGGCGCGCTGGCCGTCCTGCCCGTGCCGCAGGATGCCTCGCTTGTGGAATGGCTGGCGGACGGCTCCGGCATCACCGCCAAGGACATCCACGGCATGCTGCCCGTGGTGGCGGGCATGGTGCTCAGCGCCGTGGTGCTGCTCATCGGGCTGGTCCATACGGCCATCCGCAACCGCCGCGAGGCGTGATTGCGCCGCCCCGTCACCTTCCGGTGATTTGATGCCAGAGCGCCCAGGCCATGAGGAAGCGGAGGGCGGCGGCAAAGGCCATGCCCCAGGTCACGCAGATGGTGAGCCGCGCCTTGGCGGAGAGGCGGCGGTTGCGCGCCAGCCAGAAGAACGCCGCGCCCTGCAGCAGCGCGGAGAGCGCCATCGCCAGCCCCGCGGAAACGCCCAAATACGCCAGCGGCAGCGCCACCGGCTGCAGGAACGCAAACACCAGCGTGAGCATATCCCGGTAGCCGCCGATCCACGCCACCACCGCACAGGGAATCATGACGCAAAGCAGGAGTGTTATCCGCGGCGCTTTGCTGTATCTTTCCTCCTGGGTGGGAATGAGCATGACGCGGTTCATCATGCCGCCGCCGCCCAGCCCTGTCAAGTTCCGCCTGCGCCATGAGCACCTTCCAGCTGGTAACGGATTACACGCCGTCGGGCGACCAGGAGCAGGCCATCGCCAAGCTCCTCAAATCCCTGCGCGCCGGCAACAAGCACCAATGCCTGCTGGGCGTGACGGGCAGCGGCAAGACCTTCACCATGGCGAACATCATCGCGGCGCAGGACCGCCCGGTGCTGGTGCTCTCCCACAACAAGACCCTCGCCGCACAGCTGTATTCCGAGCTGAAAGCCTTCTTCCCGCACAACGCGGTGGAGTATTTCGTCTCCTACTTCGACTACTACCAGCCTGAGGCCTACATCGCCAGCACGGACACCTACATCGAGAAGGACAGCGCCATCAACGACGAAATCGACCGCCTGTGCCTGAACGCCATGCGCTCGCTCCTGCTGCGGCGTGATGTCATCGTGGTGGCCAGCGTGTCGTGCATCTACGGCCTGGGCTCGCCGGAGGACTACCGCAACCTCACCCTCTCCATCCGTGAGGGCCAGCAGATGGACCGCGACGCGATGATCTCCTGCCTGGCGGAGCTGCTGTTCGAGCGAAACGACTACGATTTCGACCGCGGGCGTTTCCGCGTGCGGGGCGACGTGGTGGAAATCTACCCTGCGCAGAGCGACGGCGAGGCCATCCGCGTGGAATTCTTCGGCGACGAGATCGACCGCATCTCGCTCATCGACGCCGGGACGGGGCGCGTGGTGGAGCGCATGCAGAGCTACCTCTTCTTCCCCGTCAAGCAGTACGTCTCCGCGCCGGAGAAGCGCCTGGCCGCCATCAAGAACATCCGCCTGGAGCTGGCGGAGCGCGTGGCCTGGTTCGAGCACCAGAACAAGCTCATCGAGGCCCAGCGCCTCAAGATGCGCACGGACTACGACCTGGAGCTCATCAACGAAATCGGCTTCTGCAAGGGCATCGAGAACTACTCGCGCCACCTGGCGGGCCGCGCCCCCGGCTCCACCCCCTCCACCCTGCAGGACTACTTCCCGGAGGACCACCTCACCATCATCGACGAGTCGCACGCCACCGTGCCGCAAATCGGCGGCATGTACGAGGGCGACCGCTCGCGCAAGCAGGTGCTCGTGGACCACGGGTTCCGCCTGCCCAGCGCGCTGGACAACCGCCCGCTGCGCTTCGACGAATTCATGGCCCGCCAGAAACAGCTGGTGTACATGAGCGCCACGCCGGGGCCCTTCGAGTACGTGAACTGCGTGCCCGGCAACAAGTCCTACATCCCGGTGCTCAAGGCCAAGCGCGGCAACACCCACGCCCGCAGCCAGAAGGCCAGCCAGGCCGTCACCAAGGCCCCGGAAGGCTTCAAGGGCGTCTTCTTCCACCAACTTTCGGAGCTGCGCGTGGACCCGCACCCCAGCTCCGCCCCCGTGGACGCCTTCAACCCGCGCGGGCTCGGCCAACCGCTCATCGTGGAGCAGCTCATCCGCCCCACCGGCCTGCTGGAGCCCAAAATCACCCTGCTGCCGCTGGACGGGCAAATCGACAAGACCATCGAGCTGTGCCGCCAGCGCGTGTCCGTGCGCGAGCGCGTGCTGGTCACCACCCTCACCAAGCGCACCGCGGAGGATTTGACCGACTACCTGCGCAACGTGGGCCTGCAGGTGGAATACATCCACGCGGACGTGGACGCCATCGAGCGCGTGGAAATCCTGCGCAAGCTGCGCTCCGGCAAGGTGGACATCCTGGTGGGCATCAACCTGCTGCGCGAAGGTCTGGACCTGCCGGAGGTCTCCCTCGTCTGCATCCTGGATGCCGACAAGGAGGGCTTCCTGCGCAACGAGACCAGCCTGGTGCAGACCGCCGGACGCGCCGCTCGCCACGTCCACGGCGAATGCGTGCTCTTCTGCGACGAGCTCACCGATTCCATCAAGCGCCTCGTGCAGGAGTCCGACCGCCGCCGCGCCACGCAGATGGCCTACAACACCGCCCACGGCATCACGCCCCACACCGTCGCACGCGCCGACCAGTCAACCCTCCGCCTCTACACCCCGGACGAGGAGGACGAGGAATCCGGCCTGCTCACGGCCGCGGAGGACGAGGAGGACACCGCCGCCGCCATCCGCCGCCTGGAGAAGGAGATGAAAGAGGCCGCCGCCCGCCTGGATTTCGAGGTCGCCGCCGTCCTGCGCGACAAAATCAACCTGCTGCGCTCCGGCAAATAGCCCGCAGCCGCCCATTCTCCCTGCGCGTACACGTTTTCGGCTTGCCAAGCGCGGAGAAGCGGGTATACTCGCGCCGTCATGGCAGCTCCGGAAAAACCGATCTACACCATCTCCGTGCTCGTGGAAAACAAGTTCGGCGTGCTCTCCCGCATCGCAGGGCTCTTCTCCGGCCGCGGCTATAACATCCAGGCCCTCAACGTCGCCCCGTGCGAGGACCCCAACTACTCCCGCATGACCATCGAGGTGCAGGAGGAGAACGAGAAGCTCAACCACATCATCAAGCAGCTCGACAAGCTCGTGAACGTGGTGGAGGTGGTGGATTTCCGCAACGTGCCCACCGTCTACCGTGAGGTGGTGCTGCTGCGCGTGCGTTTCGGCGACAAGATGCACGACATCATCGACATCTGCAACATCTTCGGCGCCAAGGTGCTGGACGCCACGCACGACACGCTCTCCATCGAGTGCACGGGCGGCGTCTCCCGCATCAGCCGCTTCCTCAACCTCATGTCGGACTACCAAATCGACATGCTGACCCGCTCCGGCAAGATTGCCGTGGTCAAGCCCAAGGACAACGGCCCCAGGCCCGACGCGGACTAATTGCGCGCCGCGAACCATTTTCCGCTTGCAAGTCGTCCCGCGCGGGGGTAGAATACGCGCGTCCGGGGTGTCATGCGCGCCCTGCACGTCAACATTCAACCATATTCCATACCATGCCTGTACCTACTCAAGAACAGTACATCAAGATGCTCAACACGGCCAAGGAGAAGGGCTACGCCTATCCCGCCGTCAACGTCACCACCATCGAGGTCATCAACGGCGCGCTCAAGGCGTTCGCGGAGGCCAAGTCCGATGGCATCATCCAGATTTCGCTGGGCGGCGGCCAGTTCGCGTCCGGCACGGCGGTGAAGGATTCCGCCATCGGCGCCATCGTGCTGGCTGAGGCGGTGCACCGCCTGGCGGAGCAGTACAACGTGCTGGTGGCCCTGCACACGGACCACTGCCAGGCCGACAAGATCGACTCCTTCCTGCGCCCGCTGATTGCGGAGTCCAAGCGCCGCATTGCGGAGGGCAAGGGCCCGCTGTTCAACTCCCACATGCTGGACGCCTCCGCCCTGCCGATGGCAGAGAACCTCAAGATCTCCAAGCAGATGCTCCAGGAGTGCGCCGAGGTCGGCATCGTCCTCGAAATCGAAATCGGCGTCGTGGGCGGCGAGGAGGACGGCGTGGACAACAGCGGCCAGCACGCCGCCAAGCTCTACACCTCCCCGGAGGACATGCTGCTCACCTATGAGACCCTCAACGGCCTGGGCGAGTTCATGCTGGCGGCCACCTTCGGCAACGTGCACGGCGTGTACAAGCCGGGCGCGGTGAAGCTGGAGCCCAAGATCCTGCGCGACGGCCAGAAGGCGGTGATGGACAAGCACGGCAAGGACATGCGCCTGGTGTTCCACGGCGGCTCCGGCTCCGACCTGTGCGACATCCGCGAGGCCATCTCCTACGGCGTGGTGAAGATGAACATCGACACCGACACGCAGTACGCCTTCTCCAAGCCCATCGTCATGCACATGTGCCAGAACATCGACGGCATGCTCAAGATCGACGGCGAGGTGGGCAACAAGAAGGTCTACGACCCGCGCTCCTACCTGAAGAAGGGCGAGCAGGGCATCTGCGAGCGCCTGCAGGTGGCCGCCTCCGACCTCATGTCCGAGGGCAAGACCCTGTACGGCCAGATCTAAGCCAACCCGCAACATTTGCATCCATCCCCGCACCCGCTATGGGCGCGGGGATGTTTCTTATTGACATTTCCGCGCGTTTCCCTACAGTATGGTGGAGCGTGAAGATGCTGTATACAGTGTGCGCGGCGGCGGTGCTGCTCATTCCCGCGGGAGCGCCCGCGCAGGAAGCGCCGGCGGCCGCCCCGGAAGCCCCGGCGGCATCCGTGGACGAGGCGGTGGATGAGGACGGCAACACGCCGCTCATCCGCGCCGCCATGCGCCTGAATGGCCTGATGCGCTTTAGCAGCCCCGTGCCGCCGGAGGTGTGGAAGGAGGCGGAGGACGAGGTGTTCCAACTGCTGGCAGGCGGTGCAGACCCCCTGCGGGAGAACAACCGCGGGTGCAACGCCCTCTTCTTCCTGCACGCGAACCCCGATTGGGTGGAAAGGCTGCGCCGGGAGAACCTGCTGCCGCCGGAGCTCGCGGTGCGCATTCCCGCCGGGCGCACGGAATTCCTGCACTACATCTCCCTGCGCGCCGCACAGGCGCGGATGCCCTATACCTTCTCCCTCGGCGACCCCGGATACTTGTCCAGACGCTACTGCCAACCCGCCTACGGGCGGTGCCGCGAGCTGGTGGAGGAGCTGCTGAACGGCCACGGGCTTACCGACGAGAACGCCGCCGCGCTGGCGGACGCCCTGGAGGTCATGCGCGCGGCGGATGCGGAAAAGGCGGCGGACTACATCGATTCCCTGCCGCTCTGGCAGCACGGGGAGCAGATGATGCAGCCCGTGCCGCTCGCGCTGCTCCAAGCCCTGCAGGACACCCGCTGGACCCCCAACGTGGCGAACATCCGCACCGCGCTGGACAAGCTGGCATCCATGCTGCCCGCCAGCAGGGAGGACATGATAGACTGCGCGGCGGCGCGCCCCGTGCGCGTGCTGCTGCACCTGCTGGTGTATCAGGAGGGCCCTGGTGCCAAACCAGAGCTGGAACGCCTGGCCCAGGCGTACGACCCCGATGCCGCGTGCGCCGCCATGGAGCTGATGCTGCAGCTGCGCGGCGGGCGCTACCTGCCGGAGCTGCCGCTGGAACCCTCCACCCCGTTCGAGCGCCTGGCGGAAGCCTACCGCGTGGACGATGCCGTGTACCACGGCAACTGGCAAGAGCTGGACCCCGCCGCCATCCTGCGCGCCGCGGAATGCATGCGCTCCCTTGAAGGAACGCCCTGCCCCCTCCACGCCGCCATGCTGGAGGGTATGGTGAAGGACGGCCAATTGGCGGTATCGGACGACGACGCGCTCAACTTGCGCTACCGCTACGAGGAAATCGACGAGCCAGCGCCGCGCCGCTGCATCCTCTCCCACATCCTCGAACAGTACGACACCTACTTCCCGACGCACCCCGCGCCGCAACCGCAACAGCCGTGAACACGGAACGCATCATCACCCGCCTGGAGCCCTCCCGCATCCACATGGCATGCGGCGCGGCCGCCCTGCTCTGCTGCGTTCCCCTGCTCTTCCCCAACCTGCTGGCCGATGCGCTGGGCGGGCTTGTCCCGTACTTCGGCGCGGGCATCCTGGCGGCGGCGGGGCTTTCCCTGCTGGTGATGATGGTGGCCACGGCGGTGCAGATGTCCAAGCTGCACAACCTGCGCGCGCTGGGGCAGCTGGCATCCTGGGCGGGCGTGTGGTGCTGCGCGGTTGGCGCGTTCGTGCTGCTGGCGATTGCGGCTGATGTGCCGCCGCCCGCCGTGCCCCAGGCGTTGGAACCCATCCAGGCCACCGACACCCGGCACAAGCCCAACGAGACCCTGCTCGGTCCCTCCGGGCTCGCCTTCCCAATCGACACGGAAGGCATGCCGGAAGACCCCATGATGGACGCCCCCAACCCCACCCAGCTGGAGAACGAGCACGAGAACGTCCTCAAGGCCTACATCGACCGCTCGCCGCGCTGGCAGCCCAACGAGGAGGACGACACCTACTACAGCAAGCCGGGGCACCTGGTGTTCCTGCCACCCACCACCTCCGGCACGCCCGGGCTGGTGCACGCGGCCTTCCGCCGCCTGGTGGGCGGCTCCAAGCTGCCGGAGGGCTTCAAGGTGGCCAGGCCCGGCGACCCCGTGCCGCAGGACGTGCTGGATTCCAAGGGGGCGGTGCCGGATTTGGCGCTGGATTTGGGGCGCGACCACTACCTGCTGCTGGCGTGGCGCGGCGTGCCGCACGTCGGGACGGCCGCCAAGGCGCTCAACGCGGCCATCAAGGCGGTGGACGACCGCATGGCGCCGCTGGCCAAGGACCCCACGCACGAAACGCTGCTGCGCATGCTCAGCCAGAACAAGACCATCCGCGGCGGCAACCCGGAGATGCGCCTGTGCTCGCCGCCCGCGCAGGAGGGCTGCTACCAGGCGGAATTCTACGTCAACCCGCATGAGCCCGGCACCCTGCAAATCTTCTTCCGCCGCATGGAGGACGACTTCATCCTGCGCACCTTCACCATAACCGCACGGTACTCCGACAAGGAGGACGAGCTCTTCCGGCACGACCTGCCGGGCTCGCTGAGCGACTGGGCGCGCGCCAACAGCAGCCTCAACCACCTTTTCCCGGAGAACACGCCGCTCTTCGCCGTGTGGGAGGGCAAGGGCAGCGAGCACACGGGCGTGGCCGTGGAGCTGTGGTTCGAGCCGGACAACCCGGCGCACCCGCGCCGCCTGCTGCTACGCCGCTGCTACTCCCTGCAGCCGTACGCCGCCAACCAGAAGGCGGACATCTCCGTGCCCGCGCCGGACGCCGAGCCCAAGCCGGAGCCACAAATGCCGGACCTCCGCCGCCTGCTGCCGCGCATTATGTCATGACCCGCCCTTGCGCGCGCGCGCGGCAGCGGGTATCATGCCCCCTGAACTTCCATGTTGGACACCTTTCTTTCCTACCTGAACACCGCCTGGCTCATCTTCCTGGTCGTCATGTTTTTCAACGTGATGATCTTTGTGCATGAGCTGGGGCACTTCCTCGCCGGCAAGTGGCGCGGCGCGCACATCGACCGCTTCCAGATCTGGTTCGGCAAGCCCGTCTGGAAAAAGACCATCAACGGCGTGCAGTACGGCCTCGGCTGGATTCCCGCCGGCGGCTTCGTCTCCCTTCCCCAGCTGGAGGACATGCAGGCCATCGAGGGTGAGGCCAACGCCCCCAAGGACCTGAAACCGCTCAAGGCGCTGGACAAGATCATCATCGCCGCCGCCGGGCCCGTGTTCTCTCTGCTGCTGGCCTACGTGTTCGCGGTCATCGTGTGGTGCACGGGCAAGCCCGTGGGCGACATCGACACCACGATGGTGGGCATGGTGCCGCCGGATTCTCCCGCCGCGCAGGCGGGCATCCTGCCCGGTGACGTCATCACCGCGGTGGACGGCACGCCCGTGCACAAGTGGGCCGGCAACATGGAGGGCGTGCGAGAGCTCGTGGCCCTCAGCGAGCATGAGGCCATCACCTTCGACATCGACCGCACCGCGGAGGACGGCACCGTGAACCACATGCAGCTGCAGTGCGGCTACCGCCTGCCGGAAACCAAGTGGTGGCAGCGCGGCGGCATGCGCCAGGTGGGCATCCTGCCCGCCGTGCCGTGCGTGGTGGGCAAGGTGTTCCCCAACTCCCCCGCCGCGGCCGCAGGACTGCAGGAGGGTCAGGTGGTCACCCACCTCAACGGCAGCCGCGTCCACACGCCGCTCGCCATTATCCAGGAGGCCGCCAAGGGGCAGGAAATCCAGCTCGTCCTCGCCAATAAAGACGGCTCCGCGCAGAGCGTCCACATCACCGCCGCCATCCCGCAGAACTGGCAGGGCAAGGAGGGCGCCAAACCCATCCTCGGCTTCGCCTGGGGCGACCCCGAGGGCGCCATCCGCCTGGAACACCCCACCCCGCAGGCCCAAGTCAACCAGAGCCTCAAGTGGATGGGCGACACGCTGGCCAAGGTGGCCGCGCCCGGCAGCAGCGTGGGCATGGAGCACCTCTCCGGCCCCGTGGGCATCGGCAACTACCTGTACAAGATGCTCACCGCGGAATACGGCTGGCTGCTCTTCCTGTGGTTCGCGGTGGTCATCAACGTGAACCTGGCCGTGCTCAACATCCTGCCGCTGCCCATTGTGGACGGCGGGCACGTGGTGCTGGGTTTCGCGGAGCTCATCGCAGGCCGCCCCGTCAGCGGCAAAATCCTGGATTGGATCCAGGGCGCCTTCCTCTTCCTCCTCTTCGCGTTCTTCCTCTTCGTCACCTTCAAGGACGTGGGCGACATGGTGGGCGGCGGCAAGGAGGAGGCCCTGGAGAAGCTGCCCGCTCCCGTTTTCTCCCCCGCGCAACCATAATCCCTTTCACCTGCCATGCTGCTTGACATCAAACAATACGGCGACCCCGTGCTCCGCGCGGTCAGCAAGCCCGTGGAAACGGTGGACGACTCCCTCCGCGAGCTCGCCGCCAACATGCTCGAAACCATGTACGAGGCCAACGGCATCGGCCTCGCCGCTCCCCAGGTCGGCGTCAATCTCCGCCTCGTCGTCATCGACACCCAGGAAGACGAACCAGAAGAGGGCGCGGAGCCGGAAACCGCCACCGTCAACGGCGAGGTCCGCCCCGTGGCCGGCATCATGCCACTGGTCTTCATCAACCCCACGCTCCAACCCTACGGCAAGCAGCAGCTCTTCACGGAAGGCTGCCTCAGCGTGCACGACATCCGCTCCAACGTCAGCCGCCTCGACCACGTGAAGGCCACCCTGCCCCAATTGGACGGCACGGTGCTGGAAATCGACTGCGGCGGCCTGCTGGCGCGCTGCCTCCAGCACGAGTGCGACCACCTAGACGGCTTCCTCTTCACGGACCGCGTGTCCTCCGCCGCCAAGCTCACACTCAAGAAGAAGCTCCAGCGCCTCGCCCAGTGGAGGTAGGCGCGGGATGGGTCCCCTATTCCTCCCCCAAGAGCCAGCGCACCGCGTTGATGTGGCGGATGCCGCCGTAGTCCGCGGTGGAATGGTCCCGCGTGAGGATGTACTTGGGATGGTTGTCGCGAATGGCCTGCAGGGATGCAAGCTCGCGCTCCCGCGTGGCGGGGTCGATGACGCTTTCGCTCACCTGGTAGTAGGAGACGGCCCTGCCCTTGCGGGCCACGAAATCCACCTCTATCGACTTTGTCCTGCGCGTCTCAGCATCCCAGCGCTCCACCTTGCCGACGGTGACGCGCCAGCCGCGGCGCAGCAGCTCGAAATACACCAGGTTCTCCAGCATGTGCCCGGTGTCCTCCCGGTTCAGCCCCATCAGCAGCGTGCGCAAACCCAAATCCACAAGGTAGTACTTGTTGAGGGTCTTGAGCAGCTTGCGCCCCTTTACATCGTAGCGGTCCACCTTGTACAGCAGGTAGCAGTCACGGAAGGCCTGGAGGTAGCTCTCCACGGTGTTGACGGATACCTTGACGCCATCCGACCCCATGGTGTCCGCTATCTTCTTCACGGATATTTCCGAGCCGATGGCGCTGGCCATGAAGGCGAGCACGCGCTCCAGGCGCGCGATTTCGCGGATTCCCTTGTTGGCGGCGATATCCTTGACGACAATGCTGTGGTACAGGTCCTCCAGATAGCGCGCGGTTTCCTCCGCATGGCGGTCGGCATCGAAATGCGTGGCCTGCGGGAACGCGGTGTCGTGCAGGTAGGCATCGTATAGGTCGTCCGGATGCCCGCGCAGCTCCGGCCGGGCTTCCGCGTATTCTTTCAGGGAAAGCGGCAGCACGTGGATTTCAACATAGCGCCCAGCGATGGAGGTGGCCCATTCCCCGGATTGCAGGTGCGAGTTCGAGCCGGTGAGGTAGAGGTCTATGTTGCCGCGGTCCATCAAGCTGCGCACCGCGCGCTGGAAGTCCGGCACGTTCTGCACCTCGTCCAGGAACACGTAGTTGCGCTTGTCCGGCAACATGCGCTCCGCTATGTAGTCGTGGAGCCGGTGGTAGTCCAGCAGCGGCTCGTTCGCCACGTCCTCCAGGTTGATGCCCAGCATCTGCGCCTCCTCCACGCCCTGCCGGCGCAGTTCCTGCCGGAATAGCTCGAAAAGCGTTGACTTGCCGCTGCGCCGCACTCCCGTCAGGATTTTGATCAGGCCCTTGTCCTGAAAATCCTTCATCTGGCGGATATAGGTCGGTCGCTCTATCATTTTATCTGCCTTTCGGTGTTGATATTACGCCACATCACGCAACTTTGCAAGAAGTTTTTTCAGTATATTGAAAAAAAACCGAGAAACGAGAAGTTTTTTCAGTGGAAAGCCGCTCGAGGGGCAAGGTATTCCCTCCCTTCAAAAAAATTTGAACACATTTGCCGCGGGCGGTGTCTACCCTTCATCGGTTCTTCCGGTTGCGAATGAAGGAGAGAGCATTCGCGGCCCGCTAGACAAGGAGGGACTGAGTTTCATAGGTAGTAAGTTGGGTCGCACCCCGCACGCGTTTGGCATGCGGGGTGCGGCTTTTTTTCAGGGGTTGCGCGGCGCTAAACGGAGAACCCGTTGCGGAAGGGGTCGTCGGGCTCGCGGAAGAATTCGCTGCGGCCGGTGAGGAAGGCCTGTCCTGTGATGCGGGGGACGACGGCGTTGTAGGGGCCGACGGTGCCGCCGTCGCGCAGCTCGCCGTGGAAGACGGAGCCGATGTAGGATTCCGAAACCATCTGCTGGTTGAGCTCCAGCTCGCCGAGGTGGTGGAGGAGAGTCATGAGGGCGGAGGTGCCGGAGCCGCAGGGGCTGCGGTCCATCTGGCCCTCGCCGAAGACGACGGCGTTGCGCATGTGCTTGGGGTCGGTTCCCTTGCGTTCGTAGAGGACGGTGAGGGTGATTTCGTTGGTGGAGGGGTTGGTGGGGTGGGCCACCTTGACGGCGGCGTTGGCGGCATCTCGGATGGCGATGCCCAGATCCTGCAGGTCGCGCGCGGGGTGGTTCTCCAGCAGCGCGGGGTCCTGCCCCAGCGCGGCGTAGTCCACCAGCACAAAGAAGTTGCCCGCGAACACCACGTGCGCCGGCACCGGGCGCGCCAGTCCCGCCACCTCCAGCATCACCGGCTCCGGCGTGTACACGAAGGACGGCACGTTCTGGATGGTGACTGTTTTCGCCCTGCCCTGTGCATCGCGCTGCAACTCTCCGGTGATGCGGCCGCACACGGCGTCGATGACCACGCGGCCGGGGTCGTGCAGCGGCAGCCCCAGCTCGGCGGCGGCGCGGCAGGTGCAGATGGTTCCGTGCACGCACATGTCCAGGTAGCCGCCGGGGCAGATGTAGAGCACGCCCACGTCTGCATCCGGCGTGGCCGGGGGCATGATGATGGAGCCGAACATGGCCTCGTGGCCTCGCGGCTCGCGCATGATGGCGCTGCGCAGCTCGTCGAGGTTCGCCTTCACGTAGTCCAGCCGCTCGCGCATGGTGGCGCCGGGCACGGCGGTGAGGCGGGCGTCGCGCAGCACGCGGCAGGGTTCGCCCGCGGCATGGAGGTCCAGGCAATGCAGGGAGGGTTCGCTTTCAGGGATGTCAGTCATGTTGTGGAGAGGAAGAAGTTTTCTGCCCGTTTTGCGGCAGGAGGGATTGCGCGGCGGAGGCGGCCAGCACCAGCACCAC
Source organism: Akkermansia sp. (assembly GCA_024405455.1). Lineage (GTDB taxonomy): Bacteria > Verrucomicrobiota > Verrucomicrobiia > Verrucomicrobiales > Akkermansiaceae > Akkermansia. The sequence continues at coordinate 815 of JAKSOT010000058.1, read as the reverse complement.
GCCGAGCCATTGCAGCGGGCTCATGGTGTCCTGGTAGACCAGCCAGCCGAGGGCGACGGCGAGCACGGGTTCCACGTAGGCGATGGTGCCGTAGCGGATGGCGGAGAGGTGTTTCACGGCGTAGGCCACCAGCAGCAGCACCAGGAAGCCCTGCAGCACGCCGATGCACAGCAGGTGCGGCCAGCCCGTGTCCACGTGCTCCAGCGGGCTCTCCTGCATGAGGAACGGCCCGGCCAGCACGGCCACGCCCGCCGCGAACTGCCAGAACGTGCGCTGCAGCATGGTCACGTTGCCGGGTATCAGGCGGTTGAAGAGGATATACGCCGCGTAGCACACGCCGGAGAGGATGCCGTACACCACGTCGAGCGCCTGACCGCCCGCGCCCACGCTCGGCCCGCACACCAGGGCGATGCCCACCAGCGAGGCCAGCATCAACAGGAAATCGCGCGCGCTCGGCATGCGCCGCCGAATCACCGCCTCGCCCGCCGCCGCAAACACCGGGCCCGTGTAGAGCAGCAGCGCCGCCACGCCCACGGACAGCCCGCAGATGGCGTAGAAGTAGAACAGGATGCACAGGCTGATGCCGATGCCCGACACCACCGACTGCCACGAAAACGCCTTGCTGCCCGGCCGCAGCAGGAACAAGGGCAGCACCAGCAGCAGGCCGATGGCGAAGCGCACGAAGGAACAGGTTTGCGCCGCGCATTGCGACTCCTTCACAAACACGCCCAGCGTGCCCATCAGCACGCTCGCCACCACGGCACACACCAGCGCTTTCACCTGCGAGTTCACCTTGTTGTATCCTCCCGCCCATT
>JAKSOT010000057.1 GCA_024405455.1 Akkermansia sp. | reverse complement strand
CCTTGCAATCCCCGCGTGCGGGGAGTAAAGTAGTGCCTGTTATGAACATTCCGCTTTTCAAGAAGCTGTGCGAGGCGACAGGCGCGCCCGCGTTCGAGTACGAAATCCGTCAGATCATCATCGATGAGATGGCTCCCCTGGCCGACGACGTGTGGGTGGACAACGTGGGAGACGTGATTGCCCTCATCAAGGGCAAGAGCTCCGACGAGCGCATCATGTGCGCCGCCCACATGGATGAAATCGGCTTCATCGTGCGCCACATCGACAACGACGGCTTCATCCGCATCCTGCCGCTGGGCGGGTTCGACCCGAAGACGCTCACCGCGCAGCGCGTGGTGGTGCACGGCAAGAAGGACCTCCCCGGCTGCATGGGCGTGAAGCCCATCCACGTGATGACGCCCGACGAGCGCACCAAGATGCCCGCCATCACCGATTACGTGGTGGCTGTGGGCATGACCAAGAAGGAGGTGGAGAAGTGGGCCTCCGCGGGCGATTGCATCACCCGCGTGGGCGACCTCGTGGAGATGGGCGACTGCGTGAACGTGAAGAGCATCGACAACCGCGGCGGCTGCTACATGCTGGTGGAGGCCGTGCGCCAGCTCAAGAAGGCCGGCATCACCCCCATGTACGACCTGTACGCCGTGTTCACGGTGCAGGAGGAAGTGGGCCTGCGCGGCGCCCAGGCGTCCACCCTCGCCATCCAGCCCACCTTCTCCTTCGCGCTGGACACCACCATCGCGTTCGACACCCCCGGCAGCGGCGCGCACGACAAGTGCACCGTGCTGGGCAAGGGCGCGGGCGTGAAGGTGTACGACAGCACCATGATCACCGACAGCCGCGTGGTGAAGTACATGGTGGCCCTGGCTGAGGAGGGCAAGATTCCCTACCAGCTGGAGCTCCTTTCCGCCGGCGGCACGGATGCCGGCGCCCTGCAGAAGTTCGCCGCGGGCGGCTCCATCTGCGGCGCCCTCTCCATCCCCGTGCGCAACGTGCACCAGAGCATCGAAATGGCCCACAAGGGCGACGTGCAGGCCTGCGTGGACCTGCTGGCCGCCAGCATCGCCAACCTGGAGCGCTGGGACTGGAGCTGGGAGCAGAAGGAGCGCAAGCTCGCCCCCAAGAAGGCAGCCAAGCCCGCCAAGAAGCCCGCTGCCAAGCCTGCCAAGAAGGCGCAGCCCAAGCGCAGAAAGTAAAAGAATCTACAATTTACAATTGACGATTGACAATTTGTAAATAGAGCCGCGCTCCGCGCGGGAAACTTCCAAGGCGTATCTGGAGTCCCTCCAGATACGCCTTGTGTGTACACCCGCCGCCAAACCACGCCATGTGTGTACACACGCCGCGCTTGCTAACAAACAAATCCCAAATCTTAAATCACTGCCGTCCCATAACGCTCCGGTGGCGGCGCACAAAAAACCGCAGCCCGATGCGGGCTGCGGTTTGAAATCTCTTGCGCGGGGGCTTTACAGCTCCGGGGCGAGGATGAGGTAGTCACCCGCCACATCGCGGCCGCGCTTGGTGGCCGGGAAGATGTCCTTGCCCTTCTGGATGGTGCCCTTGGCCTCGTCCGTTTCGTCCTCCTCAAGCACATCCTTGAGGTTCTTCACGGAACCGTCGCCGAACAGGACCAGTGCCTGTCCATCGTAGGAGGACATATCGAACACAATGTCCGTGCCGGGGTACGGGGTGTCCGTGGGGTAGATGCTGCAGAAAGCCAGCGGGACGTTGTTCTTGCCCACGGGCTCCTTGCGGTTGGGGTCGTCGGAACCCTTGCGCAGCACGTAGGACATGGCGTTCTCGCCGCGGGCGAGGGCGGAGCCGTTGGCCAGGCGCTCATCGGCCTCCTTGGTGGCCTTGCCGGCCACGGCGAGCTTGGCGAAGAAGGGCTTCTCCGAATCGTTGGCGGAGCTGTAGAAGACCTGGCGGTAGTAGCAGTTGGAGAACTCGCCGGTGAGCTCGCCGAAGTTGAGGTCCGGCTTCTCCTCCTGCAGCTGCTCGGCCGTGTTGTCGCACGGGTAGCTGCCGTAGTCGGTCTTGAACTGTCCGAGGATCTTGTGGACGGACTGCAGGTTGGACTGCGCGACCTGGCGGTCACCATCCTTCATGTGGCTGAGGTAGGCGTTGCCGCCGATCACGGCCATACTGGCGAGAATGGCGATAACCACCATCAACTCGATAAGGGTGAACCCCCGCTTTCCGTTTTTGTAAGATACTTTCATAGCTGTGATGTAAATTTCGGTTTACCCGCGTAATATACCACGGAAAACGGGGGCATGCAAGCGGCAAATGCCGAAATTCGCAAAAAAAGCCCGCCGAATGCGCGCGGTCAGCGGTTCAGGTAGTCCGCAATCTCCTTCTGGTAGAGCTCCGGCTCCAGCAGGAAGGAATCATGCCCCTTCATGGAGCGGATGCACTTGTAGCGGGAATCCACCCCGTTCTTGAGCAGGCGGCGGTGGAAGAGGGAGACGGAGCGCGGCGTGAAGCAGCAATCCGTGCTGATGGAGAAGAGCATGAAGGGAATCTTGTGCTCCGCCAGGCGCTTGAAGGCGGCGTCTATGTCCCCCAGCCCGCTGAAGGCGGCGAAGTCGAACCCGGTCCACAGCTCGATGATGCGGATGTAGGCGTTGGCATCGAACCGCAGGGCGAACTTGGTGCCCTGGTGGAGCATGTAGCTTTCCGTGTTGCGGCGCGGCTTGTACCAGGTGAGCATGCCCTTGGAGTCTGCCACGCCCTTGCGCGCGCGCTTGGCGAGCCCGCGCTGGTAGGTGAAGAGCTTGTGGCAGATGATGCGCGCCAGCGCCAGCCCATGCAGCGGCGGTGCGGAGAGCGCGTAGCGCCCGGCCTTGTAGGCGGGATCCTGCTCGATGGCCAGCACCTGCTCGAAGCCGCAGAGCAGGTGGTCTATCTGGGGCTTGTACCCGCTGCCGATGATGATGACGCTCTTGATGCGCTCCGGCCACAGGTTGGCCACGCACAGGGAAATCATGCCGCCCAGGCTGGGGCCAACCATGTAAAAGCGGTCGATGCCGAAGTGGTCCAGCACCTTGATTTGCGCGCGAGCCTGGTCGTTGGCGTTCACCATGGGGAAGCGGCTGCCCCACGGCTCGCCGTCCGGCGCCATGTCTGCGGGGCCGGAGCTGCCGTAGCAGCTGCCCAGGTAGTTGACGCAGATGATGAAGTACTTGTCTGTGTCCAGCGGCTTGCCGGGGCCGATCATGAGGTTCCACCAGCCCTCAAAATTCTCCTGGCGCCAGAAGCTGCCGGCTTCCGGCAGGTCATCGTTGTACCCATGCGCGTGGTGGCTGCCCGTGAGCGCGTGGAACAGCAGCAGCGCGTTGTCCTTCTTCTCGCTGAGCGTGCCGTACGTCTCATACGCCAGGCGTATGCCCGGCAGCGTCTCCCCGCTCTCGAAGGTGAAGTCCCCGAGCTCCAGGATTTGCGTGCGTACGGTGTTTTCCATGGCTTGCCGCCTGTATGCAAAAAGACCGGGGCACAGGATGCCGGCCGGTCTTTGCGTGACACCCCGCCTGTAAACAGCGGGGCAGGGTGGGAAAAGGGTTACTTGACGCCCTTCTTGCTCAGGCGCGTGCCGGCGGTGGCACCCTGGCGGGCCTTGAACTTGGGGTTGCTCTTGCAGATGACGTAGAGCGTGCCCTTGCGCTTGACGATCTGGCAGTCGGCATGGCGGCGCTTCATGGAGGCGAGTGAGGAAAGAACTTTCATGATGTTGATACTGGTTAGAGGTTAGAGGTTGATATAAACCTTGGATTTCGCGGAGCGAATGATAGCCGATTTTTTCCGTTTGTAAAGACAAATTTTTGCCAATGTGCGAAAAAAATCAGAAGGGGCGCAGTTTGCCGTAGAACCCGTTGTGCAGGGCGCGCAGCAGGATGTACACGTGGCGAAGGTGAAAATCCCCGGCCGCAAGCATACCGTTGCAGGCCAGCACCAGGTACGCCGCGCAGGCTGCCAGGCGGTGCGGGTAGTTGTGCGGCATGCGCAGCCGCTGCAGCCATGCCCAGTTGCGCACCTTGTAGTACACCCGGGAGATGGGCAGCCCCGGCTCGTAGAAGAAGGACTTGGTGCCGATACGGTAGCGGATGAGCGGGCGCTTGGCGGAGGGGTGCTCCAGCTCGGAATCCCGCACGGTCACGAAACGGAATCCGGCGTTGCGCACTTTCCACGGGTATTCTTCGTCCTCCCCGCGGATAAACAGCTCCTCCGTGGGTACGCCGGCCTTCTCCCACGCCGCGCGCGGGTACAAGGCACCCAGCCAGCCTCCGCGGCTGGGGATGGCGTTGCCCTCCGGCAGCTCGTCCCGCACCATGGCGTTTTCCCACGGGAGCTTCTCCGAACCGGTGGCGATGGTGAGCGGCCAGCTCAGCTCATCCCCCTTGACTGGGTCAATCACCAGGCTCATGCGAACCAGGTCCGGGGCGTCCGGCACCGCCAGCAGGGCCTCCAGCGTGTGCGGGCGCGGCCAGGAGTCGTCGTCCAGCACCCACACATAGTCGGCATGCAGTTTTTCAAAGGCGTGCGTGAGCCCGCGGGAACAACCGCCGGCGTTGCCCAGGTTGGCCTCCATCTGGAGGATGTGGATGGTGCCGGGGGCGAACAGTTGGGCATCCAGCCTGCGGATTTGCTCCAGCACGGGGTCCTGGGGGGTGCTGTTGTTGACAACGATGATGCTGTCGGGCCGCCTGGTTTGCAGCGCCAGCCTCTCCAGGCACGTCAGCGTGCGCTGCGGGCCTGCAAAGTGGGTGAAGATGGCGCAAATGTTAGGCATTTCCGGAAAGGCGGCGCATTGTATCACTTGTCCTTGGAAGTTGCAAGCGAATTCATGCTTTTCCCATGGCGGTCACGCAGCGCGCCGCCACCTCTTTCCATGTGGGGTATGCCGGGGTGTCCGCCGTGCCGGAATTGTCATACACCGCGTTGAGCGTACGGATGAACGACTCCTCCGACGCATTGTCGAACAGGTAGCGGGCGGGGATGTTCTCGCGTATGGGCGGCAGGTCGGATGCCACGCAGGGCAGCCCGCTGCGCAGGCATTCCACCGGCGGCATGCCGAATCCCTCGTATGCGGAGAAGTAGGCGGCGGCGCGGCACTCTTCATGCATGATGCGCTCCATCTCTTCCTGCGGCATGCGCCCGTGGTGGATCCATTGCGCGGAGGGCAGGGCGGTGCCCTCCGGCAGCCGCCCCAACAGGTGGATGCGGATGTTGGCGGCATCCTCCCGCTGCGCCAGCCAGGCCTGCAGCCTTTGGATGCCCAGCGTGGTGAGCTTGTGCGGGAAGGGGGACACGTAGAACAGGATGTCCCGCCCGGTGTGCATGGCGGCGCGCGCGGGCTCGTCGAAGCCTATCCCCACCACCGCCACGTTGGCTTGCGGCACGTAGGCGTGGTAGCGCGTCTCGTTGAAATGCGTGGAGGTCAGCACCAGGTCCGCCACTTCCAGCGCGCGGATGCCCAGGTTGCGGAAGTACAGCAGCTCGTGCCTGGGGAAGGGGGAATCCCCCGGCGCGGTGGGTCCCATGTAGTATTCCCAGTTCACATCATGCAGGTAGCATGCCAGGCGTGTGCCGCCCATGCTGGGAAAGTACGGGGGAAACCCCTTGGGCAGGATGGCCCAGTCCGCCCCTATGCGGCGTATGGCGTTGCACACGCCCACCTGGTCCCACCACACGCGGCCTAGCCGCCGCGGCACGGCCTTGTCCGCCAAGTGCACGTGCACGTGCGCGGGAGCGCCCTGAAGGTGCGCGCTGCACTCGCAGTTGCCCAGAATGTGCAGCTCATCCACCCCCGGGCATTGCGCCAGCCCGTGCGCCAACCCCAGGGACACATTGAATATTCCCACGGATTTGGTGGCGGCGAAACTCTGGTCGGTCAATGCAAGCGCAATCTTCATTCCGCGTGCGACTCTGGCACAATTTCAGCGTGCAGTCAAGCGCATAGTGCCATTCGCGGCTTGCGTGGGGATGATTGTTCTGCTATTCTTGCCGACATGGAAACACCCCATAGAAGCAATCGCCTTTCAGGCACATGGTGCGGCCGCGCGGCGGGAATCGTGCTGGTTCTCACCTGGCTGGCATCCATGAGCACGGTAAATGCGGACGCATGCACCTACCTTCCGGTTCTGTGCGGGTTGGTGCTGGCGGTGCTGCTGGCGGTGTGCGGCCTGCTGTGCGGCGGCAGGGTGGTGGCCCTGCGCTGGCTGGGCTGGTGCTCGTTTGCCGTGGGGGCGTATTTCCTGGCGCGCTGCGCGTGCAGCTTCAGCGTGGTGGATTCATGGCGGGAGAGCGGGTTGATATGCGGCTGCATTGTGTTCTATGCCGCCGGCATGCTGGTGGCCCAGAACGACCGCGCCAAGGGCATCGGCCTGATTCTCACGGTAGCCCTGCTGCTCAATGCGGGCGCCTACTATGTAGCCAAGCAGCCCGGCGCTTGCCCGGAGTGGTTCGGACGCCCGTCCCGGGGATTGACCGGTGGCGGCAGCTTGCCCACCACATTGTACGTGTACAAGAATTTTGCCGGCATGTTCCTGATGCTGTGCGGAGCCCTGCCGGTGATGCGGTGGCTCTGGACGGAGCCGCGGCGTTGGTATGTGTGGCTGATGGCCCTGGTGGGGTTGTGCGGGGTGGGTCTTTCCTTCTGCTGCGACACGCGATCCGTGTACCTGCTGCTGCCGCTTATCGTGTTCCTGGGGCTGGCCCTGTGGCTGGTTTTCCATATTTTCTCGGAGCGCAAGCTAGGCTGGGGAGGCTTTGTGACGGCCGCCGTCCTGGTGGCGGGCATCTGCATCTCCGTGTATGAATTCTTCTTTGGCGGCAGCTGGCTCGCAGCGGTCTCCCAAATCGATTCCCACCTGCGCTTCTATATCTGGGAATTGGTTTGCTCGGTGTCATCTGACGCCCCGCCCTGGGGCTACGGCGCTTCTTCCGCAGGTTGGATGATTACCCCTTTCTTCAACGAGTGGCAATGGCCCAACTTTGCCCACAACGAGTACCTGCAGGCGTGGTGCGACTACGGCTTCATCGGCCTGGCGTGTATGGTGTTCGTCATTGTGGCGCACCTGGTGGCCGGCTTGCGCGCCATGGCTTCCGAATTCGTCTCCAACGCCCGCCGCGTGAAGGCCGCCATGGCCATCATCACCCTGGGATGCATGGCTTGCTGCGCCGTGCTGGATTTCGTGTGGCATGATTTTTCCCTGGCCACCATGACCGCCTTTGCCTGCGGCATGCTGGCCTCCCCGTTCCCGCACAGCCGGGAGGGCATGTTCTCCAACCGCAACTGGGCGGAGGGCAGCAGTGCATCATGCGTGCAGGTCAAGGTGCAGGGCCGGCTCGGCACCTGCCTGCAGGCGGCGGTGCTGCTGGGGGCGGCGGCCTTCTGCGTGAGCCTGGCGCCGCACCTCTGGCCCGCTTGGAAGGCGCAGTGGCGCTACAATGAGCTGGTTCACGCCGACAATGAACTGACCCGCATCGGCGACGAGCAGTCGGACGCCTTGAGGTTGAAGAACCACGCCGTGCGCCATGCGCTGCTGGCGGACGTCTTGGAGAGCTATCCCGCCTCCGGGCTTGTGGACGAGTATTTCCGCATCATGTCCTCCGGCGAGACCGTGGAGCAGCGCGAGCACGTTATTCGCCGGGCTTTGGAGGGCAACCCGCACCAGCTGTTCATGGTGCCCATGCTGGTGGATACGCTCATGGTGCTGCAGCGCCACGAGGAGGCGGAGGCGCTCATGCGCCGCGCCTACCCCGGCGACGGCATGCCCAACCGCATGCTCAACAACTGGGCCTCCTACTACATTCTCAACCTCCTGGAGTGGGGACAGCAGGAAATGCTGGCGGGAAGCACCGCCCGCGCGTATTCCATGATGGACTACGCATTCAACATCACCCGCCACAAGGGGTATGGCATCGATTTCCTGCTGCGCTACCGCACCGGCGAACAGCCGTGGACGGAATACGGCGGCGTGAAGCCCAATCTCGGGCACTTCCTGAAGGCTCGCAAGGGAGATGTTGCACTCTTCCGCACCTTGAAGGTGGAAAAGGACGACTCCTGGCAGCAGCCTCTGGAGCCCGGCGGCAAGCCCGCCCTCTACCGCGCCCAGCAGGAACCGCCCCGAAAGGATGCCAAATAGCCCCAATTGCCAGTTTCCCGCAAAAAAATCGCCTCATTTGCGTTTTCCGCTTGCAATGCCACTCGAAAAATGCATAATATAGGAAACGCGCAATCCGCGCACACCAGACTTTACTAACATTATGAGCACGCCTCCACCACCGCCAGCAGCACCCACTCCCGTTTCTGCTCCCAAGCCCCCCGCAGCGCCCGGGGTTCCGGCAGCACCCCGTCTCACGCCCTCGGCCCCGCTGAGCGCACCCACCAAGCCCGCCGCCCCGCGCCTCACCCCCACGGTGCCGCTGAGCGTGCCGGCCAAGCCCGCGGCCCCCAAGCCCACGGTTCCGCTGAGCGTGCCCGCAAAGCCCGCCGCTCCCAAGCCCACGGTTCCGCTGAGCGTGCCCGCAAAGCCTGCGGCTCCCGGTGCAACCCCGGCAACCACCCCGGCAACTCCGGCCGCCAAGCCCAGCCCCACGGTTTCCATGCCCACCGCCACGGTGCCCCTGGCCAAGCCCGGCGCCTCCACCCTGCCCGGCGGCTTTGTGAAGCCCGCCGGCTTCGGACCCCGCACCGCCGCCGTTGATGATGAGGAGGAGAAGCCCACGCCCACCTGGCTGATTGTGGCTTCATGGATCGCCGTGGTTCTCATGCTCGTCTTCTGCTACCAGCAGTTCGTGATCGACCAGCACATCGAGCGCGTCACAGAGCCCGTCTTCGGCTGGCCGTCCGACGGCACCGCCGTGGATGTCTCCGCCGACGACGAGGGAGACTCCGCCACCGAGGAAAGCTCCTCCGACGAGGAAGAGGAGGAAGAGTAACCTTTGAACAATCCGGCGCGGCATTGCGTCTGATAGCTACTATGGCACTTCAAATCACAGAAAGCAACTTCGAGGAGGAAGTCCTCAAGTCCCCCGTCCCCGTCCTGGTGGATTTCTGGGCCACATGGTGCGGCCCCTGCAAGATGATCTCCCCGGTGGTGGACCAAATCGCCACGGAAATGGCCGGCACCGCCAAGGTGGGCAAGGCCAACGTGGACGAGGGCGGCAACCAGAACCTGGCCTCCCGCTTCGGCATCCGCACCATCCCCACGCTCCTCTTCTTCAAGAACGGCGAGCTGGTGGACACCATCGTGGGTGCCACCTCCAAGGACAACATCGTGGCGCGTCTGCGCGCCTGCATGTGAACCTGGATTTCCCTTTTGCCAAGCCACCGTCACGGCATGCCGTACGGTGGCTTTTTTCTAGGTAACACCAATCTTTCCACACCGTGAACACCAAGACAACATTCATCACCGCCGCGCTGGCGGCCCTGCTGCCGCTCTCGGCATCTACCGTCGACATCCCGCAGCATTTCTCCCAAGAAGCCAAGGCCAAGCTGGCGGACAGCGTGAAGCTGGCCCCCACGGAACACCAGCTCAACATCGTCTATTTCTACGGCAATGATATCGAGCCGGCCAAGGACTACGAGCGTCGTCTCAGCGAGCTGTTTCTCTACCTGCAGCAGTTCTACGCCAGGGAAATGCAGCGCAACGGCTTTGGCCCCCGCTCCTTCGGCCTGAGCATGCTGCCCAACGGCAACGTGGACATCATCACCATCCAGGGCAGGCTGCCCCACAAGGAGTACCCGTACAGCGGCGGCCACGGCAAGGTGCAGCAGGAGGTTGCCGCCTACTTTGCCGCGCACCCGGAGAAGAAGCGCAGCCACCACACCCTGATTCTCATGCCCACCTGGCATGATGCCGAGTACAGCGACGCCAACCCCGGCGGCGTGCCCTTCTACGGCGTGGGCCAGACCTGCTATGCCCTGGACTATGCGGATTTCGACCTGCGCCACCTGGGGGAAAACACGCCGCAGGGGCACCTGCTCACCAAGTGGTTCGGCGGCATGGCCCATGAGCTGGGCCACGGCCTCAACCTGCCGCACAACAACGGCACCGCGCAGGAAATGAAGGAGCTCGGCACGCCGCTCATGGGGGCCGGCAACTACACCTTCGGCATGCGGCCCACCTATCTCACCAAGGCCACCTGCCGCATCCTCGACCGCTCGGAAACCTTCGCCCCCGTCGGCGACAACACCGCCTTCTACGCCTCCAACAGCCCCGTGACGGTGGAGAACCCGCAGCTGAAGATGAAGGACGGCGCGCTGGTGCTCCGTTTCCGCGCCGATGGCCATTTCAAGCATGTCAACGCCTACATCCAGGATGCCCCCTTTGCCGTGAACCAGGATTACGAGAAGGTGGCATTCACCGATGTGAAGCGTAAGAACGGCGAGTGCCTCCTGCGCATACCCCTGGATGCCATCGCCGCGCTGGACGGCGCCAAGGAGCTGCGCGGGGAAAAGGCGCAGAAGGGCGTGGGCGGCATCGATCTCGTCTTCGTCCAGCTGGACGGCACCCGCTACACCTGCCGCGTCACCTTCAACTGGGCGGATATCACCGCCAAGGGCACGCCTTTCCTTGAGGTGAAATCCTTCAAGGGCTGCTAACCTTCACTCATCATTCCCACCATGAACACCAAGACCATATTATCCATCACCGCATTGGCGGCCATGCTGCCGCTCTCCGCATCCGCCGTAGACATTCCGCAGAACTTCTCGGAAGGCGCCAAGGCCAAGCTGGCGGACAGCATCCAGCTCGCCCCCAGCGAGCACCAGCTCAACATCGTCTACTTCTACGGCTGCGATTTCCAGCCCGCCAGGGACCATGAGCGCCGCCTCAGCGAGCTGTTCACCTACGTGCAGCAGTTCTACGGCCAGGCTATGCAGAGATACGGCTTCGGCGCGCGCTCCTTCGGCATGGCCACGCTGCCCAACGGCAACGTGGACATCATCACCATCAAGGGCAGGCTCCCCCACAAGGACTACCCCTACAGCGGCGGCCACGGCAAGGTCCAGGAAGAAATCGCGGAATACTTCGCTGCACACCCGGAGAAGCACCGCAGCGGCCACACCTTCATCCTCATGCCCACCTGGCTGGACGACAAGTTCAGCGACGAGAACCCCGGCGGCGTGCCCTACTACGGCGTGGGCAAAACCGCGTTCGCCATGGACTACGGTGATTTCGACCTCCAGTACCTGGGAGACGACACGCCCAAGGGCCGCCTGCTCACCAAGTACCTGGGCGGGCTCGCCCATGAGCTCGGCCACGCACTGAACCTCCCGCACAACAACGGCACGCCGGACCAGAACAAGGCCATGGGCACCCCGCTCATGAACGCCGGCAACTACACCTTCGGCATGAAGCCCACCTACCTCACCAAGGCTTCCTGCAAGATTCTGGACACCTCCGAGACCTTTGCACCCAAGGGCTGCAAGACCGTTTTCTACACCTCGCAGCAGGACGTGAAGGTGACCGACCAGGAGCTCACGCTGGAGAACGGCGACACGCTCGTGTTCAAGTTCCACACCAACGCCAAGTTCAAGTGCGTGAACGCCTATATCCAGGATGCCCCCTTCGCCGTGAACGAGGACTATGAGAAGGTGGTGTTCGACAAGGTGGAGCGCGATGCCGCAGACCCCACCCTGTACACCGTCCGCATGCCGTTGAAGGACATCGCCAGCCTCAAGGGCGTGCAGCAGCATGCCGGCGTGGGCGGTATCGACCTCGTCTTCGTGGAGGAGGAAGGCTCGCGCCACAGCTACCGCGTGCAGTTTGATTGGAACGCCATCACACCCCAGGGTACGCCCCTGCGCGATATCATCCACTTCAAGGGCTGCTGATTTCCTTCAGCCGCCTCCGATACCGAGCGCGTCCGGCCGTCCGCCGGGCGCGCTCGCGTTTGCGCAGAGCCAGCCATCCACCGCGTGGCTGCATCATGGTGCGTGGCGGAAAAAATCATTCCTCCGTCTTGTCGTGCACGAATAGCATCAGGATGCGGAAGACGGCCAGCGCGGGCAGCTCCGCCCACAGGTAGTACCACGGCGCGGGCCCCAGGTAGTCCAAGATGGTGCCGGGCAGGGGGGCGCCCTGCGTGTACCCGTAGTTTGTGCCCAGCCAGATGTTCACCGGGATGATGAGCACCACGTACAGGTTCATCAGCGCGAGGGTCCGCAGGTCGTCGTACCCCCTCGCCCTCCAGCCGATGAGCACGGGCACGGCCAGCGCCACCACCATGAGCAGGCCGTGGGAGAGGAAGAAGATGAAGAAGGGCAGGCTGGGGTAGCCGTCCGCCATGGCGGGGGTGATGAGCGCCTGGATGCTGGCCGTCAGCACGGCGAAGTACACCAGCGCGCACGCCCAGCGCTTGCGCCACCACAGGGCGATGAACGCCACGATGCTCATGAACGAGCAGAAGTGCAGCGGCATGTTGTAGCGCCACTCCCCGTAGGCGTCGGAGAACGCGCGCCAGCAGAACTCGCTGATGAACTGGAGGGCGATGACCACCGCGATGACGCGGCAGATGCGGAAGCGCTGCTCCTGCGGCTTCCTGGCGCCCCACCACAGCACGGCGGCGGCTGCCAGCACGGTGAGCACCAGCGCCACAATGTGCGGGTTGGACCAGCGGATGAACGGATGCGTGAGCTCGGCTAGCATGGCGGTGTGTGGTCTATGAGGGTTCGTGTGCGGCGGCGCGGCGTTTCCAGACGGCGGCCAGGCGCGCGCACACCATGAGCTGCACCTGGTGGAATATCATCAGCGGCAGCAGCAGGTTGTTGTCGAACTGCCCGAAGATGGCCAGCATGATGGGCGCGCCCACCGCCAGGCTCTTCTTGGAGCCGCAGAAGATGATGGCCACGCGGTCCGCGTGGTTGAAGCGCAGCGCGCGGCACAGCCCGTACAGGATGAGCTGCACCAGCCCCAGGATGATGCAGCTGGCCGCCACCAGCCCCAGCAGGTGGTACATGCCGAGCTGCTGCCAGTAGCCGTTGGCCGTGGCGCTGGAGAACGCCGTGTACACCACCAGCCAGATGGTCGCCTGGTCGTTCAGCTTGACGAGCGGCGCGTGCCTGCCCACGCACGCGCGCAGCAGCGGCTGCGCCAGCTGGCCGCACGCGAACGGCAGCAGCACCTGCCCGCAGATGTTCAGCACGGTGTCCATGCCGATGGCCGCGCCGTCCCCCACCGCGGTAGTGGAGAAGAGGATGCCCGCCAGCAGGGGCGTGGTGAACACGCCCAGCAGGCTGGACACGGATGCGGAGCACACCGCCGCAGGCACGTTGCCGCCCGCCACGGATGTGAACGCTATGCTGCTCTGCACCGTGGACGGCAGGCACGCCACGTACAGCAGGCCCGCAAACAGCGCGGACCCCACCAGCGGCTCCAGCACGGGCCGCAGCAGCGGAACCAGCAGGGGAAACAGGATGAACGTGGCGAACACCACCAGCCCCTGCAGACGCCAATGCAGCAATCCCTCCCACACGGACTCTCGCGACAGCTTCACCCCGTACAGGAAGAACAGCAGCACCACCGCCGCCTTCGTCAGCCAGGAGAACACCTCCGCGCCCGCGCCGCTGCACGGTAGCAGAAGCCCCAGCAGCACCGCCAGGACAATGCCCGTGGTGAAGCGGTCCAGCCTGCTCAGAAAGCCCGGCATGGCGGCCTCCTACACTATTTTCACTTGCGCTCGGGGAATTCGTAGCCCACGCGCCCTATGTTGGTGTCCAGCACCAGGTAGGCCTCGAATTTGCGCCCGGTCTTGCGGCTCACGAAATCCTTGATGAGCTCGGTCTTGCCCTTCGCCAGCAGCTGGGTCACCATCTCCTGCGTGATGGGCACGCTGCACATCTCGCGGCGGATGGCGAGCGGCTTGCGGGACTTGCCGAAGGTCAGGCCGTCCACCACCCACTCGTCCTCGGTCTGCAGCAGGGAGTGCTCGCCCTTGCCCTTGACGGCGACGGTGGCCACGCTCTCGCCGCTTGCCTTGGCGGCGGATGCGGAGCGGCGCGCGGGGGCGTCGCCGTCCTCCTTCTTGGCACCCTCCTTCTTGGAACGGCGGGTGGCCTTGGGCTTTTCCTCGCGGGGCGGGAACTCCCAGCCCACGTTGCCCTTCTTGACATCCAGCACCAGGTAGGAATCAAAGCTGCGGCGCGTGCGCTGGGAGACAAAGCCCTCGATGAGCTCGCTCTTGCCGTCCGCCAGCACCTTCATCACGATTTCCCTGGTAATCTGCTTGCCCAGGATGGTCTTGGCCATGGAGAAGCCCTTGGCGTCGGTCCCGGTCTTGAAGTCCGGCACCGTCCAGAATTTCTCGGTCTCCATCAGCTCCAGCTTGCCCTGGTCCTTCACGGCAACCTTGCCGCAGGATGTCGCGTCGGTCTGCTCCTCCCTCTTCTCCTCGCGGTCGTCGTCGTCGAAGTAGAACTCCGCCTTCCACGAGCCGCGCGCGGTCTTGGGTTCAAGCAGGCGCAGCCCCGCCGAGAACGGCTTGCCGAACTTTGAGCGGAAGCCGTCCATCACTGGCAGTTCGCGCTCCTCCACGAGCGTGGCCAGCTGGTCGTCGCTGAGCGACAGGCCCGCATGGATGCGGCGCAGGCGGAACTTGCACTCCGGGTTCTTGCAGGTGACGGCGTCGATGCGGCTGGTGAGGCCCTTGGCGCCGCAAGCGGGGCAGGCGACCTTGAGGTCGGGGTTCTTGCCCTCCTTCATGAAGTTGCGGACGGAATCGACGATGTCCGTGGTGTAGGCGCGGATTTCCTTCATGAAATCCTTGCGCTTGAGCTTGCCGTTCTCCATCTGCTTGAGGCGGTACTCCCAGTCGCCCGTAAGCTCCGGGCTGGAGAGCGTGCTCACACCGATTTTGCCCAGCAGGTCGATGAGGTCCATGCCGCGGCGCGTGGCCACCAGGTCCTTGCCGTCGCGCACGATGTACTCTTGGGAAATGAGACCCTCGATGATGGCGGCGCGCGTGGCGGGCGTGCCCAGCCCGCGCTCCTTCATGGCATCCGCCAGGTCCTCGTCGTCCACCAGCTTGCCCGCCGTCTCCATGGCGGTGAGCAGGGTGGCTTCCGTGTAGGCTGCGGGCGGCTTGGTGGTGTCCTGCACGTCCTCCACCTTGGCTGCGGTCACGGTCTCTCCCTTGGCCAGCGGGCAGAGCTCGTCCTTCTTCTTCTTGTCGGTCCCGTAGAGGGCGCGCCAGCCTGCGGAGAGCTGCACGCGGCCGTGCGTGTGGAAGTAGTCTTTGGCCTTGGCGGTGGTCACCATCGTGGTGCGCTCGGTGTCCTCGTACTCCGCGTTGGGCATGAACACGCCCAGGAAGCGCTGCACGACCATGTTGAAGATTTTGGCGGCGTCTCCCGTGAGGTTGACGAAGTTTCCGGTGGGGATGATGGCGAAGTGGTCGCTCACTTTGGAGCTGTCGAACACGCGCTTGGTGGGGTGGATGCCGCGGTCTT
>JAKSOT010000056.1 GCA_024405455.1 Akkermansia sp. | reverse complement strand
CGTTGGTACGTCTCGGCAGAGAGTCCCGCCGAATGGCGGGGCGTATGAGCGCCAACGCCCGCATACTAACAGCGCTCGTTGGCACCAATCAATGCATACCAATCCCGCCTTTCTCCAAATCCCTATGGGACACATGCGAGCCAAATCCTAACCCCAAATTCCCGATTTTCCCTGTCCCCTCCCCGCAACCATGCGGGTTAGCGCTCCGCTACAGGAGCGCTATGGGATGGCAATGATTTTCAATTTACGATTTACAATTTGGGGAATAGCGCCGCGCCTTGCGGCGCGGTAGTCCGCTACGCTTGCACGCGGCTTGGCGGGAAAGTGCTGGCATCCTTGGAATTCCCATAGATTTGTCAATCCCATTCCCATATTTTTTTAATTTTCATTCCCATAAATTCGCATTTTCTATTCCCATATATTTCTACTTTCCATTCCCATAAATTTCACCCTCGGGGCATAAAATAGGCGGGCGCACGGAATGCCGTGCGCCCGCTTGGGGAATGGGGTTGCCGCTTAGCGGAAGCTGAGGCCCTGCACCTTGGCGGCGAGGGTGTCCAGCACCTGCTTGTGGGCGGCGTCCACCTCTGCGGCGGTGAGGGTCTTCTTCTCGTCGCGGTAGAGGAAGGAATAGGTCATGGCCTTGCGGTCGGCGGGCAGCTTCTCGCCGGTGGGGTCGCAGAACACGTCCTTGAGGTTGAAGGAGACCAGCAGCTTCTGCTTGGCGGCCTCCACGGCCTTCACGATATCCGCGTTGCGGGTGGCGGCGGGGACGTCTAGCGAGGCGTCTCGGCCGGAGCCGGGGAACTGCGGCAGGTCTGCTGCCTTGTAGGGAGCGGTGGCCACCTGCTGGAGCTTGCGGAGGTCCAGCTCCGCGTAGTAGCACTCCATGGGCAGGCCGAGCGCGCGGCACTTGGAGAGCGACAGGCGGGCGAAGTATCCGCAGCCCTGGCCGTTGATCTGGATATCCGCGCCGTAGGCGGCGTTTTCACGCTCCTGCTTGGCGGGAACAAGGGTGATTTGCGCCTTGGGGACGATGGTGTCCACCACGGCGCGCAGGTGCTCGAAATGGACGTCTGCGGGCTTGGTTGCGGCCCAGCTGGCGGGGGTGAGCTTGCCGGCCATGAAGATGCCCAGCACCTCGTTCTCGATGTCCTTGCCCTTGCCGCCGCCGGTGTTGCGGAACACGCGGCCGCACTCGAAGAAGCGTAGGCATTCCATGCCCTGGTTGATGTTGCGCGCGGCCACGGCGATGAGGCCGGGGGCGAGCGACGGGCGCAGGGTGGAGTGGTCCTCCGAGATGGGCAGGGCCACGCGGATGATGTCGCCGTCCACAAGCGGCTTGATGGGCAGGGCGTTCTCCACGCTGGCGATGGTGGGGTCGATGCTCTTGTCGGCGATGAGCTTGAAGCTCTGCACCTCCCAGAACCCGGCGCCGGCGAGCTTGCGGGACACCTGCATGCGGTAGTCGTTGGCGCGGTCGCTGGCGCTTTCCTCCACGTAGATGGCGGTGTTGGTGGCGGGGATGTTGTCGATGCCCCACACGCGCACCACCTCCTCCAGCAGGTCGCAGCTGCGCTTCAGGTCGATGCGCCAGGGCGGGCATGCCCAGGAGCCGTCGCCGTTGTCCTCCAGACCGAGGTTTTTGAGGATGCGCGCGGCCTCCAGGTGGGGGATGGAGGCGTTGGTCATGATGTCCAGCTCCTTCCAGTCCAGCTCCACGTTGTGGAGGGCGGTGAAAATCTTTTCATTGGTGCCCTGAGCCACCACCTTGGCGCTGGCGGCCTTGTCCTCCGGCACCAGGCAGGGGGCCTGGCCCGCCACCATGGTGGGCTCCGCCGTGCCGCCCGCGCACTCTAGGATGAGCTCGATGGCGCGCCCGGCGGCGAACGCCACGTTCCACGGGGACGCCCCGCGCTCGAAGCGGTACGAGGAATCCGAGCCCAGCCCCAGACGGCGGCTGGTGTAGCGGATGCCGGAGGGCTGGAACCACGCGGATTCCAGCACGATGTCCGTGGTGGCGTCCGTGACGCCGGAATCCAGGCCTCCCATCACGCCGCCGAGGGCGAGCGCGGCGCCGCTGGCATCGGAGATGACCAGGTCCTCATGCGTGAGCTGGTACTCTTCCTCCATGAGGCTGGTGAACTTCTCGCCGTCCTTGGCGTAGCGGATGTCCAGCCCGCCGGTGAGTTTGGCGGCATCGAAGGCGTGTAGCGGGTGGCCCAGCTCGAAGAGCACGTAGTTGGTGATGTCCACCACGTTGTTGATGGGGCGCAGGCCGATGGCGATGAGGCGCTCCTGCAGCCACTCCGGGGAGGGGGCTATCTTGATGCCCTTGATGCGGGTGGCGGTGTAGAGCGGGCATGCCTGCGGCGCGGAGA
This sequence comes from Akkermansia sp., assembly GCA_024405455.1. GTDB lineage: Bacteria > Verrucomicrobiota > Verrucomicrobiia > Verrucomicrobiales > Akkermansiaceae > Akkermansia. The sequence goes on along the minus strand of JAKSOT010000056.1, from coordinate 13,170 downwards.
GCTTCACGAAATCCCCGGCGGGCACGGTGTCCAGCTTGTATTCCGGGGCGTGCGGGGCGCGGCCGGTGATGCCGGCCAGCTCGCGCGCCATGCCCCAGTGGCTCAGCAGGTCCGGCCGGTTCGGCGTGATTTCCAGCTCAAAGATGGTGTCCGACTTCACGAACTCGCGAACGGGCGTGCCGATGGCGTAGTCCTGCGGGAGAATCCAGAGGCCGTGCTCCTTGTCGGGCAGGCCGAGCTCGGAGGCGGAGCAGAGCATGCCGTTGCTGGCCACGCCGCGCATCTTGCCCTCCTTGATTTCCCAGCCGCCGGGCAGGATGGCGCCGGGCAGCGCGCAGGGCACCTTGTCCCCCACCTTGTAGTTGGCGGCACCGCACACAATCTGGCGCAGGGAACCCTCCCCCGCGTCCACCTGGCAGCAGTTGAGGTGGTCGCTGCCCTCCACGGGCACCTTCTCCTTCACTTGGGCCACCACCACCTTGTCCGTGGTGACGCCGCGCTGCTGGATGCCCTCCACCTCGATTCCGGCGAAGGTGAGCATGTCGGCCATCTTCTGGGTGTCGAGGTCCGCGATGTCGATGTATTGGGAAAGCCAATTGAGTGAAACGTTCATGGTAAGGAAGGGTTGGGGTTATTGGAACTGGGCGAGGAAGCGGATATCGTTCTCGATGAGCAGGCGGATATCGCGGATGCCCCAGCGGATCATGGCGAGGCGCTCCAGGCCGATGCCGAAGGCGAAGCCCGTGCAATCGCTGTACAGGCGCTTTCCGGCGGCCTTGTCGATGTTCTCGAACACGGCGGGGTTCACCATGCCGCAGCCGGCGATTTCAATCCAGCGCGGGGCCTGACCCGCCGCCTGCAGCAGCACGTCAATCTCGAAGCTCGGCTCCGTGAACGGGAAGAAGTGCGGGCGGAAGCGAACCGCCGTCTCGCTGCCGAACAGCGCCTTCAAGAAGTATTCCAGCGTGCCCTTGAGGTCGCCCACGCTCACGTGCTTGTCCACGTACAGGCCCTCAATCTGGTTGAAGGCGGAGAGGTGGGTGGCGTCGATGGCGTCGCGGCGGAAGGCGGAGCCGGGGCAGAAGATGCGCACGGGCGGGGCCTGCTTCTCCATCACGCGGGCCTGCACGGTGCTGGTCTGCGTGCGCAGCAGCTTGCCGCTGTCAAAGTAGAAGGTGTCCTTCTCGTTGCGGGCGGGGTGGTCCTCCGGCGTGTTGAGCGCGTCGAAGCAGTGCCACTCGTCCTCAATCTCCGGGCCGTCCGCCAGCGTGAAGCCCATGCGGCGCAGGATGCGCACCGCCTCGTCGCGCACAATGCTGATGGGGTGCAGGCCACCGCCGGGAAGCGTGGCGCCGGGCATGGTCACATCGCACCCGGCCACGGCCGCGCGGTCAATCTCCTGCTGCAGCGCGTCCTTGCGGGCGTCCAGCGCGGCGGTGATGGCGGCGCGGGCCTCGTTGAGCAGGGCGCCCACGGCGGGCTTGTCCTCCTTGGGCACATCCTTCATGCCCTGCTGCAGCTGGGTGAGCGTGCCCTTCTTGCCGAGCACGGCCACGCGCGCCTCCTCCAGCGCCTTCATATCGGCTATCCCGCCGATACGCGCCAGGGCCTCTGCTTGTACGCTTGCTATCTGTTCTTTCATAACGGTTCGCGGGCGTACTATACGCGCGTGCGCGCATTTGTCAAGCCCTTTCGCCGTCTCGAACGCCGCCTGGGCGCGCCCCGCAGTGCCGATTTTCATTTTCCTTTGAACGGGGATGCGGTAGAATCCGTCTAGATAAACGCAGGGGCATGGTGCGCCTGTTAGATTAGAGAGGGCTCATGAGGAACGCAGCGTCAGGGAACCCGCAGGAAAGCCGCAACGGTGCGGTGGACTGGGCGGCGTGGCTCCAGGAATACGGGCCGCGCCTGCTGCTGTATGCCCGCCAGCAGACCCGTTCCGAGGCGGATGCGGAGGACGTGATGCAGGAGGCGCTGGTGCAGCTGGTGCATGCGGTGGACTCCGGGAATTTCAAGGGCGAGAACGCCCAGTGGCTCAGCTACACCTATACCGCCATCCGCCACCAGGCCATGGACAAGGGCCGCCGTGAGGAGGTCCGCAAGCAGTACGCCGAGCATGAGCAGGACGGCATGAAGGAGGGCGAGGCCGACGAGCCCTGGCTGCATTGCGCCGAGGACGACGAGTACCTGCGCAAGCGTGTGGAGAAGCTGCTCAAGAGCCTGCCCAAGGAGTACGCGGAGGTGATTGTCCTCAAAATTTGGGGTGAGCACACCTTCCAGGAGATAGCGGACATGACCGCCACCAAGCTGCCGACCGTCACCTCCCGCTACCGCTACGCCATGCAGGCCATGCGCAAGGCTCTGGAGGAAGACCCGATTGAGGAATAGCCTCCCGAACCCTCGGTTCTGGAAGGAAACGGTGCCATCAACGGATATCCGCTGAAAGGCGGGTCTATTTGGTAATCAGGCGTATCACCTTGCGCTTGAGTTCGGTGAGCGGCAGGTAGCGCAGGGGGATGTCAAACAAGGTGGTGTTGGTGAGGACGGATTTGCGGTGGGAGAAGGCGTCGAACCCGGCCTTGCCGTGGTAGGCGCCGATGCCGCTGGGGCCGACGCCGCCGAAGGGCAGGCCGGGCACGCCGAGGTGCAGCAGGGTGTCGTTCACGCATCCGCCGCCGAAGGAGAGGCTGCGCAGCAGGCGGCGCCGGTTGCGCAGGGAGGATGAGAAGATGTAGCAGGCCAGCGGCTTGGGCAGGCCGCGCACGATGCTCTCCGCCTCGTCCAAATCCTTGATTTCAATCACGGGCAGGAGCGGGCCGAAGATTTCCTCACGCATGATGGGGGAGAGCTGGGTGACGCCGCCCAGCAGGGTGGGCTCCACGCGCATGGTGTCCATGCTGCCGCGGCCGCCGCAGAGCACGCGCGCGTCCTTCATGAGCGCGCCGAGACGCGCCATGTGCTCCGGCGAGATGATGCGTGCGTAGTCCGGGTTGTGCAGCGGGTCGTCGCCGAGCATGCGCTTCACCTCGTCGGCGAAGGCCTGCACAAAGGCGTCCCTCTTCTCGCGGGCTACCAGCACGTAGTCCGGGGCCACGCAGGTTTGCCCGGCGTTGATGATTTTTCCGAAGGCGATGCGGCGTGCGGCGAGCTTCACGTTGGCGGTGGCGTCCACAATGCAGGGGCTCTTGCCTCCCAGCTCCAGGGTGACGGGAATCAGGCGTTCCGCGGCGGCGCGCATCACCTCGCGCCCGATGGCGGGGCTGCCCGTGAAGAAGATGCAGTCGAAGGGCTCGTGCAGCAGCTGGCGCGCAATGTCCGGCCCGCCCTGCAGCACCGCCACGTAGTCCTCGGAAAAGCGCTCGGCAATCATCTGGGCCAGCAGCTTGTTGGTGTGAGGTGTGTATTCGGAGAGCTTGAGCACGGCGGTGTTTCCGGCGGCGATAGCGCTCACCAGCGGGTCCAGCGCCAGCAGCACGGGGTAGTTCCACGGGCTGATGATGAGCGCGCAGCCGTACGGCTCCACCCGCACGCGGGAAAAGGCGGGGAAGAACGTGGCGGGCGTGTGCACCCAGCGCGTGCGCGACCACGACCGCATGTGCCGCAGGGCGTGGCGGATGCTGCGCTGCAGCACGCCGATTTCCGTGAGGCGCGCCTCGTCCTCGCTCTTGCCCAGATCCGCCTGCAGGGCGGCGCAGAGCTGCGGGGCCCATTCCTTCAGGGCATCCTGCAGGGAGTGCAGGGCGCGCTTGCGGAATCCCAGGTCCAGCGTGGCTTGCGACTGGAAGCGGCGGCGTTGCTTTTCAAGGATGGGGAACATGCGGCGGAACAGTTGAATGGGGTTAGGCGTTGCGGTCGGCGGCGGCGCGGGTGAGGCGGTCCATCATGGCGGCGCCGAGTCCGACGGTGGGCAGCTCCTCCGCCACGATGGCGTCCACGCCCTCGCACTCGTCCATGGCGCGCATCACGGCGAAGAGGCGCACGGCGGCTTCCGCCAGGCGCCCGCTGCCGGGGGAAAGGGACATCTTCTCCACCCAGCAGTCCATCTGCGCGAGCTTGGATTCGCCCTTGTAGGAGATGAGCCCGTATCGCACGCCGGGCTGCGGGGTGAACGGCCCGAACGAGCTGCAAAGGGTGAGAGGCTTGCTCGGCGCGTAGTGGCTCTTGAGCTGGCCGGGCGCGTTCGGCGCGGCGGGGGCGTCTTCCTGCGTTCCCTTCTTGGCGGGTTTGAGCACGCGGCAGACCTCGCGCAGCTTCTCGCGGGTGATGGGACCCTCCCGCAACACGCGCACGGCGGGGTTGCCCTTGTCGTCCAGGCAGGGGGCCAGGATGGTGCTCTCCAGGCCCTCGGAGCAGGCGCCGGCATCCAGCACCAGGGGGATGGCGCCGCCCAGCTCTTTGAGCACGGCGGCGGCGGACGTGGGTGAGATGTGGCCGAAGCGGTTGGCGCTCGGCGCGGCCACGGGGTGTCCCAAAGCCTTGGCCACGCCGCGCATGGCCTCGTGGCTGGTCACGCGGCACGCCACGGTGGGCAGCCCGCTGGTCACGATATCCGGCACACACGCCTTGCGCGGCAGCACGAGCGTCATCGGCCCCGGCCAGAACTCCGCGGCAAGCGTGTCCACCAGCCCGCGCAGCTCCTCCGGCACATCGGCAATCTCATGCACGGCTGCGGCGTTCGGCAGGTGGCAGATGAGCGGGTCGAAATGCGGGCGCTCCTTCACCGCGAACACCTGCGCCACGGCATCCGCGTTGAACGCATCCGCGCCCAGCCCGTACACCGTCTCCGTGGGTATGGCCACCAGCTGCCCCTCCGCCAGCAGCGCCGCCGCCTCGCGGTACGCCGCGCGGCAGTCCTCCAGCGGGTCTATCTCCAAAACTCTCGTCTCCATCTGCGCGCATGATAGCCCGCGCGGGCGCGCGTGTCAATGCCCGCGCGCTGCCAAGGCGGGATATTTCGTTTTGATTGACAAATTGGCGCCGGGCGGTAGAATGCTTGCATGAGCATGAAAACCATCATCACCGCGGTGTGCGCCGCGCTCGCGCTGTGCGGCGCCTGCCGCGCCGATTCCCTTACCGACATGAACGCCAGGAACGCCAAGCTGCCGGACTACAAGGCCCTGCACAACAAGATAGACAACTTCTCCAAGCCGATGATGTGGCTCTTTGTGGGCGACAGCATCACGCACGGCTGCATGCACACGCACACGGAGCGCAACTTCGTGGAGCACTGGATGGAGATTGTGAAATGGGAGTACGGTCCCAAACCCGGCACGCGAAAGGACGACATCATCGTCAACACCGGCGTGAGCGGGGAGACCGCAACGGGCTTCCTCCCCAACGCCAAGTGGAGGCTCGGACAGTTCAAGCCGGACGTGGTCTTCATCAAGTTCGGCATCAACGATGCCAACAAGGTGAAGGACATTGAAAAGTTCAAGAAAGACCTGACGTCCATCGTGGGCATGGTTCGCAAGGCGAAGGCCATCCCCGTGCTGCAGGTGCCCATGCTCACCACGGACAACCAGGCCAACCGCCCCGACTACGCGGAGGCCGTGCGCGCCGTGGCGGACAAGGAGAAGTGCCTGCTGGTGGACCACGCCGCCCACTGGAAGGAGGCATCCGGTAGCGACACCGCCAAGGCGGAATGGATGAACAACACTCTCCACCCCAACGCCCTCGGCCACCGCATCATGGTCTACACCATCGCCAAGGAGCTCGGCATCGAACCCAAGAACAGCCCCACCCTCAAGCTGCCCACGCCGTAGCGCAACCACCGTACAGCCATGGGAAGACGCAGCCACATTGTTCTGTCCGCCCTGCTGTCCGCGGCACTCTGTGCGGGGTGCTGGGCAAAAACGGCGGACGAGATTTTGCTGCGCAACAAAAAGCTCCCCGACTATGCGGCCTTGCACAAAAAGCTCGATGACTACAAAAAATCCATGATATGGATTTTCGTGGGCAACAGTGTTACGCAGGGTGCCATGCACACGTACGGACAGCGCTCGTACGAGGAGCATATGGCGGAAATCATACGCTGGGAATACAAGCGCGGCGTGGGTGACCGCATGGGGGACCTTTTTATCAACACTGCGGAAAGCGGTGAGGAAACCAACCGTTTCTTCAAAAAAGAGGAGTGGCAGCTCGGGCAATTCAAGGCGGACATCGTTTTTGTCTACCTGGGCAACAAAGTGAATCCCGAGAAAAAATACCAAGAGCACCTCGCCAACATTGTGGAGCATATTCGCAAACACGGGGCCATTCCCGTGCTGGAAGTGCCATGCCCCTCTCCAACCCAAAGAAAAGCCTGCGATTCCGTGAGACTTGTCGCAGACCAACAAAAATGCCTGCTGGTGGACCATCAGGCCTATTGGCAGGAGCTCTGCGGCGGCAATGGCGACAAGCCCGAATGGAAAAGCAACGTCTGGCATCCCAATGGAACCGGGCATCTGGTAATGGCGCACGCCATTGTCAAGGAACTGGGCATCGAGCTTCAGGGAAGCCGGGTGTTGGCCCTACCCATAGCCGGCATGGAACCCGGGCAGGCAGGAAAGCCCCATACATCCCCCTCCCCCAAAAAGTAAAAGACGGAAACCGACCGCAGTCACGAGGCCTCCGGCAGCGCCACCGCCAGGGAGGAATGGATGAAGCGAGTCCTGCAAACTTCACCGGTTCCTGCGGCGGCGGATGGAGAGGGCGGCCAGAGCCGGCAACACAAGCGCAGCGGGAGAGGGTTCCGGGATGCGCGGCATGGTGGACTGTATCCAGGAGAAATCGCTGATATACACGTCCTCGCCCAGATATTTCCCTCCGCCCGGCAGCACGTCCTCGCTCTCGATGTGCAGCACGTTGAGTTCCGTGGAAAAGCCCTCCCACACCTCCACGAGCATATCCCGAGCCTCACAAGTGACGCTGAAAAGGCCGTGCTGGCCCACGCGCGCATCGTCTGAGTCCGTGAGATACATCCGGTAGATGTCGCCGGACTCGTTGCACACCACGCCCCAGAGCGTGAGACTGTGGGAAAAGGTGGGGGAGACGATGCCCAGGGTGATACCGCAGCCGGACGTGAGGGCGTTCACAATGGCGGCATTCATGGCCGCGCCATCGGCCATCATGCCAATGGCCCAGAAGAAGTCTATGCCGCCCTCGGTACTCACCAGGTTTTGGTAGTATCCGCCCTGCGAGAGGCCGTATTCGGAGATATGGTACCAGTCCTCATCGATGGCGCCGTCCAGGTACCAGTGGAAGGCGTCCGTCTCATAGCCTCCGTAATCGCCACCGGGACTGTGGGAGAGGTTGCCGAAGGACTGCACGAAGGTGCTCCAGATGGCATCGCTCCCCTGCGGCGCGCCACTTGCCAATGCCAGTTCCGCGTTCCTGTCCTGCCACCAGGCCAGCATATTGGAGGATGATGCTGCCCAGCACAATTCGTCGTCCACACCGTCGAAAGCCTTGTTGACATCGTACCACCCCGTCTCGGCGTTCACGCCCTGCGTCCATATCTCCCCCGCCGTGCCGATGGAGGCGCAGCAGCACAGCAAAAGCCCTGCCAAAAGCGTTTTCATTTTCCCACCCAGCGTACCAGCCCGCAGCGGGTTGTCAAGACGTCTTTTCCACCGTTGTCCCCGCGCAGTCACGCTGCGGGCTTGACAGGCCGCTGCGGCTTGTGGCATGATGCCACCCGCACCACGGCTCCGTCGTTCAATGGATAGGACGAAGGTTTCCGGTACCTTTGATGTGGGTTCGATTCCCGCCGGGGCTAGATGGGGTGCAATTTGTGGATTTTGCATCACGCCGCTAGCGGTTTTTCGATGCGCAGACGGGGCAGGTGCATTCGGGGTCCTTGCGGAGGAAGCGGTAGCCGCAGATGCGGCAGACGCGGGTGGCGCGGCGGCGTCGCAAGCGGCGCAGCTTGGATGCAAACTGGATGGGGATGCACACCAGCAGCAGCAGGATGAAGCCGCTCCACACCACCACCTCGAAGAAGGTGTGCGGCGCCCAGGAGACGGCCATCACGGCTGCACCTCCTTTCCAGTCGGCTGTGGCTGCATGCCGGGCGGCAGGCGCAGCATCTCCGCGCGCGGAAGCACGGCGGAATCCGGCAGCGGGGAGACATCACCCAACGGGGGCGGGGCCTCCATGGCGGGCGCCTGCATGGGCGGCAGCTCCGCCCGCAACGGCTCGTCCGCGGCGGAGCCGACGAACGGCAGCGGCAGCGTGGTGCGCAGGCTGACGAGGAAATCCGCCGAGTCGTCGTGCAGGAAATCGACCATGCCGAGCTTCTTGGGCAATTCATGCCGCGGCGTTTCCACAGGCGCCATCCAAACCAGCGTGCCGAGCACGCCCAGCGCCACCACCACATAGAGCGGCAGGCAGCCGGATGCGGCGGCAAGTACGCCGCGCTCACCGGGAGGCGTCCTGTCGGTTTCGTCCTTCATCACTCGTGGTTGGGAATGCCGGAGAATCCGCAGCTGAAGCCGTGCGAGAGCACCATGTCCGTGAGCTGCTGCATCACCCCGGCGGGCACGGCGGCATCCACCACCAGCAGCACGCGCACGCGCGAGGGCGTGTCGCAGTCCCATTGGCGAAGGCATTCCTCAAAGCCCTGCAGACCGCCGGGAATCTCCTTGGATTCCACGTACACGCGCGGCGTGTCCCCCGGCGCCACGGATACCACATGCCCGGTGGCTCGGTCGTACGCGCCCATCACGAAGTGCGATTCGGACGGGCGCGCCAGCATGCCGTAGCGCGGCACGATGTGGTTGGGCAGCAGCACCAGCACGCACAGCACCAGCAGCAGCGATAGCACGGCTACGATGACAATCACGGGGCCGCGGTCCGGCAGTCTGTCGTGCGGTACGTGCATGGCGGGGTTATTCTTGAGCGGGTTGGTCGCCCTCCGCGGCGTTCATGCGGGCATCGCTGATGATGTAGACGCATTCCAGGCCGGCGCGCTCCACGTTGTTGATGATCTTGCGGGCGCGGGAGGCGAGGTACATGTAGAAGATGTAGGCGGGGATGGCGAAAGCCAGACCGATGGCGGAGAGCAGCAGGGCCTGCTGGATGGTTTCCGCCACGGCGGGCGGGGCCGCCGCACCGTCGATGACGCCCGGGCTCTCATAGAAATCCATGAGCGCGAGCAGCGTGCCCAGGATGCCCAGCAGCGGCATGACGGTGGCGGACATTTGCAGCAGGCGCACGTGGCGCTCGATGCGGTAGACCTCCAGTTCTGCGGCGCCCATGGCGATTTCGCGCAGCTCCTGGCGGTTGAGCTTGTGGCGCGCGAGGACGGATTCCACCACGCGGGCCATGGGGCCGGGCAGCTGGCGCGCCTCGTGCAGGGCCTCCGCGTACTGTCCGGAGCGGATGAGGGCGGTGAGCCCGCGCAGGAAGTCCTCGCTGTTGATGTTGACGCGGTGGTAGTAGAAGAGCCTCTCCGCCACCACGGCCAGGCCGATTGCGGCAAAGATGAGGATGAGCCAGAACATGGGGCCCATGGCGGATATGGTTTCCAGCATAGCGTTTCTGTGGTGGGGTGGTTCGTCCTATCCCGCGCGGCGTGCGCGGGGCGTTCAGGCCTGCGGCTTGATGCTTTCCGCACCGAAATACGGCACCAGTGCTTGCGGGATGCGCACGGAGCCGTCCGGCTGTTGGCACTGTTCCAGCAGGGCCACGTACAGGCGCGGCAGCGCCGTGCCGGAGCCGTTGAGCGTGTACGGGATGTGGATCTTGCCGTCCGCGCCCTTGTAGCGCAGCTTCATGCGGCGCGCCTGGTAGTCCGTGAAGCAGGAGCAGCTAGACACCTCCAGGTACTTGCCCTGGCCCGGCGCCCACACCTCGATGTCGTACGTCTTGGCGGAGGAGAAGCCCACATCGCCCGTGCAGAGCTCAATGACGCGGTAGTGCAGGCCGAGCTTCTGCAGGATGCTCTCCGCGTGGCCGGTGAGCTTCTCCAGCTCGTTCCAGCCGTCCTCGGGCTTGCAGATTTCCACCAGCTCCACCTTGTCGAACTGGTGCACGCGGATCATGCCCTTGTTCTCGCGCCCGGCGGAGCCGGCCTCGCGGCGGAAGCACGGCGTGTACGCGGTCATCTTGATGGGCAGGTCTGCCTCCTTGACGATTTGGTCGCGGCAGAGGTTGGTGACGGGCACCTCCGCGGTGGGCACCATGAACATCTGGTTCTCCTCCAGGCCGTACATGTCCTCCTCGAACTTGGGCAGCTGGCCCGTGCCGTACATGCACTCGCGGCGCACCATGAACGGCACGCCCGTCTCCTGGTAGCCGTTCTCCAGCGTCTGCGTGTCCAGCAGGAAGTTGATGAGCGCGCGCTCCAGGCGCGCCCCCAGCCCGCGGTACACGATGAACCCGGAGCCGGAGATGCGCGCGGCGTCCTCAAAGTTCAGCAGCCCCAGCCGCGTGCCGATTTCCACGTGGTCCTTGGGTTCGGCAATCTCCGGCTTGCTGCCCCACTGGCGCAGCTCCGGGTTGGCGGTCTCGTCCAGCCCCACGGGCGCGCCGTCGTGCGGCATGTTGGGGATGGAGAGCAGCAGCTGCTCCTGCTCCTCGCCCGCGGCGGTGGAGATGGCGTCCAGCTCCTTGATGCGGTCGCCCACCTCGCCCATGCGCTTCTTGAGCTCCTCCGCATCGTCGCGGCGGCCCTCCTTCATCATTTGGCCGATGAGCTTGGATGAACTGTTGCGCTCCTGGGAGAGCGCCTGCTTTTCCGTCTCCGCGGTGCGGCGCCTCTCGTCGCACTCCAGAACCTTGTCCACGAGCATCCAGTGGTCTCCGCCGCGCAGGCGGACACGTTCCTTGACGTAATCAGGCTTTTCCCTGACAATGCGGATATCTAGCATAACGCGCCTATTATACGCCCGCCCGCGCGTGATTCAAGCGCAAAAAACGGTTCACACCTTGCGGGTGAGGCAATACCAGATGAATTTGCTGTTGTGGACGCAGTAGCGCTTGAAGAGGCGGCGGGGTTCACAGCAAAGGCGGTAAAGCCACTCCAAGCCGTGGGAGCGGATCCACGCGGGGGCCTGCTTCACCAGGCCGGCGTGGAAGTTGAAGGCGGCGCCCACACCGAAGTAGAGCGCAGGGGGCAGCTGGCTGCGGTTGGTGAAGAGCCAGCGCTCCTGCTTGGGACAGCCGAGGCCCACCCAGACGCAGTTGGCACCGCAGGCGCGGATGGCGTCGAAAATCCGCTCGTTGGTGCCCTCCGGCCAATCGCCCATGGGCGGACAGAAATGGCCCGCGATTTCCACGCCGGGGAACCGCTCGCCCAGACGCTGCGTCAGCAGGGATATCGCCTCCTCCGTGCCGCCCACCATGAAATGCTTTAAATGCGCCGCGCGCCCCTTGTCCCACATCATCTCCATCACGTCCGGACCGTACAGGCGGTGGGCGTCCGCCCCCTTGCGCCGCATCAGCCACACAATGGGCATGCCGTCCGGGCAGATGTAGTCGAACCCGCGCACGCCTGCGCCGTATTCCTCATCCCCCAGGATGCGGGTGAGCACATGCACGTCAGAATGCGCGGTGAGCTGAGCGCGGTCCGTGGCGGCGGCGGTTTCCGCCCAGAATGCGCACGCGTCCTCCAGGGACGCCGCCACATACGGGATACCGAAAATCTCCATGCGCTCCAACGCTGCCATGCCGCTACAGTAGGTCAATGGTTAGGAAAAGTCAAGCGATTCTACCTGCGGTACTTCTTGCGGAAGTCGAGGATGGCCATCTGCTTGGAGATGGAGGCCTCCAGGAAGGTGAGTTCCTCGCGGGACATGACGGAGGAGGCGTTCTTGATGGCTTCCTTGGCGCGCGCGATGGCCTCCTCCACGGTGTCGGTGTTGATGTCGGCGGCCGCCAGCGCGGTGTCGGTCACCAGCAGGATGTGGTCGGTCTCGACCTGGAGGAAGCCGCCGCCCACGAAGAGGCTCTTGCGTGCGCCGTCCGCCTTGGCGCGGTAGATGAGCTCGCCGTTGGCAACGGAGGTGATGAGGGAGGCGTGGCCGGGGAGGATTTCCATCTCACCCTCTGTGCCGGGCAGCTGGATGCCGAGGACCTCGGTATCCAGAGCGGTTTTCAGCGGCGTGATGATTTTGAGGTGCATGGCGGTTCAGGTCAGGCTTTCTCCACGGTGTCGATGCCGCCCTTCATGTAGAAGTTGCCTTCCGGGACGGCGTCCCACTTGCCGTCCAGGATTTCGGCGAAGCCGCGGACGGTTTCCGCCACGGGCACGTACTGGCCCTTGATGCCGGTGAAGACCTCCGCCACGGCGAAGGGCTGGGAGAGGAAGCGCTGGATTTTGCGCGCGCGGCTCACCGTGAGCTTGTCGGCCTCGGAGAGCTCGTCCATGCCCAGAATGGCAATCATATCTTGGAGGTCCTTGTAGCGCTGGAGGGTCTGCTGCACGCCGCGTGCCACGCGGTAGTGCTCCTCGCCCACCAGCTCCGGCGTAAGGGCCTTGGAGGTGGAGGCGAGCGGGTCCACGGCGGGGTAGATGCCCTGCGCGGCGAGCGCGCGCTCCAGCACCACGGTGGAGTCCAGGTGGGAGAAGGTGGTGGCGGGCGCGGGGTCCGTCAAGTCGTCGGCGGGCACGTAGACGGCCTGCATGGAGGTGATGGAGCCCTTGCGGGTGGAGGTGATGCGTTCCTGCAGGCCTGCCATTTCCTCCGCCAGGTTGGGCTGGTAGCCCACGGCGGAAGGCGTGCGGCCCAGCAGGGCGGACACCTCGGAACCGGCCTGCGAGAAACGGAAGATGTTGTCCACGAACAGCAGCACGTCGCGGTTCTCCTCATCGCGGAAGTACTCGGACATGGAGAGGGCGGAGAGGGCCACGCGGAGACGCGCTCCCGGGGGCTCGTTCATCTGGCCGTACACCAGTGCCACCTTGGAGTTCTCCGGGTGCTCTTGGTCGATGACGCCGGATTCGGACATCTCGTTGTAGAAGTCGTTGCCCTCGCGCGTGCGCTCGCCCACGCCGGCGAACACGGACAAACCGGAGTGAGCCTTGGCGATGTTGTTGATGAGCTCCATGATGAGCACGGTCTTGCCCACACCGGCACCGCCGAAGGAACCGGCCTTGCCGCCCTTCAGGAACGGGCAGATGAGGTCAATCACCTTGATGCCGGATTCCAGCACCTCGGAGGACGTGGCCTGCTCTTCCAGGGAGGGGGC
>JAKSOT010000055.1 GCA_024405455.1 Akkermansia sp. | reverse complement strand
TGTACTGCGCCGCCGCCTTGCCCATCAGCGGGCGCTTCGTGCGGTCGCGGTCGCCTCCGCACCCGAACACGGTGATGAGCCGCCCGGAGTGGCAGAGGTCCTTGAGCGTGCGGCACACGTTCTCCACGGCGTCCGGCGTGTGCGCGTAGTCCACGAAGCACTGGACGTTGTTGACGCTGCTGACCAGCTCCATGCGGCCGGGGACCTGCGGGCTCTGGGCCAGGCAGGTGACGGCATCCTGGATGTTGACCCCGGCGCAGACGGCGCCGGCGAGCGCGGCGAGGCTGTTGGAGAGGTTGAACTTGCCGATGAGCGGGGTGCGCACCAGGTACTGGCGCCCCTGGTACTCCAGCTGGTACTGGCTGCCCTTGAGGGAGATGAGCTTGGGCGTGGCGTGGAAGTCCGCCCCCTCCGTCTCCCCGAACGTGCGCACGCGCATGTAGGTCTTCAGCTCCTTGGCCAGACGCCGCCCGTACTCATCGTCGATGTTCACCACAGCCGTGGATTTCACCGCCTCCTTTTCCGCCATGCGCGTGAACAGCAGCTTCTTGGCCTGGTAGTAGCTCTCCATGTCCCCGTGGTAGTCCAGGTGGTCCTGCGTGAGGTTGGTGAACACGCCCACGCGGAAGAGCGTGCCGGAGGTGCGCTGCTGGTCCAGCGCGTGGGAGGACACCTCCATGGCCACCGCGCGGCAGCCGTTGGCCACCATGGTGGCGAACATGGACTGCAGCTCCGCGCAGCCGGGTGTGGTGTTGTGCGAGGGCGTGCGGCGCGCGCCGTCGTCGTAGATGATGGTTCCGACGAGCCCGGCGCGCTGCCAGACGGCGCGGAAGATGGCGTTGCAGAGGTAGCTGATGGTGGTCTTGCCGTTGGTACCGGTGACGCCGAGGACGACCATCTTGGTGCTGGGGAAATCGTTCCAGGCGCTCATGATGCGGCCGTTGGCGCGGTGGGAGTCCGGCACCTGCACCCAGCACACGTCTTTCTCTTTGGCCTCGTCGCTCACGGGCGTCTCCGCCACAATGGCCGCCGCGCCCGCCGCAATCGCGCCCGCAATGGCGCTGTGGCCGTCGAACTGCGTGCCCTTCACCGCAATGTAGCAGCAGCCCGGCACCACCTTGCGGCTGTCATCCGTCACCAGCGTGAGCGGCTTCTTGAGCTTGCCCGTGATGGTGGCTCCGGTAACGACTGAGAAGATGGATTGCTTGTTCATTGCTGTTTGGCGTTTGTCGTGGTGGCGGGCCGGCCGAGGATGCGCTCCGCTGCGGCGCGGAAGATGGGTGCGGCAACCGAGCCGCCGCCCGGGTTGCAGTCCGTGGGATGCGGCTCGTCTATCACCGTCATGATGACCATGCGCGGGTTGTCGATGGGCAGGATGCCGGCGAAGGAGACGATGTAGGCCCCTTCAATGTAGCCTCCCTTTTCATCCGCCTTCTTGGCGGTGCCGGTCTTGCCGCCGATGCGGACTCCCGAAACGGCCGCAGCCGTGGCGGTGCCGCTGCCGACACCGTCCGGGTTCTCGGCCTGGGTGACGGATTCCAGCGCGTAGCGCAGGTCGGCTGCGGTCTGCTCGCTCATCACCCGTGTTCCCTCCTGCGGTGCGGCGGTGTTGATGAAGCGGGGCGTCACGCGCACGCCGTTGTTGGCGATGGCGGCGTACACCATGGCTATATGCAGCGGGGTGACCGAAACTGCTTGTCCGTGCGCCATGCGGGCGAGGTTGACATCGTTGGAGCCGTCGGGGATGTTGTTGCAGGGACCGCCGTTGCACATGGCCATGTTCAGCCCGTAGCGGTGGAGGTATTCCTTGTAGCTATCCCACCCGCACTTCAGCGCGACGCGCGCGATGCCGGTGTTGCTGGATTTGGCGAGGATGCCCCACAGCGGCAGGGAGCCGTAGTTGGCGGGGCCGTCTGTGATGTGGGGCGCGTTGCCCACGGCAAACGGGGTGCAGTCCACACGCGTGTCGATTTTCATCTTGCCGGTGTCCAGCGCGGCGGTGGCGGCCACCACCTTGAACGTGGAACCGGGTTCGTATATCTTCTGGCACGCAAAGCAGCCGTCGCCCGGCGTTTCCGTGCGGTTCGCCATGCCCAGGATGTTCCCGGTCTTGGGGTCCACGGCTATCATGCATCCGCCCTTGGCGTGATACTGCTGCAGCCCCTTGTCCAGCTCCTGCTCCAGGATGCCCTGGATGCGTGGGTCGATGGTGGAGGATTCTCCCTGGGCGGGCTCTGCCGCGGCTGTGGCGGCTGTGGCGCCGTGGAGCGGCAGGAACCCGCAGAGCGCGGCTCCCATGGCAATGGCGATGATGGATTGCGGTCTCATTGTTGGGGCGTGTTGTTGGCGGTGAGGTTCTGGCTGTTGCTGTAGTGCTCGTAGGCGGCGGGGTCGCTGGGCGTGAGGTTGAGCAGGTTGATGATGCGCTCCGCCGCCGCGTGGAAGATGGGCGCGGCTACCGTGCCGCCGCCTGGGTTGCAGTCCGTGGGATGCGGCTCGTCTATCACCGTCATGATCACCATGCGCGGGTCGTCGATGGGCAGCACGCCCGCGAACGAGACGGTGTAGAGCCCGTCGTAGTACCCCTTGCCGCCCTGGTGCACCTTCTTGGCGGTTCCGGTCTTGCCGCCGATGCGGAAGCCGGGGATGGCTGCGGCGGTGGCGGTGCCGCGGTTCACGCCGTCAGGGTTCTGGCTCTTGGTGACGGCCTCCAGGGCGTAGCGGAGGTCGGCGGCGGTCTGCTCGCTCATCACGCGCTCCACCTCGCGCGGGGCGCAGCCGGCGGCATCGTAGGTCTCGCCCTCGTCGGTGATGAAGGCGTCGATGAGGCGGGGCTTCATGCGCACGCCGCCGTTGGCGATGGTGGAGTAGACCATGGCCATGTGGAGGGGAGAGACGGAGACGGCGTATCCGTACGCCATGCGGGAGAGGTTGACGATGTTGGATCCGTCGGAGATGTTGCAGGGGCCGCCGGCGGGCAGGCAGATGTCGGCGGGCTTGTCCAGGCCGTAGCGGTGGACGTAGTTTTTGTAGTTGCCCCACTTGCACATGAGGGCCACGTGGGCGGTGCCGGGGTTGCAGGACTTGGCGAGCACGCCCCAGAGCGGCAGCGAGCCGTAGTTGAAGCGGCCGTCGTTGATGACGGGCGCGTTGCCCACCGCAAACGGGTGGCAGTCTATCCGCGAGCCGATCTTCAGCTTGCCGATGTCCAGCGCCGTGGTGGCGGCGATCACCTTGAACGTGGAGCCCGGCTCGTAGCGCGTCTGGCACGCGAAGTTGAAATCGCCCGTCACCGGCTTGTCGTTCTCCATGACGGTGCCGCGCTTGAACTTGCCGTCCGGTGTGATGAGCTCCTTGGTGTTGAGGTCGAACGCGGGGCGGCTCACCATGCCGAGGATGTCGCCGGTCTTGGGATCCACGGCAATCATGCAGCCGTGCTTGGCGCGGAAGTGGCGCATGCCCTTGTCCAGCTCCTGTTCCAGGATGGTCTGGATGCGCATGTCGATGGTGAGGCGGATGTTGAGGCCGTTGGTGGGGGGCAGGTAGCGGTCGTCCTCGTTGGCGAGCACCTGGCCTCGCGCGTTGTGGCGGTACTCGCGCAGGCCGTTGATTCCGGCCAGGCGGTCCTGGTAGTATTCCTCGATGCCGCTCTGGCCCTTGTTCTCATGGTTGACGAAGCCGAGGACGTGGCAGAGCATCTCCGGCATCACGTAGGAGCGCTGCATGTCCGACTGCACGGTGAGGCCGTGGATGTGCGCGCTGCGCAGGGCCTGGCGCAGCTTGTCCGCGGTGTCAAGCGAGAGGCCGCGGGCGAGGATGATGTTGTTGCGGATGGTCTTGGTGGGCTCTCCGTTGGCCTTGGCGCGGCGGTTGTACTCCTCGGTCTCGGTCTGGGCGATTTTCTCCACGATGTCCTCGCGGGTCATGAAGCGCATGCGCTTCTTGGGCTGCACGGGAACGCGGGTGGTGACCCTGCGGCCCTTCTTGTCGCGCGTGGTCACGGTCTTGTACTCCGGCTCCACGGGCGTGGTGTCCTCCACCTCGGTGTGGGACAGGAAGGGGTAGAGCACCTCCGCCACCAGCTGGTCGTGCAGCGCGAAGTACTGTTGGCACACTTCCTGGTCGTAGTCCATCATGCGGTTGGCGGCGGCGTCCCCGGGCTTGAGCCTGCTGCGCAGCGCCTGGCGCTCCTCCTGGGTGAGCTTGAGCGTGGCGTTGTCCATGAGGCGGCGGTTGTACTCCTTGACGATGCGCTGGCGCTCCTTGGGGTCGTCGGTGGCTTCCCAGCGGGGGTCGTGGATGGCCTGGTTGTAGGCGAGGCCCTCCACCACGACGTTGAGCTCGCGGAGGTGGTATCGGTCGGCCACCAGGCTCTCGCTCTGGATGTTGTTGGTGAGCATCTCGCCGTTGCGGTCGGTGATGCGTCCGCGCTGGGCGGGGATGACCTCCTTGTCGATGAGTTCCTCGGCGGCAATCTTGCCGATGTTCTCGGCGTCCGCAATTTGCAGGTCCACCAGGCGCGCCGCAATCGTGCTGGAGATGCCGAGTACAACGGCACACAGCAGCAGCGCGCGGGGGGCGAATGGAACCTTGGTCTTCATGCGGGGCGGGGAAAATCGGGCGTGTTAGCGGTGGGCGGGGAAGAGGTAGGCGGTGAGGCGCTCCGTGCCGTTGTGCAGGGCGCGGGCGATTTCAATCTGGCGGCGGTCGATGTCGCGCAGGTCGGAATGCTCCTGCGCGAGGCGGTCGCGGATTTCCCAGTTGTTGCTCAGGGAGTTTGCCTTGGCGCGGTACTGGTTGGCGTTGAGCTTGCAGAGGGCGGTGTCGCGGCGCAGCTTCTCGGTTTCCGTGCGCACGGCCACCTGGCGGTTCTTGAGCACGGAGTATGTGACGCCGCCGCTGGCGGCCAGGATGGCGAAGACCACCATCCAGACGAGGAAGGCGAAACTGATGCGGGAAGCGTTTTGGGAACGTGACATGGGGGTGTGGGGGTGTTAGATTTTTTCGATGACGCGGAGTTTGGCGCTGCGGGAGCGCGGGTTGGCGGTGAGCTCCGCCTCGCTTGCCACCACGGGCTTGCGGAAGACGGGGCGGGCGGCGTAGTCCGGGTTGGGGCGCGGGGCCGGCCATTCCGGGCGGTCGATTTCCTGGCGGGTGACGTGCTCGAAGTAGCGCTTCACGGCGCGGTCCTCCAGGCTGTGGAAGGTGATGACGGCGAAGCGCCCGCCGCTCTTGAGCAGGCCCAGGCCGCTTTGCAGCAGCTCCTCCAGCGCGCCCAGCTCGTCGTTCACCGCAATGCGCAGGGCCTGGAAGCTGCGGGTGGCGGGGTGCTGGCGTCCCTTGCGGGGCAGCACGGTGCAGATGATGTCCGCCAGCTGCGTGGTGGTGGTGATGGGTTTCTTGCCGCGCTCTTGGACGATTCGGCGTGCGATGGCGCGGCTGGCGCGCTCCTCGCCGTACTGCCACAGGATGTCGGCCAGCTCGCCCTCCGCGGCGGTGTTCACGATGTCTGCCGCGCTGCGCGGGGCGGCGGGATCCATGCGCATGTCCAGCGGTCCTTCCGCCAGGAAGGAGAACCCGCGCTCCGCGCAGTCCACCTGCGGGGAGGAGATGCCGATGTCCGCCAGCAGGCCGTCCACCTGCTCCACGCCGTGCGCGGCGAGCAGCTGCGCGGCGTTGCGGAAGTTGCCGGGGATGATGTGCAGGCGGTCGCCGTAGGCGGCCAGGCGCTTGCGGGCGGCGCGGCGGGCGGCGGGGTCCTGGTCTATCCCCCACACGGTGGCGCCGGCCTGCAGCAGCAGCTCGCTGTGGCCGCCGCCGCCCAGCGTGGCGTCCACCATCACGCGCCCCTCCGCGGGCTGCAGGGCATCGGTGGCCTCCCGCGCCATCACGGTGACGTGGTGGAAGGGGGCGTTGTCCGCGGTGTCATCCGTCTCGTCCTCGGCGGGGGCTTCCTCCTCCAGGGCGGCGAGGCGCTCCCGCGCCTCCGCGGCCTGCAGCACTTGGATGAGCGGGCTCTTGCACCAGGCGGTGCCGGGGGTGGATGCGGCCCAGCGGTGGAGCAGGGCGTCCACGCCCTCCTCGCCCGTGAGCTCCAGCAGGATATCCGCGCTGTTGGCGGTGATGCGGAAGCCGAGCAGCCCCGGCTCCTGCGCGAGCGTTTGCGCCAGCGCCTCTGCGCGCGTACGCGAAAGGCCCGCGCCTCCGCGCGTGGCCAACGGCGCCTCCACGGCGCGTGTGGACAGCTCGCGCAGCTCGCGCTCCAACCCGGCCAGCGTTCCGCGCGCGCCTTTCACGCCCGCATCGCGCATGCGCGTGAGCAGGGCCGCGCGCTCGTTCCGCCATGCCTCCAACTCCTCGTCGGACAATGCGCCTTCCTCCCACATCAGCACGCGGTAGCAGCTTCCGGTCGGCTTGGCCCCCGTGGCCTGTACAATGACGGCTTCCCGGTTCATGAGAGGATGTGGAAGAGTTGATCCAGTTCAACCTTGGAGATGGCCTCCGGCGTGTTGGTGAGGGCATAGTCCTCCGGCGACCAAATCTCGAAAAACGTTCCGCGCCCCACGATGGTGGCGCTTTCCTTCAGTTTCAGGCGCTCGCGCTGCGGCTTGGGTATCAGCAGTTTGCCTTGGCTGCTCAGCTCCGCCTGGAAGCTCCGCCCCGTGATCATGCCGATGTAGCGGTCCAGCTCTCCCGGCGGCACGCCGCGTGCCTCCGCCTGCGTGCGGATAGCCGCAACCTTGTCTGCAAAGCTTTCCTGTGTGTAGCATTTCAGCACCGGATAGGCCTCGTAGTTCGCGTCTATCAACGTGAGTACACCCTCCTGCGCCGCACGCCAGCCCGCTGGAATCGCCACGCGACTCTTCGGGTCCAGCTTGTGCGTCACATTGCCCGTGAACATCACTTTAGATGCATTATCCATGCCTTCCGCGTACACTTGCGTACCCCTTCAATACACTCCAATACACCCCGGTTGTCAACTTTTTTTTCTAATTTTTGTCATTTTTTTTGCAAAAACCCCCGAATTTCGTACCCGTTTAACAAAAATTAATCAAATTTCGCCGCGCAAAACACCAGCACCCCCTTAATCCTAATCCTCATCCTAATTGCCGCCCCCGCGGCATCCCCCTTCTCCGCCAAAAACGCTATTTTTTGGCGGCATATCCGCCCACGGTGACGGTTTCCACCTTTACGGGGGCCACGCCGGCGCCAAGCATGCCGATTTCCCGCGCGGCACCCGTGCTGAGGTCGATGATGCGGCCGCGCACGAACGGCCCGCGGTCCACGATGGGGCAGATGCAGGTTTTGCCGTTGTTGAGGTTGGTGACGCGTACGGTGCAGGGCATGGGCAGGGTCTTGTGTGCGGCGTAGAGGGCGCCGTGGCGGCGGCGCAGCCTGCCGGAGCTGTAGTGGGACGCCATGCCGGTTTCCGAGTATTTCAGGGCTTCGCGCGCGCCCATGGGCTGGTAGCGCTTGCCGCGCACGCGGTAGGGGCGCATGTTCAAGCCGTCGTCGCTCACGGCTTGGTCATGGTGGAACAGGTGCAGCGGGTCCATCTGCTGCTGGGAGCAACCCACCGTGCCCAGCGGCAGAAGCAGCAGGGCCATGGGTGCTGTCAGTGCGGAGAGCGGGCGTTTCACCCTGCCACCCTACCACACCGCGTCTGCGCTTTCAAGGAATTTTCGCCTTGCGGGCTTTGCAGGGAATGTGCGGGCGACGTGCTCTTTCTTCTTTACAAAGGCGTGGAAGATGGTATAATGGAGGCGCATGGACACGGAGATACTTCAAAAGGCGGCAAACGAGGCCAGGGGACTTGCAATTGATGCCATTTTCGACCGGGCATCGGGACACATGGGGTTGCCGCTGGGGTGCGCGGAGATAGGAGCTGTGCTGTTCGGCGGGCTGCTGAACGTGAACCCGGGCGAACCGCGCTGGCTCAACCGCGACCGCTTCATCCTGTCCGGCGGACACGGCTCCATGTTCCTGTATGCGTGGCTGCACCTGAGCGGGTTCCCGCTGACCATGGACGACGTGAAGGGTTTCCGCGTGAAGGGCTCCCGCACGCCGGGGCATCCGGAGTTCAATCCGGCCACGGGCGTGGAATGCACCACCGGGCCGCTCGGCCAGGGCATCGCGAACGCCGTCGGCTTTGCCATCTCCGCCAAGCACGCCGCCGCGCGCTTCAACACGCCGGAGCATGAAATCTTTTCCCAGAACGTATACTGCCTCGCCGGCGACGGCTGCATCCAGGAGGGCATCTCCCGCGAGGCCGCGGCCATCGCCGGCCGCCTGCAGCTGGACAACCTCACGCTCATCTACGACGCCAACGGCATCACCCTTGACGCCGTGACCGAGAAGACGCAGATCGATGATGTGGCGGCGGGCTTCCGCTCCCACGGGTGGGACGCGTACGAGGTGGACGGCCACAACCTGGTGGAAGTGGAGAAGGTGCTGCGCGAGTGCCGCGAGACGCGCAACGGGCGTCCCAAGCTGGTGATTGCCAAGACCGTGGTGGCCAAGGGCGTGCCCGGAATAGAGGGCACCACCAAGGGCCACGGCGAGGGCGGCGCCAAGCTCTGGAAGGAGGCCCACGCCAACTGGGGCCTGCCCGCGGAGCAGTACTACGTTTCCGACGAGGTGCGCGCCTACATGGCCGACCTCAAGGCCAAGCGCGAGGCCGCCTACGCGGAATGGAAGAAGGTGTACGACGCATGGCGCGCCGCGTACCCGGAGAAGGCCGCGGAGCTGGATTCCGGCGTGGAGCTGGCCGCGCACGGCCTCAGCCCGGAGGAGTGCAGCGCCCTCATCCCGGAATTCCCGGCGGACACCAAGGCCGCCACCCGCGTGTCCGGCGCACAGGCGGAAAACGCCTTCGCCGCCAAGCATCCCGGCTTCCTCTCCACCAGCGCGGACCTCTTCTCATCCAACAAGAACTACCTCAAGGACGCGGGCGACTTCTCCCCGGAGAACTACGCCGGCCGCAACTTCTGGTTCGGCATCCGCGAGCACGCCATGGGCGCCATCTGCAACGGCATCGCCTACGACGGCCTCTTCCGCGTGTCCGCCGGCACGTTCTGCGTGTTCGTGGACTACATGCGCGCCTCCATCCGCGTGGCGGCCCTGGCGCATCTTCCCGTGGCCTACGTGCTCACGCACGACTCCGTGGCCGTGGGCGAGGACGGCCCCACCCACCAGCCCGTGGAAACCGTGAGCGGCCTGCGCGTCATCCCCAACCTGGATGTGGTGCGCCCCGCCGACGAGGAGGAAACCGCCGGCGCCTGGATGTGCGCCATGGAGCGCAACAACGGCCCCACCGCACTCATCCTCACCCGTCAGAACGTGCCCAGCCTCACCTCCGTGGAACCCATCCCCGCCGCCGTGCGCAGGCAGGGCACCCTCAAGGGCGCATACGTCGCCCTCCGCGAGCAGACCGCGGAGCCCGGCCTCATCATCATCGCCTCCGGCTCGGAGGTCGTGCTTGCCCTGCAAGCCGCCAAACAGATAGGCCCCCACGTGCGCGTGGTCTCCATGCCTTCCATGTTCCGCTTCAACAACCAGCCCGCCTCCTACCGCGAGTCCGTGCTGCCCGCCTCCTGCGAGCGCCGCATCGCCATCGAGGCCGGCAAGACCGACCTCTGGTACCGCTACGTGGGCCCCAAGGGCGCCATCATCGGCATCGATTCCTTCGGCTTCTCCGCGCCCGGCCCGCAGGTCCTCACCGAGCTCGGCATGAACGTGGAGAAAATCGTGGCTACTGCAGCGGAGCTGCAGTAGGATTTACAATTGACGATTTACAATTTGGAAAGTTGGCGCGCCCTGACGGGCGCGTGGCAGGACCATGAGCAGGTGTGAGCTACAGCGCCGGACAAAGCAATTTGCGCCGCAGCCAAAACGGCGCAGGCAAGCAGAAATTTAAACAGTAACCAGAAATAATCCCATGGAAATCAAACCAGAAACAGTCAAGAAGGTGGCTTATCCCATGGCTGCGGCTGTTGCAGCTGCCACGGCGCTGTCTGCCTGCCAGCAACAGCAGCAACTCGTGGGGAAGGTTCCCGCTCCCGTACCCATCGTGGTGATTAAGAAGTAAAACCTCGCGCCGCAGGCGCGCGAATTCTCCAAATTGTAAATCCCATGCCTTGCATGTCCACCATTGCCGCCATTGCCACCGCACCGGGTGCTGCGGCGCTGGCGGTGGTGCGCGTGAGCGGGCCGCAAGCCGCACTGGTGGTGAAGAAGGCGTGCGCAAGGGAGAAAGACTTTGAACCGCGGCGCGCCACGCTGGTGAAGGTGCGGGATGCACAGGGGCGCGTGCTGGACGAGTGCGTGGCCACGGTGTTCACCGCGCCGCACAGCTTCACGGGCGAGGACATGGCGGAGCTGTGCTGCCACGGCGGCATGCTGGTGACGCGCCGCGTGTTGGAGCGCCTGTTGGAGTGCGGGGCGCGTCCCGCGGAGCCGGGCGAGTTCACGCGCCGCGCCTTCGAGAACGGACGCCTGGATCTCACCCAGGCGGAGGCCGTGATGGATGTCATCTCCGCCGGGAGCGACCTCGCGCTGCGCGCCGCGCAGAACCAGCTGCAGGGCGCCATCGGCTCGCGCGTGCAGCAGGCCGCGGACAAGCTCGTCGACATTGCCGCGCATGTGGAGGCCTATATCGATTTCCCGGAGGAGGACATTGCGCCCGACACCACCGCCGTGCTGGTGCGCGGGCTGGACGACATCTCCGAACAGCTGCGGCAGCTGCTGGCCACGGCGGACGAGGGCCGCATCCTGCGCGAGGGCGTGCGCACCGCCATCATCGGCGCGCCGAACGTGGGCAAGAGCAGTCTTCTCAACATGCTGCTCGGGTACGACCGCGCCATCGTCAGCCCCACCGCCGGAACCACGCGCGACACCATCGAGGAAAGCGTGGCCGTGGGCGGGCTGCGTCTGCGGCTCATCGACACCGCCGGGCTGCACGAGAGCGCGGACGACCTGGAGCGCGCGGGCATGGAGCGCAGCCGCCGCGCACAAGCCGAGGCGGACCTCATTCTGGAGGTGTGCGACACCTCGCAACCGCGCCCGCAGACGGAACCGGTTTCAACCACCGCAAAAAAAATCACCCTGCTCAACAAGAGCGACCTGCCGGAGCACGCGGACTGGCGCGGCGCGGAGGGCCTGCGCATCTCCTGCGCCACGGGGCAGGGCAGGGCGGAGCTGGAGCAGGCCATTGAAAGCCTTTTCCTGCTCGACTCCGGCGAGCGCGATTCCCTGGCCGCCATCAACACCCGCCACCGCTACGCCCTCCAGCAGGCGCTGGAGGCACTCGGGCGCGCACGCGCATCCCTGGAAGTCGCGGAATCCCCGGAACTGACGGATGTGGATCTGCGCGAGGCCCTGGACGCCCTCGGCACCATCACCGGCCGCATCGACACGGAGGACATCCTCTCCCGCGTGTTTTCCACTTTCTGCCTGGGCAAGTGAATTCGCAATCACTCCGCCGGGCGGAAGGCCACCGTGCGGGAGTGCTCCCCGCTGTGGCGCAGCACCAGCCAATGCGTGCCCGCCGGCATGAGCGCGCCGCCGAAGCGGTCCGCCCACTCCACCAGCAGTATCTTGCCGCTGCTCAGGTACTCGTCCCACCCCATGCCCAGCGCCTCGTCCTCGCCTTTCAGGCGGTAGAAGTCGAAATGCGCCACGGGCAGGCGGCCGTCCAAATGCTCATGCACCAGGGAGAACGTGGGGCTGGCGGCGGGATCGCCCGCGCCCAGGCCCTCTAGCACGCCGCGGATGAAATGCGTCTTGCCCGCGCCCAAATCCCCCACAAAGCCGATGACATCCCCCGCCTCCAGCGCGGCGGAAAAGGCGCGCCCCAGCGCCACCATCTCACCCTCCGATCCTACCTCAATCTCACCTTTCGGAAAAATTTTTTGCCAATTTGTCATCTTTTCGTGAAATTTTTCTTGCCAAACAGGTCGGCTTGCCTATAATGTGCCAGCCCGCATCCGCGGGTTCAACCCAAAAATCAAGAAAATTATGGCATACGCAGTTTTCACTTCCGGCAACAAGCAGTACCGGGTGACGGTTGGTGACGTGCTCACCGTGGACCGCATCTCCGGGCTGGAAAAGGACGGTGAGGCCACCTTCGACCAGGTGCTCCTGGTGGAGGACGGCGCCACCACCAAGGTGGGCACCCCGACCGTGTCCGGCGCTTCCGTGAAGGCCCAGGTTCTGGACCCGGAGGCCCGTGGCGCCAAGGGCATCGCCTTCAAGTTCAAGCGTCGCAAGGGCTTCCACAAGAAGAAGGGCTTCCGCGCCGCTCTCACCCAGGTCAAGATTACCGCTATCAACGCCTGATTTACCAACCCTAAACCCACTTTTCACTAGTCATGGCACATAAGAAAGGTCAAGGTTCCGTCCGCAACGGCCGCGATTCCCGCAGCAAGCGTCTCGGCGTCAAGAAATTCGGCGGCCAGTCCGTCATCGCCGGCAACATCATCATCCGCCAGCGCGGCACCAAGTTCCATCCCGGCAAGGGCGTGGGCATGGGTCGCGACTACACCATCTTTTCCCTGGTGGACGGCCGCGTGTTCTTCGACCGCGAAGGCCGCCGCGTGAACGTTGCCCCGGAGGCCTAACGCCTCGCGGGCATCCAGCCCCAATAGCATTTCGGGAAGCACCCCCAACCGGGTGCTTCCCTTTTTTGCACCGCGCGCAGCAAGTTTTTAAAGCGTACTTTAAAAAGTTGACGAATTTGCGAGTTTTTAAAATACATTTTAAAAACTTGTAGCCAGCATCTTCGACGGCGTGCGGCACGTCAATGTGCTGAAATGGCTTCTGGGTGAATGATTTGCATGGGAATTTCGGCAGCTCCCAGCCAAAAAGTCCTTGGAAAAATGTGCAGTTGATGCACTAAAGTCCATCGTCTTTTGTGCTAATATGGCACAAAACTCGATGGACTTTTGCAAATTTTGCTTGACGCGGGGGGGGGGAACAGGGCAAAATCAGTGGCGGAAATGGAAATGTACCGCAAAGGGTTGGGGCAACTGGAGCAGTGGAAGACGCGCGAGCGCCGCAAGCCGCTGCTGCTGCTGGGAGCCCGCCAGGTAGGCAAAACCTGGCTGCTGCAGGAATTCGGGCGCCGCTCGTTCCGGCAGGTGGCGTACCTGCGGTTCGACCGCAACGCGACGGCGCGCGGTCTGTTCGAGGAGCACGGCTCCGACCCTGCGCGGCTGCTGAACCAGATCCAGGCGGAGGTTGGCTTTGCCATCGTACCGGGGGAAACGCTGCTGGTGCTGGACGAGATTCAGGAATGCCCGGCGGCGCTGAGCTCGCTGAAATACCTTTGCGAGGACATGCCGGAGCTGCACGTGGCTGCGGCGGGCTCCATGCTGGGCGTGCGGCAGCATGCGGGCACGGGCTTCCCCGTGGGCAAGGTGAACACGCAGATGCTCCACCCCATGAGCTTCACGGAGTTCCTGCGCGCGCTGGGTAAGAAGGAGCTGGCCGCCATGGTGGAGGAGGGCGACTGGACGGGCATGAAGTCCTTCCACGACAGGCTGACGGAATACCTGCGGCTCTACTACTTTGTGGGCGGCATGCCGGAGGCGGTGTCCACCTACGCCGCCACGCGGGACTACGCGGCGGTGCGCGAGCTGCAGCAGGAGCTGCTGGAGAACTACGAGCGCGATTTCAGCAAGCACGTGCCCACGGGCACCGCCGCCAAGATTGGGCAGATATGGGATTCCATCCCCCTGCAGCTGGCGCGCGGGAACAAGCGCTTCATGTACGGCGAGGTCAAAAAGGGCGCGCGCATCCGGAATCTGGAGGACGCCATGGATTGGCTGCTGCGCGCCGGGCTCATCTACCATTGCCAGCGCATCAAGAAGCCGGACATCCCCATCAAGTCCTACTGGGACGGTGCGTTCAAGGTGTACGTGCACGATGTGGGGCTGCTGGGGGCCAAGGCGGGGCTGGATGCCTCCACCCTGCTGCACGGCAACCGCATCTTCACGGAGTTCAAGGGAGCGCTCACGGAGCAGTACGTGCAGCAGCAACTGCGCGCGGAGCTGGGCATCTCCCCCTGCTACTGGGTTTCAGAATCCTCCCAGGCGGAAATCGATTTCCTCTTCCAGCACGGCATGGATGTGGTGCCCGTGGAGGTGAAGGCGGAAATCAACCTGCAGGCCAAGAGCCTCAAGTCCTACTGCAAGCGCTTCTCCCCGCCGCGGGCCGTCAGGACCTCCATGGCGCGCTTCCGCATATCGCAGATGGCGGAGGGCCCCACCCTGGTGGACCTCCCGCTTTACGCCGTCTGCCGCATGCAGGCGGAACTGGGAACACACGGCGCGGAGTGATTGCCGCGCAATTAGGGCTTGCATTTGCCGCCGCGCTGGTGTATACCCCCGCGCGTTTATTCTGAATCATGACCGGACTTCTAGTGTTTTTCCTGTGTGTGGTGCTGCTGATAGGCGGCTACGCCGTGTACGGGCGCATTGCGGAGCGCGTGTTCCGCGGGCGGCCGGATTTGGAGATGCCGTGCAAGAAGCACGCGGACGGCGTGGACTTTGTGCCGCTGCCCACCTGGAAGGTGTTCATGATCCAGCTGCTCAACATCGCGGGGCTGGGCCCGGTGCTGGGGGCGGTATCTGGCTGCCTGTTCGGGCCTGTGGCGCTGCTGTGGATTGTGTTCGGCTGCATCCTGGCCGGCGCCGTGCATGATTTCCTCTCCGCCATGCTGAGCGCGCATTCCGGCGGCAAGAACCTGCCGGAGCTCATCGGGCACTGGATGGGCCCCGTCGCGCGCCACGCCCTGCGCATCACCTGCGTGGTGATGATGGTGATGATCGGCGTCATCTTCACGCGCACACCCGCGGAGATGCTTGCCCACATCACCCCGCTGAGCGCCACCGCCTTCTGCGGCATCATCCTGGCGTACTATTTCCTGGCCACCATCCTGCCCGTCCAAACCCTCATCGGCCGCCTGTACCCGCTCTTTGCCGCGCTGTTCCTCTTCATGGCGCTTGCGCTGCTGGTCATGCTGCCCTTCAGTGGGCATGAGGTGCTGCCGGACCTGCACTTCTTCACCAACATGCACCCCAAGGGCCTGCCCGTGTGGCCCATGATTTTCGTCACCATCTCCTGCGGCGCCATCTCCGGCTTCCACGGCACGCAAAGCCCCATGATGGCGCGCTGCCTGCAGCAGCCGCACCTCATGCGCCCCGTCTTCTACGGCGCCATGATCACAGAGGGCCTCGTCGCCCTCGTCTGGGCCACCGTCGGTCTCACCCTGCGCTCAGAGCTGGCGGGGCTCGCCCCAGGCGCCGCCATCTCCTCCGCCAGCAACCTCATGCTCGGTGACTTCGGCGGCATGCTCGCCGTGCTCGGCGTGGTCGTCCTCGCCATCACCAGCGGCGACACCGCCCTGCGCGTCGGCCGCCTCATCCTGGCGGACGCCCTGCACGTGAAGCAGACCAGCGTTGTGAAGCGCCTGATGTTCGCCGTGCCGATATTCGCGGTGGTCATCATCCTCTTCAACATCGACTTCAACATCCTGTGGCGCTACTTCGGCTGGGCCAACCAGGGGCTCGCCTGCCTGTCGCTCTGGATGCTCACCATCATGCTGCGCCAGCGCCGGCGCCCGTACTGGCTCACGCTCATCCCCGCCATGTTCATGACCGTGGTGTGCGTCACCTACCTCCTCTGCGCGCCGGAGTGCGGCATCCACCTGGATGTCTACACCTCCACCCTCGCCGG
>JAKSOT010000054.1 GCA_024405455.1 Akkermansia sp. | reverse complement strand
GATCTGCTGCGCGAACGCGGCGTAGTCCTCCAGCTCGCGGCCGATTTTCTCCACGGTGCGGGTGGCCACCTTCAGGTAGTCGTTCGGCAGGTACTTGGAGTCCGTGCGCGGGTACGTGAGCACCTTGTGCTTCTCATAGCACTCCTGTGCAAGCTGCAGCGTGCGCTTGGCAGAGAAACCGTAGCGGTTGCTCGCCTCACGCTGCAGAGATGTCAGGTCGAACAGCATCGGCGCCGGCATGGATACGGGCTTCTTGGTTTCCAGCACCGTGCCCTCCTTGCCGCGGCAGCGCTCGGCAATCTCCTGCGCGCGCTTTGCGCTCCACAGGCGGTCGCGCTGCTTCTGCGGGGCCTTTTCGTCCTTCTTCCAGTCGGGGTCGAACCACTTGCCCGTGTAGGTGCCGCCCTTGGCCTTGAACGTGGCGTGCACCTCGTAATAATCTTCCGGCGTGAAGGCGAGCACCTGCTTTTGTCGCTCGGCCAGGATGGCGAGCGTGGGGGTCTGCACGCGCCCGGTGGGGGTGATGTTGAAGCCGCCCGCGCCGCTCTGCAGCACGGTGAGCGCGCGCGTGCTGTTGAGTCCCACCAGCCAGTCGGATTCCGAGCGGCACACGGCGGCGTCAGCCAAGTTCTGCATCTCCTTGTCCGTCTTGAGCGAGTGCCACGCGTCCAGGATGGAATCGTCCGTCATGCTCTGCATCCACAGGCGGCGGATGGGTTTTTGTATTTTGCCGAAGCGCACGATGTTGCGGAAGATGAGCTCGCCCTCGCGCCCGGCATCGCATGCGTTCACCAGTTCCTTCACTTCCTTGGAGCGCGCCAGCTTCAGCACTTTCTTCAGGCGGTCGTGCGATTTCTCGATCGGCTCCAGCTCCATGGTCTCCGGCAGCACCGGCAGGTAGTCCATCTTCCACGGCAGGCTCTTCCCGTCCTCCGTCTGCGGCTTCTTCTGCTCCACCAGGTGACCCACCGCAGAGGTGACTATCAGCGAATCGTTGCTGTAGCACCCGCTCGCCTCGTCTCTCTTCATCTTTCCCAGCTCCTTGCCGAGCACGCGCGCCAAATCTGCCGCCACGCTGGGCTTCTCCGCAATAATTAGTGTCTTGGACATGGTGTTTCTCCCTTGTTGTGAACGCCGCGCCCGCGGGGCGCCTTGTTCTCTTATAGAACGCATTTTTTATGCCGTTGTGTCAAGTGAAAATTGCGTCATTGACGGAAAATCACGGCAGACAAAACCGGCGGAGCAGGGGGCTCCGCCGGTGGAGATGGGGTCATGCCCCGCCATGGGGACTGGTGTTAGTGGATGCGCTTGAGCAGCCAGTGCAGGATGTCCTTCACGGGCACGCGCTCCTGCTCCATGGAATCGCGGTGGCGGATGGTGACGGTGTCCTTGAGCGCGGGGTCGGAGCCTTCCTCGCCGAGCGTCTCGAAGTCCACGGTGATGCAGAAGGGGGTGCCCACCTCGTCCTGGCGGCGGTAGCGGCGGCCCACGGCGCCGCCTTCGTCGTAGAACACGTTCATGTACGGGCGCAGGGCCTCCTCAATCTCATGGGCGATGCGCACCTGCTCCTCGTTCTTCTTGAGCAGGGGGAAGATGGCGGCCTTGATGGGGGCCATGCGCGGGTGGAAGCGCATCACGATGCGGATGTCGCTCTTGCCGTCGGTGCCCAGCTCCTCCTCGTCGTAGGCCTCGCAAAGCACGGCGAGCACGGTGCGGTCGCACCCGGCGGAGGGTTCCACCACGTGCGGGATGAACTTTTCGCGCGTCGTCTCGTCGAAGTACTCCATGGGCTTGCCGGAGCCCTCCTGGTGGCGCGTCAGGTCGTAGCAGGTGCGGTAGGCCACGCCCTGAAGCTCCTGCAGGCCGAACGGGAACAGGTATTCCAGGTCGTACGTCTTCTTGGAGTAGAAGGCGCGCTCCTCCGCCGGCACGTCCAGCACGTTGATTTTGTCGCGCGGGATGCCGATGTTCTCGTAGAAGGTGAGGCAGCGCTCCAGCCATTCGTCTGTGAGGCGGAATCCGTCCTCCTCGCGGCAGAAGTATTCAATCTCCATCTGTTCGAACTCGCGGGAGCGGAAGGTGAAGTTGCGCGGGTTGATCTCGTTGCGGAAGGATTTGCCGATCTGCGCGATGCCAAAGGGTATCTTCATGCGCGAGGAATCCAGGATGTTCTTGTACTGGCAGAAGATGCTCTGCGCGGTCTCCGGGCGCAGCCAGCCGATGCTGGCGGGGTCGTTCTCGTCCGATGCCGCGCCGATGGTGGTCTTGAACATCAGGTTGAAGGAGCGGGCCTCCGTCACCAGCGAGCCGTTGGCGGGGTTGTAGCGCACGGAGTCCGTCACGGTTTCCGTGCGCTCCTCCTTGACCTCCAGGTCGCCGGGCTGCACGCCCTTGCCCGCTATCTGGCTGTAGTACTGCAGCGCGCCCTTGCGCGCCGCCTTGGCGTTCTTCTCATCGGTGTCCGGCACCAGCATGGAGAACTCCTTGGATGTGCTCCATGACCCGTCCTTCTTGGCCGCGCCCTTCCACCAGTACGCCACGCCGCTCTGCGCGGGGATTTGGTCGGCGCGCAGGCGCTCCTTGCTCAGCAGGCAGTCGCACAGCGGGTCCGTGAAGCCGTTGACGTGGCCGGACGCCGTGAGCACGGAGTTGTGCGTGAGGATGGCGCCGTCCATGCCCACGATGTCGGGGCGCTCCTGCACGTTGACGCGCCACCAGTAGTCCTTGAGGTTGCGCTTGAGCTCCGCGCCCAGGGGACCGTAGTCCCAGCAGCCGTTGAGGCCGCCGTAGATTTCTGCTGACTGAAAGATGAACCCCTTGCGCTTGCAAAGGCTGACGATTTTTTCCATGCGGACGGGATCCTGCTGAGTGCGGTCTGCCATAACGCCCACCATTCTACCGCGCGGGGCGCGCATTGCAAGCCTAATCCGCGCATGTATGCGGGGAGGGTACGGGGGCGTGGCGGGAGTTCAGGAACGCGCCTTCCGGGCCTTGCGCTTGGCCTGGATTTTGATGAGCAGCAGGGGCAGGGTGCAGACAAGCACCACCAGCAGGGGGGTGAACACGTACAGGTAGGTGTTGATGTAGCGGGTGCAGGTGGGGTCCTGGGCGCGCTCACCCTGCTTCCACCAGCGGTAGGCCAGGGTGGGGCTCCACTCCACGGGGGAGAAGGGGTTGAGGTGCAGGAGCCCGCGGCGGCCCATGGCGGGGGCGTACCCGCGCTCGCTGGCTTTGATGTACCATTCGTCGGACTGGGCGGAATCGCCCGCCTGCTTGTAGTAAAGGGCCAGCTCGTAGGCGGAGTAGGGGGAGTTGTGTTGGATGGCGGATTCCTCCAGCAGCTTCAGTCCGCGCTCCTTGCCGGCATCGCCCTGCGCGCCGTTCATGAGGATGAGCGCCAGGCAGGTGCGGGCGCGGTCGTGCCCCATGGTGATGGCGCGCTCGTAGAAGGGGATGGCCGCCTGCACATCGCCCGCGGCCTCGGCGTCCCATCCCTTCTGGTAGAGGGCCTCCGGGTAGGGGCGTGGCTCCTTGATGGCGGCTTCCAGGTACTTGGCGGCGGCTGCCTCGTCGCGCTCCAGCGTGGTGCCGCGCATGAGCTCGCAGTACATGAGGTAGGCCATTTTGGCATCCCCGGCATCTGCCAGGCGGCGGGCGTATCCCAGGGCCTTCGGCAAGCCGTCCGGCGCCATGGCGTAGATGCGGAAAAGCTCCGTGATGGCGGTGGGGTCGTCCTTTTCCGCCAGTTCCTCGTAGATTTTCACGGCGCGGTCGGCGTCCCGCTGCACGCCCAAGCCTTGGAAGAGCATATCCGCCATGCGCAGCTTGCCGGCGGTGTTGCCCTCCGCGGCGCGCTTTTCATAGATGGCGAAGGCGTGGCGGTAGGCCTTGGCGGCCTCGTCAGGCTTGTTCTGGGAGTTGTAGATGCCGGCCAGCATGATGCAGGCCGCGGAATCCTCCGCCGCCTCCGCGGATTTGAGCCACATCATCGCCTTGTCCGCATCTGCCGGCACCACGGGGTCGCCCTGCAGGTAGAGGTGGGCCAGGTTCATCATGGCCTTGGAGTTGCCCTCGGCGGACTTGTCCGTGAGCATGGAGATGAACTTCTGCGCCCAGGCCTCCGCCTGGGGGCGGTGCCCGGCGTAGTCGTAGCGCATGTAGATTTGGCGCACGGCGCGGGGGCTGCCGCCGTTCTCCTCCGCCTCTTTCTTCAGGTCTGCCAGGGCTTCCTCCAGCTTGGCGTCGTCGCAGCTGAGCGGGCGGTCCTCCTGCGCGGTCAGCAGGGGCGCCGCTGCCAGCAGTACCGTGATGAGAAACGCGCGCAGCATGTCTCTATCTAGAAAAGGTTGTTCTCCTTAGCGGTGGAAGGATCTGCCGCCGCCGCGGCCGCCGAAGCCCCCGCGGTGTCCGCCGCGGCCTCCGTGGTCGCCATGGTTTCCGAACCCGCGGCGCTGGCCGAATCCGCCGTTGCCGCGGCGCTCGCCGTCGCGGTGCTCGAAGCGCCTGCCGCTACCGAAGGAGCGGCGTTCGCCGAACCCGCGGCGCTCGCCGTTGCTGTCATCGCGGCGTTCAAAGCGGCGCGTCCCGGACGATCGGCGTTCCCCGCCGTTGTCGTCGTCGCGGTGCTGGAAGCGCCGGTTGCCGAAACTTCTCTCGCCGCCGCGCGGGCGGAATCCGCCGCGGCGGTCGTCGCGCTGGAACCCGCGGTGTTCGCGGCGGTCGCCATGGTCGCGTCGCTCGCCGAACCCGCGTTGCGGGCGTGGTGCGTGCGGCACACGGCCGAAGGGACGCGGCCCGCGCAGCGGGCGCTCCGGCTCCAGGGATTCACCCTCCGCGTACTTGGTGGAGGATTCCAGGGCCTCCTCCTCGGTCTCGAAGTCGGCGGGGTTGAAGACGTATCCCTCGTCTTCGTCGCGCGTTTCCCTGGACGGGGTGTCTGCGGTGGGTTCGGGACGCGGCTTGAAGACCTGCTGAGCACCCATGAGCCCCTTTCTGCGCGGGGGATTGGTGGTGAGCCGGGCCACCTGCTCCTCCGTGAGCAGGGCGCAGTGGCCGGGTTCCAAATCGCCGCCCCAGAGCGAGCCGATGCGCACGCGCACCAGCTTTTTCACGCGCAGGCCCAGGCAGGCGAACATTTGGCGCACCTGGCGCTTGAGCCCCTGCTCCAGCACCACGCACGCGCGCCGCGCCGACAGGCGGGAAACATACTTGGCCTTGGCCTGCCCCTCCGGCAGGCGCAGCCCTTTGAGCAGCTGGATGAGCACGCTGCCGTCGAACGCCTGATCCAGCGTCACCCAGTATTCCTTCTCCACCCCGCCGCTCGGGTGCGGAACCTTCTGCATCAGGTCGCCGTCGTTTGTGAATATGAGCAGGCCCTCGCTGTCCGCGTCCAGCCGCCCCGCGTAGTTCAGGTGGCGGCACTTGGGCGGCAGCAGGTCGTACACCGTCCCCTTGGCCCCCTGCGCCTCGCGGCTGCACACGTACCCGCGCGGCTTGTTGAGCAGTATCGTCTCCACCGCTTTCGGCGTCACGTGGTGGCCGTCCACCTTCACGAAATCGGTGGGCATCACGCGCACACCGGGGGTGTCCACGCGCTGGCCGTTCACCTCCACGCGGCCCTCCTCTATGATTTTGTCCGCCGCGCGGCGGGACTCGAATCCGCACAGGGCGAGGTATTTGTTGATGCGCACGCTGCCTTCCGGCGCGGCGGGGTATGTGTCTTCTTCCGGCATGTCTATGGGAATGGAATGGGTCGGGATAAAAGGAGCCTCGCGGTTGGGCAACCGGAGGCTCGGAAAGGCGGGTTCTGCCTCTGCGGGCAGAAATCAGGATTCAAACTTGGTCTTGGGCAGGCCGATCGGGCTCTGGCCCTCTTTCCACTGGCCGCGCTCCTTCATGAGCTTGACCCGTTCAAAACGCTTCAGGACGGAACGCTTGCCGCCCACGGTGCCGGTGGCTTTCAGTGTGGAATGCTTGGACATATTCTTTACTTGTTGTTTGAAGGTTGAATGCGCACCCTTGCGGTGCGGGCGGCAATTTATACCCCCTTTCCCACCCTTTGGCAAGCAAAATTTCTCCTTTTTTTCCAAAAATTGCGCCAGCATGCCAAAATTCCACCCCGCACCGCCTGACGGTGCGAATTTCCCAAATTGCAAATCGTAAATCTGCTTGTTGATTTCCGGGAAAAAATGCGTTCGGGAGCATGAACGGCGCGCCCGCGCGCGTCTTACGCGCGGATATTGCTTGCAAGAGGCGGGCGGCGCGTGGTAAACTGCTTTTAATCTGCCATGTTGGAATCACGCAACATCTGCCTGGAGGTGGAGGGAGAGGAGGAACCCCTCTTCCTGCTCAACGATATCAACTTCTGCGTCCCCAAGGGCCATTTCATGGCCATCGTGGGGCCGTCCGGCTGCGGCAAGACCACGCTGCTGAAATCCATTGCCGGCATCATGGCCACCACGTCCGGCTCGTTCTTCTGGCAGGGGCGCGACCTGGCGGAGGAGGGCGACTTCAAGTCCTACGAGATAGGCTACGTGCCGCAGTTCAGCATAGCGTACGACGAGCTGACGGTGGACGAGAGCATCGAGTGCGCCGCCCGTCTGCGCGTGAAGGGCAACGAGGACGAAATCAACGACCTCATCGATTCCGTGCTGGAGGAAACCGGGCTGGCGGAGATAGCGGACCGCCAGGTGAAGCGCCTTTCCGGCGGCCAGAAGCGCCGCCTGTCGCTGGCCATGGAGCTGGTGTCCCACCCGCGCATCCTGCTGTGCGACGAGGTGACGAGCGGGCTTGACCCGCGCTCCGAGCAGGAGATTGTGGAGCTGCTGCACAGGCTGAGCCGCAAGGAGGGCCGCATCGTCATCTCCGTCACCCACAGCCTCGCGCAACTGGACCTGTACGACAGCATCATGGTGCTGGTGAAGGGCAACCTGGCCTACCACGGCTCGCCCGGAACCATGATCCACTACTTCGGCGTGCAGCATGTGGAGGACGTCTACCCGCAGCTCGGCCTGCGCGAGCCGGAGGAATGGAGCCGCAGCTGGCTCAAGCACCGCGGCGATTACTACCGCCGCATGGAGTCCGAGCACCTGGAGAAGTACCGCCAGATGGGGCAGGAGCCCCCGCCCGTGGCGGAGCCGGACGACGACGAGGAGGAAGACGAGACGCCCTCCTTCCTCTGCCAGTTCTTCAACCTGCTGAAGCGCCGCTTCACCATCCTGATGCGCGACCGCACGCAACTGGTGCTGCAGCTGGCCATGATCATCATCTTCCCCATCCTGGTGGCGCTGTTCTCCAGCAAGGGGCAGGAGCAGCTGCACAACCTCACGGACCAGGCCAGCAACGATATCGCCGCGGAGGTGCAGCAGCACCAGGCCATTGCGGAAACCCGCGCCAAGGTGGGCTCCGCGCAGTCCGGCATCATCATGTTCGAGGTCATCCTGCTGGGGCTGATGGGCTCCAACAACTCCTCACGCGAGATTGCCGGCGAGCGCCTCATCATGGAGAAGGAGAAGTTCGGCGGCACCAAGACCTCCGCGTACATCTCCTCCAAGCTGGTGTACCTGGCGGTGCTGGTGCTGGTGCAGAGCCTGTGGATGTACCTATTCGTGCAGTATTTCTGGCCGCTGCGCGGCGACACCTTGAACCACCTGGGCTTCCTGCTGCTGGCCAACGCGGCCATGACCACCGTGTGCCTGGGTATCTCCGCCAACTGCAAGAACCCGGACCAGGCGTCCCTGCTGAGCATTTACCTGGTGGGCTTCCAGCTGCCGCTCTCCGGCGCGGTGCTGGCGCTTCCCACCGTGATTGAGAACATCACCCAGCCGTTCATCTCCGCCTACTGGGCCTGGAGCGGCAGCGTGATGGGCCTGGACAACGATGTGCTCAAGGCCGTCAACGGCATTGTGCAGACCACCTTCTCCCCCATCACCCTCTGCCACTGGGTGCTCATCGCGCACATCATCGTGGGCATCGTCCTGGCGTACATCGGCGCCAGGCGCGAGCGCTGGGAGTGATAGCGACAATATCCTTCAAACACATTACCCCATTTCAATTTATGGCAAGACGCAAAAGCAAAGGAAACAAGAAAGGCGTGAACACCACCGCCGTGGTTATCGGCGCGGTGGCGGCCGTGCTGCTGGGCATCCTGGCCTTCTCCGGCGGCGGCGCCAAGCGCGTGGCCGCCAACAACGCACGCAACTTCAGCATAGCCGACTACCGCACGGACGCCTCCCGCTACACCAACAACCGCTACTCCATAGAGGGCAGGGTGGAGAACATCGAGACGCTCGGCAACGACCGCCTCATCGCCATCTCCATCCCCGGCGAAGGCCAGGAGCGCCTGCCCCTGCTGGTGCGCAGCGGTGTGGCGCAGGGCGTGAACCTGACGCGCGGCGACAGCTTCCTCTTCGAGGTGGAATGCTGCACCGGGCATGACAACGACCAAAAGGAAATCAAAGGCGTGCTGGTGGTGCGCCGCGTGGAGACAAAGTGATGAAAACGTTTTACACAGTAGTATTGCTTCCCCTGATGTTCGGCGTTCTGGATGCCCAGATGGAGCCGGGCAACTATGCCATTACGCCGGATCTCTCCGGCAACCACGGCAACAACAACGCCAACAACAAGAAGCCCCGCAGCTCACACTCCAAGAAGGCCCGCGATTCCAGGGCCGACGACGAGGAGTACGACGATGAGGATGAGGACGACAGCCGCTCCTCACGCCGCCGCGGCACGGGCGGCGGCTCCGGCACCACCGACAACGGCGAGCCGGAGAACCCCCGCCTCATGGGCATGGAAATCCCGCTGCTGGACCCCGCGTCCGACACCGTCACCTACAACGGCGGCAAGTTCGATGTGGGCAACAACGCCCTGGTGCGCGCACGCTTTGAGAAGTACCTGCAGCAGAACCCGGACGACTCCGCGGAGGCCAAGCGCTACCGCCAGCGCATGGACGACCTGCTGAAGCTTACGCAGAACAACGCGCGCCAGCACGCGGAGGTGGGCAGCCAGACCCTGCTGCAAATCGGCCGCGGGCTGTATGAAATCAACACCTACCCCGGGGATGCGGGACAGTCCGCCACGCTGGCCAGCGCCATTGCCTCCGCGCTCGCCGTGCAGTATGCCAACCGCGACCGCGAGCGCAAGAACGAGCAGCTCACCCACGAGATTGACAAGCTCGTCCACGATACCGATATCCTCACCTCACGCAACACACACGGCCCCTCCCACAAGCAGGTCGGCACCGGAAGGCAGGCGCGTGTGGTGAAGAACGACTCCAAGACCCACACCTTCCGAATTGCCGAGCAGACCACCGAGATTGCCACCAAGAAGGGCACCAAGGTGAAGAACGATGCCGACAGCGTGGCCGCACTGGAGCTCTCCAAGATCAACTACCAGTCCACCCTGGTGTCCTTCCTCTTCCAGCGCCGCTTCGAGCACGCCCTCATCGGCAGCTTCGCCTACCGCCACATCTTCCGCGAGGGCGACAACAAGCTCAACATCAAGAAGGATTCCCAGGCCGCCAAGGTCTTTGAGAACGGCGCCGGCCTGCCGCCCACCATCAACAGCGTGGCTGCACTCGCCGCCAACGCCCGCCGCGAGGTGGACCAGAACATGGAGGCCGTCACCAACCTCCTGGCACAGAACAAGCTCGCCGAGGCCACACAGCACCTCATCGAGGCTGTCGCCATCGGCGAGTACATGCCCAGCGTCGCCACCTTCCCCACGGAGAGCCGCCGCCGCATCGCCGAGTTCTGGACGCTCCGCAAGCGCACCCTCACCGCGCTGAACGCGCGCGACTACGGCACGCTGGAGGAAATCGCGGACAAGATGAAGGCGCTGGACGCGGACTTCGACGACTCGCTGGTGCGCACGTACTGCGACGGCCGCAAGCTGCAGAGCGACATGTGCCTGCGCAACGCCCGCAAGGCCTACATGAGCGGCGACGAGGAGGCCGCCACCGAGTACGCGGAGCAGGCCGCCCTCATCTGGCCGCGCAACCCCCATCTCAAGGAGATGCAGGAGGAGGTGCTCAAGCTGGACAACAACGAGGCCATCATCTCCGAGTTCAAGAGCCTGCTTGCCCGCCACCAGTACCGCACCATCTACGACGAGCGCAGCAAGTTCAAGGTGGTCGCCATCGACCCCGAGCTGGAGAAGCAGCTGGAGGACTGCGCCACCCTCATCGGCACCATCGACGCCATGCTCGCCCAGATTGACGTGGCCGCCAAGCAGGACAAGAAGATGGGCCCCTGCATGGCGTACGAGATGCTGCTGGACTTCCAGGACAAGGACCCCCGCTACATGGAGGACACCGCGTTCAAGGACGCCGTGGTGCGCTTCAAGGTGGACGCGCGCGATTTCGTGGCCGCGCTGGACGAGGCCAAGGTGCAGGAGGAGCGCCGCGAGTACGGCTCCGCCCTCGCCAACTACTACCGCGCCCAGTGCCTCTGCCTGCCCTCCAACCGCGCCAAGGAGGGTATCGACCGCGTCTCCCAGCTCATCCTGTCCGCCAAGTTCCCGCAGTGATGCCGCGGAACGCCGTCACCCGCTTTGCCCCCACGCCCAGCGGCCCGCTGCACGTGGGGCATTTGCTGGCCGCGCTGGAGGCCCGCCGCGTGGCGGACGAGCTGGGCGGCGCGTGCCTGCTGCGCATCGAGGACATCGACCTTCGCGCGCGCGATCCGCAATGGGTGGAGCTCATGCACGAGGACCTGGCGTGGCTCGGCCTGCACTTCGACGGCGAGGTGATGTACCAGACACGCCGGTTCGATGCCTACGCCGCCGCGCTGGAGAAGCTGCGCGGCCTGGGGCTGCTCTACCCCTGCTTCTGCAACCGCGGGGATATCCGCGCCCACGTGGCGGAATCCGGCCGCGCCCCGCACGCCACCCTCGGATACCTCTACCCCGGCACCTGCAAGCACCTGCCGCCGGACGAGGTGCAGCGCCGCCTGCAGGCCGGGGACGCCCATTGCTGGCGCATCGACATGGAGCGCGTGCAGGACATCATCGGCTGCCCGGAATGGCATGATGCCTACCGCGGCACGCAGCGCTGCGTGCCCACGGAATACGGGGACGTGGTGCTCGCCCGCAAGGAGCTGCCCTCCAGCTACCACCTCGCCGTGGTGGTGGACGATGCCGCGCAGGGCGTCACCCACGTCACACGCGGGGAAGACCTTTTTGACGCCACGCACATCCACCGCGCCCTGCAGGGCGTGCTCGGCCTCCCCTCCCCGGAATACATGCACCACGCCCTCTTGCGCGACAACGGGGGCAAGCGCCTGGCCAAGCGGGACGGCGCGCGCTCCCTGCAATCCCTGCGCCGGGCGGGCTACACGCCGCAGCAGGTGATGGGCTCCCTGCGCTCCGCCCTGCAAAACGGCGGCATCTGG
Organism: Akkermansia sp.; assembly: GCA_024405455.1. Lineage (GTDB taxonomy): Bacteria > Verrucomicrobiota > Verrucomicrobiia > Verrucomicrobiales > Akkermansiaceae > Akkermansia. Next base: position 4,526 of record JAKSOT010000054.1, on the reverse strand, counting down.
GCGTGCTGATGGCACGCACGCACCCTTCCAAAAGAGCCGGTTGTCAGATTCGAACTGACGACCGTCCGATTACAAATCGGGAGCTCTACCACTGAGCTAAACCGGCGGGGTGCGCGCATTTTACTTGATGCCACCTGCGCTGGCAAGCCTTTTTTTCTTTAATCTGCGTTGCCGTGGTGATAGAATCAGCAACCGCGTCCACCAAGCGCTGCACTCCATCCATGCCTCAAGAAAAAGCCAGCGACTATTTCCAACAGGGCTTCAACTGCGCCCAGTCCGTCTTTGCCGCATTTGCCGCGGAGATGGGCCTGCCGGAGGACGCCGCCCTGCGCATCCCGTCCGCCTTCGGCGCGGGGCTGGGCCGCATGCGCGCCACCTGCGGCGCCTTCGCCGGGCTCGCCCTGGTGGCCGGCTTCAAGCACGGCAACCTCACCGGAAACCCGGACGACAAGGGGCGCATCTTCTCCCTCACGCGACGCCTGGCGGACGAGTTCCGCGCGGAGTTCGGCTCCCTGCAGTGCCGGGAGCTCCTGCACCTGCCGCCCGACGCCCAGGAGGGCGCGCGCCCGCAGGAGCGCACCGCCGCCTACTACGCCTCCCGCCCCTGCGAGCGCTGCGTGGCCTTCTGCGCCGCCAGGGCCGCCGCCATTTTGGCGGGGAAGGAGTGATTTGACGCAAAAAAAAACGCCCGGGCCGCCTGGTGGCGACCCGGTGCGGGTTTTGAGTTGATGTTTGCGGGTTTATTTCGCAAGAACTGCACCCTCCTTCGCATCGATGGCCTTCTTGGCCTGCTCGAAGACCGCCTTGAAGGCCTCCGGGTTGGCCACCGCCAGGTCCGCCAGGGCCTTGCGGTCAAGCTCGATGTTCGCTGCCTTCAGTCCCTCCATGAAGCGGGAGTACGTCAGGCCCAGGGGGCGGCAGGCGGCGGAGATGCGAGCCGTCCAGAGGCGGCGGAACTGGCCCTTCCTCCTCTTGCGGTCGCGGTACTCATACTGCCATGCCTTGTACACTGCATCCTTCGCGTAGCGGAAGAGCTTGCTGCGGAAACCGCGGAAGCCCTTGGCGCGCTGCAGGATGCGCTTGCGGCGAGCCCTTGAGGCGGGCCCATTTGTAGCACGTGCCATAGTTTTCTATTCTATTTGTTGTTGAGCAAACTGTTCTTCCTCACCTCCTGCAGTCTCGCTTGCTCTATCCCACGGGGGGAAGGCTGCATGGAGGCCGCCCGTTTTGCGGACGGATGCTTGGCTTGGTTGCCATGTTCCTCGGCTTTAGGCGAAGGGCATGTTCTGCTTGACTGCCCAAACCTGGGTCTCGTCCACCAGTGCCGGCTTGCCAAGCTGACGCTTGCGCTTGCTGGACTTCTTCTGGAGAATGTGACGCTTACCCTGCTTGCGACGCAGAACCTTGCCCGTGCCGGTCACCTTGAAACGCTTGGCAACAGCCTTACGTGTCTTGTTGATACCACCTTTGCGGGTCATGGTGGGAGAAATATACACCCTTTCCCCCGTTTGGCAAGCATAATTTTGGCAAATCCCAACTTTTTTGCGTCAACACCCCGCGGGGAATCCCTGCGGCGGCATCATGCAATTACTCGTACTTGTCGAGCATGCCGTAGATGTCGCGCACATCTCGGCGGGATTGCAGGGCGATGAGGGCGGCGGCTGCCGCCAGCGTGGCGAGGCCGCCCAGGGCGATGACGAGTGCAAGTCTCTTGGTCATGGCGTGGTTTGGGGGGATTGGGGTTGGTCTATGTCAGGCGGGGCGTCCGGCACCAGGCGGCCGTCGCGGCCCTTCATGAAGGGGATGTCCACCACGCCCTCGCGGGTGAGGAAGGGGGCGGCGGTGTCGGGGTCCTTGCCCTGGGCGAGGGCTTCCAGGGCCTGGCGGCAGCCGGCGATGCCGAACTCCGCCATGCGCAGCCCGTGCTCGATTTCCGCCTGCGCCGCCAGCAGCTTCGCCTTGGCATCTTCCAGCATCTTCAGGCGGTGCGGCAGCGTCTCCGGCCCGCGCATCGTGTCGTCGAAAAACTCCTTGATCTGCGGCAGGGTGACTCCCGCCCGCTTCAGGCACAGGATGCCCATGAGCGTGCCGATGCTGGCGTCCCCGTAGATGCGGCGCCCGGTCTTGGTGCGCTCCACGTGCCGCAACAGGCCCTCCTTCTCATAGAAGCGCAGGGTGTGGATGGACAGCCCCGTCCTCTTTGACAAATCGGATATGGTGTACTTCTCGTGCGGCATGCGTGCTTGTGCGTCATTCCACCACACACGCCCTGCCGCGTCAAGCCAAAAGCGCGGGCGCGGGAAAGGCTTGACGCGGGAACGCGGCGGGTCTAATATGATGGCCGTGCAAGCGTTCGCGAGATACTGCATGCTGGTGTTGGCGCTGCTGCTGATGCCGGTGTTGGCGACGGGCTCTCTGATGGAGGGCGCGGGGCCGCATTGCACGGAGGCGAACTGCTGCCTGCTGGCGCACTGCCATTGCGACTGCTGCGGCTGCGCGGGCTTCTACCACCGCCAAGAGGCGGACCATGAGCACAATGCGGACCACCATCACCACCACCATCACCACGGCGTGTTCGAGCTGCTGGGGGATGCGGGCGAGTCGCTGCCGCATGCGGCGGCTCCCGCGGTGGCGGTGCTGTGCGTGCCCTTGAGCCTCACCCCGCGCCAAACGTGCGCGGAAGAGTTGCCGCCGTATGCGCCGGAAGCGCGGCCTCGCGGCCCCGGCGGGGGATTCGCCCCGCTGCGTTGTTGAAGGAGGACTGTACCCTGAACCCGGCCGTTCCCATGCGGGAGCGGTGTAGTATGATACAGTCCAAACAGAAAAATCCTTCAACCATACCATGCTTAGATACACCTTTCCGGCGATAGTCGCGCTCATGCTCACCTGCTGCGTGGGCTACGCGCCGCTCGCCATCGATTTGAACCGCGACACCGCCGAATGGCGCGAGTTGTCGCAGAACCTCTGCCGCGGCGGCGCGCTCTCGCGGGCGGACGCCTGCCGCATCGGCCTGCTGCTCAACCCGGACCTCAACCGCGCGCGCCTGACCTACGCCCGCAGCACCGAAGCCGCCAAGTACGCCGGGCTGTGGGACGACCCCTCGCTCTCCGGCAGCCTGGAGCGCGTGCTGCAGGGCGGCTTCTTCAACCACGGCATCGCGCCCTCCCTCTCCATTCCCGTCACGGGCATCAAGAGTTTGGCGCGCCAGGTGGCGGAGCAGTACAGGGAGGCCGACTACTGGCAGATGCGCGACAAGGAGCGAGTGTTCCTGGCGGAGCTGAACGCGCTGTGCAACGAGGTGCTGGTCACCCACGCCAAGCTGGAGCTCATGCGCGGCCGCCTGGCGCAGGCGCGCGACGAGCAGCGGCGCGTGGAGAAACTGCAATCCCTCGGCGAGGTGCCGTTCGCGGACATGCAGGTGGTCAACACCCGCCTGAGCGATTTGGTGAAGGACGAACAGGAGCTCTCCAACCGCCACCTGGAGGTCCACCAGCGGCTCACCCGCATGCTGGGGCTGCATCCTGCCGCGGGCGAGGTGGAGCTGGCCGCCGAACTGCCCCCATCCCTGCCGCAGAAGGCGTCCGCGCCCACGGCGGAGCTCCTGCTGAGCCATCCCGCCCTGCTGGCGGAGCAGGCCAACCTGGGGGCGGGCGAGCTGGAGCTGAAGGCGGAAATCCGTCGCCAGTTCCCGGATGTCTCCCTGGAGCCGGAATACCGCAGGGAGGACGAGGCCAACCGCATCGGTCTCGGTCTCAGTTTCACCCTCCCCGTCTGGAACCGCAACCGCGCCGCCATCCATACCGCACAGGCCGACCGCGCGCTCGCCTGCCAGAAGCTCGTCGCCACCTGGCGCGGGCTGCTGCAGGACGTCTCCGACCTCGCGGCGCAGCAGGAGCTGGCCTACACCCATTGCCGCGAGGAACAGGCGCGCATCGATGCCCTCGCAGGCGCGGAGGCCCGCCAGGAGCAGCTCTGCAGCATGGGCGAAACCGCGTTCCCCGCGCTGGCGGAGGCCCGCCAGGAAATCTACACCCGCCGCCTCAACTATCTGGACTGCCTCGGCAAGCTGCTGGACATCCGCGTGAAACTCCAATCCCTCAACCCCACCTCCTTCCAACAATGAAAACCACTTTTTTGACCGTTCCCTATCTTCTCTACGCCCTCATGCTGCCCATCGGCGCCCATGAGCACGATGAACACGAACACTGCGAACACGAGCATGAGCATGAGCATGAGCACTGCGACCACGACCATGAATCCGTGGTGGTGAAGGCGGACGAGCATTCCCGCCACATCCTGGCCATCCAGACGGAGGCCGTCCCCGCCGCGGGGCAGCGGCTGGTGTATTCCGTGTACGGCACGCTCACCGTGCCGCAGCACGCGCTTCGCGCCTACGCCCTGCCGAGCGCGGGCCGCGTCACCCTGCATGTGAAATCCGCCCAGGCCGTGCACAAGGGCGATTTGCTCTACTCGCTGGAATCCCCGCAGGTGGCGGACGCCGTGGCGGAGCGCGACCGCGCGGATGC
>JAKSOT010000053.1 GCA_024405455.1 Akkermansia sp. | reverse complement strand
AAGACCGTGGGCGCCAAGAAGTCTGATTAACCCCTAACACCTATATCTGAAAATGGCTGAAGAAACCATCAAGGAAGAAGTGAAAGAAACCGCCGCCCCCGTGGAGGCTCCTGCCGCCGAGGCAGCCGCCCCCGCCGCCGAGGCCCCCGCCGAGCAGAAGAAGCCGGAGGGCCGCCGCGACATCTTTGCCGAGCTCGGCCTCTCCGACGACGAGGACAAGGTCAAGATTCTCAAGGCCAAGGGCAGCAAGAACGTTACCACTGGCATCGTCCACATCTCCTCCACCTTCAACAACACCGTGGTGAGCGTGACCGACCTCAAGGGCAACGTCATCGGCTGGTCCTCCGCAGGCAAGCTCAATTTCAAGGGCAGCCGCAAGAGCACCGCATACGCCGGACAGGTGGTCTGCCAGGACGCCTGCCGCCAGGCCATGGGCCACGGCCTCCGCGAGGTGGAGGTCCGCGTGAAGGGACCGGGCTCCGGTCGTGAATCCGCCGTGCGTGCCGTCCAGACCATCGGTCTGGAGATCACCACCATCTCCGATGTGACGCCCATCCCGCACAATGGCTGCCGCCCGCCCAAGGCCCGCCGCGCCTAATGACATCAACGACTAACCTAGAAAGACAAGATTATGGCTCGTTATACAGGACCTACCGCTAAAGTCAGCCGCCGATTCGGCGTGGAGCTCTTCGGCGCCAGCAAGTCGTTCGCCCGCCGTCCGTTCCCCCCGGGACAGCACGGTGCGCGCGCCGGCCGCAAGAAGAAGTCCGACTACGGAATCATGCTTGCTGAGAAGCAGAAGCTGCGCTACATGTACGGCGTGCTGGAAGGCCAGTTCCGCCGCTACTACCAGGAAGCCAGCCGCCGCCGCGGCGTCACGGGTGACATCCTGCTCCAGCTGCTGGAAACCCGCTTGGACAACATCATCTACCGCCTGAACTTCGCCAACACGCGCAACGCCGCCCGCCAGATGGTGTCGCACGGCCACGTGACGGTGAACGGCAAGAAGGTGAACATCCCGTCCTACAGCTGCAAGCCGGGCGACGTGGTGACGATTGCCGCCAAGGCGCGTTCCCAGGCGCTGGCCAACCGTTTCGTGGAGCTGGCTGCCAACGCCGCCACGCCGGAATGGCTGGAGGTGGACACCACCAAGCTCTCCGCCAAGGTGAGCCGCATCCCCACGGTGGAGGAAATCGCCCCCATCGTCAACGTGCAGCTCATCGTGGAATTGTACTCCCGCTAACCCGCGGGGGACACAACCCTCACCAAGCCGCCCTGCCCCGCCGCAGGGCGGCTTTTTTTGCGCCGCCGCAGATTTTATGGGTGGAAAAGCCTTGCGGAGGCGGGACTACTTGAAAAATCCCTTGGCGCGGTTGAGCCCAATGGTTTTGGCGTTCTTCTCCGCGGTGGCGAAATCACGGAGAATGACGTTCACGGCGGGGAGGTGGGGGGAGTTGGCGAGGGAGGAGACGAAGGCGTCCATGGCGGCGGCGTGGGTGTTCTCGCGCGAGCGGGGACCGCGGACGCCCCAGCCGTCGGTGAGCTGGCCCTGAAGCACGCAGATGCCGCTGTCCAGCGAGGCGAAACGTGCCAGATACTGCGGCAGGGTGGTGCCAATCAGGGCCTTTGATTCACCCATATGCGCACTTTCATTGTAAAACGAGTGCAAACAGGCGTTCGTACGAGTCCCGGCGTCGTTTCCGCGGAGGAAGAGGCGGGGGTCGGCGAGTTGGGGGTCCTGCGCGCTGCCCCAGAAGACCACCACCCTGCCCCGCACGGCGGAAAGGGGGAGGGAATTGATGCAGCCGACCTTGTCCTGGGGATTGGGAGCGGCGAAGATGCGTTGGCCGAGTGCGGCGGTGAGCGCGGCGAGGGCGGGCTGCTCCGCGCCGCCCTGGAAATGCTGGAAATCCAGCAGGACGCATTCCGCAGGGTGGGCATCCAGGAAGGCGGCGACGGCTTGCAGTATGCCATCCAGCTCCACGCCCGTGGAGGGGCCGTGGAAGATGCGCAGCTTGCCATCCTCCAATGCCACGCGCAGGTCCAGGTAGCGCACGCCGTCCGCCAGCAGAGTGGCGGTGTCCGCATCCTGGGTGCGGGAGTACCAGGGCATGCCGGCGGTACCGGCGTCATGGGCACCGGGGATGGCGATGCGGCGCAGGGGTGCGTCGTCCCGCACGCCGCGCATCCAGTCCGCGGTGTCCACGGCAAAGGCGCATGCCGCGGTGAGAACCAGCATGCATGCGCCTTGGAGGATGGAGCGGCAAGCGCCCATGGTATAGGGGAGGTTTATTTCTGCGGTTCCTCCCCGCCCACATAGCGCAGGCGGGGGATGGCCTGCATGCGGATGACCTCGTTGCTGCGCTGCACGGCGTCGTTGCTCAGGTAGATGTCGTACGGGATCTTGTTGAGGGAGATGCGCACCAGGCCGTCGGGCGTCTTCTCGTCTATCATCTTGGCGAACTCGTCGAAGCTGTGCACGTCCTTTCCGTTCACCTTGGTGACGAGGGTGAAGCGGGCGTTGTCGTAGCCGAGGGTGGCGGGGGTGGGCACCACGAGGGAGAGGACCACCAGCTCCTTGCGGCCCTCCTTGCGGTACTCGTCCTCGTTGTCCTCGATGCAGGCGAGGGAGAGCGGCAGGGAGTCCTGTGCGCGCTCGCGGATGGCGCGCAGGAAGTCGTCCGTCACCGGCTGGAAGAGGAGGCCGCCCCACATGATGTAGCGGGGGCGCTCGCCGGGCTGCATCTCGCGCACCAGGCTCTTCTCCGCGGCGTCGCGGTTGAGCGGCAGGGTGATTTCCACGGGCTGGCCGTCGCGCAGCAGGGAGAGCTTGAGGGTCTCGCCGACGGGCTTGTAGCTGTTGAGCAGGCAGGTGGCGGAAAGCGGGCCGTAGACGGGGTGCTGGCAGCGGCCGGTGTTGTCGATGGCGATGCCCTCGATGGCGGTGAGGACGTCACCCTCCTTCATTCCGGCCTCTGCGGCGGCGCCGCTGGGCTCCACCTTGTTGACGTAGAGGCCGCCGGCCTTGGGGTCGTCAATCTTGAGGTACTTGCGGAAAACGGGGTCTTTCAGCTCGATGAGCGAGAATCCCACCATGGGCACGCCCGCGTTTTCCTTCTGGTTGAGGAAGCGCGAGATGAGCTCCGCGTTGATGCAGCTGAGCATCTGGTTCTGCGCGCGGTAGCCCAGGCTCATGGCCACCAGCTTGCCGTCCTTAATGACGGGGCAGCCCATGCCCGCGCCGTCCGGCAGGGAGCGTTCCGCATGCAGGTTGAGGCGCGGCATGCCGGCGGCGTCCGCGCTCTCCACGGTGAGCCCGGCGTGCACGGGCTTGATGCCCTGGATGAGGCCCGCGAACTCGGCCTTGTCGCCGATGCGCAGGGGCTCGCCCACCTCCAGCGGCGTGCGGTCCGCGAAGAAGTCGGCATCCTCCTCATGCTCCAGCGTGAGCAGCGCCAGGTGCAGATCCGGGTCGAAGCGCACCACCTTGGCGGTGACGGTGCGGGAGCCGTCCGGCAGGGCCAGCTCCACGTAGGTGGCGGCGTCCGCGGCCTTGCCGTTGCAGAGCACGAGGTTGTTGCCGAGGTAGATGCCGCGTGTGGAGTTGCTGCCGGGGCTCTCCTTCTCCCAGGGCTGCAGGATGTTGTAGTCCTGGTTGGTGGAGTTGACGTCCACGAGGGAATTGGAGGGGTCGGCCACGGCGGGGGCTTCAGCCTGCGTCTGGGCGGCGGGCTGCTGCGCCGCGGGTTCTGCGGCATGCTCCTGCTGCTGGGGTTGGTTCTGCTGCTCTGCGGTGCGTACGGTGGGCTTGCAGCTGAAGGCGAGGCCGCCGGCGAGAGCGAGAAGGGTCAATGTGCGAATCATAACGTGAAAATGGGTTGGGGGTTTACTTGAGGCGGGCGGGTTCCGGCACGTTGTACTTGGCGCCGATGCGCTTGTTGGCGGCGTCGATGGCCGCGTTGTCGAACACGAGCGGGCGTTCCGCGCCCGCAAGCTCAATCACGGTGTAGGCCGGGCGGTTGGCGGTGTCCTGCGGGTACAGCAGCTCGTACAGGTGGCTGAGCCCCTTCACCTCCACGCCGTTCACCTTCTTCACCACGCGGCGCCCGAAGTCGTCCATGCGCGCGTTCACCTCGTCCGGCAGCACGTTGGTGAGGAACACCACGTCCTCCTTGGTCTTGAACTCGCCGCCGCGCACGTATGCGTCCATCTCCACGAGGTAGTTCTTGGGGGAGATGTTGCGCGCGCTGATGACATCCGCCTGCATGGGCTGGAACACCAGGCCGCCGAACTCCACGTAGCGCGGCAGCTCGTCGTAGGCGCGGGCGAGCACCTTGCTGGCCTTGAGCGGCGCCAGCGTGCCCTCCGTCTCCATCTGCTTGCCGTCGCGCATGATGGTGTACTTCACCTTGTCGCCGGAGAAGGAGCGTTCCGCCAGCTCCTCCAGCGGCACGCGAACGCCGTCCAGCATGATCATGGCGGAGCTGTCCACCTTGATGCCGTTGACCGCCAGGATGACGTCACCGGGCTTGAGCGCGCCGTCGGAGCTGCCGCCCACTGCCACTTCCGCCACCAGGCAGCCGGTGGCGTCCTGCGGCAGGTTGAGGTACTGGCGCAGCGCCGGGTTTTCCGCCGGCATGAACTCCGCCGCCACGTTCACATAGCCGTCGTAGTGGCCGTCCTCCACGTCCTTGAGGAAATGGCGGATGACCGACATGGGGATGACGTATCCGGTGGAGTTGGCCTCCTGCAGGCCCTGGAAGGCCACTCCCACCACCTTGTCGCCCTTGAGCACGGGGCCGCCGGAGTTGCCGGGGTTGATGGCGGCGTCAATCTGGAGCGCCAGGTGCGCGGAGTTGCGCGGGTGGGAATAGGGGATGGTGTCGATGCGGGAGACGATGCCGCTGGTGACGGAGAGGCGGTTGCCGCCGATGGGGTATCCGATGGCGCGCACGCGGTCCTCCAGCTGGGGGATGTCCTCGCTGAACTCCAGGCAGGGCACGTCCTTGAAGGCGTCCTTGTCCTCCACTTCCACCAGCGCCAGGTCCGCATCGTGCGCCACGTACTTCACGCGCGCCGGCAGCTTGCGGGAATCCGCGTAGGGAGAAACGTAGATGCGGTCCGTGTCCGCCACCACGTGGGCGTTGGTCATGAACACGCCGGGCGCCACCATGAAGCCGGTGCCGTTGCCGCGGCCGAAACCGCCGGTCTGCCAAGGCGTGCGGTAGTTGGGCTTGGTGACGGCCACCTCCAGCTTGACGATGCCGCGGTAGGCATCCTCCACGGTGTTCTTGGCGGGAGCGGCCTGGGGTTGGGCGGGCTGCTGGGGCTCCGCCACGGGAATGGGTTCTTGTGCAAACGCGGCCAGCGCCGCCACAACGCTTATCGGGGCAAATCTTGTAATCACGGGTAAATTCTGCCCCCACGCGCGCGAGCTGTCAAGCCCAAAGCTTGGAATGAGCGCAAAACGGGGGTCTGTGGCGCTATTCCCCGCGGAAGCGGGTGAAGACGTCATTGAGGAAGCCGTCTGCCACCAGGAGTTGGGCCTGGTGGCGCGGGATGCCGCGGGAGAGGAGGTAGAAGAGCTGCTCCGCGTCCATGGGGGCGGAGGCGCTGCCGTGGGAGCAGCGTACGCGGTCTGCCAGGATTTCCAGACCCGGCAGGGAGTGCACGGTGGCGTTCTCGGAGAGCAGCATGTTGCGGTTGCTCTGATAGGCGTCGGTGTCGTGCGCGCCGGGGGCCACGTAGATGTTTCCGGCGAACACCGCGGTGGCGCGGCCGTCCAGCACGTTCTTGTACAGCAGGTTGCTGGCGCATCCGCGGTTGCTGTGCAGCTGGCGGGTGTGCTGGTCCAGCATCTGGCTGCCCTCCAGCCTGTTGGCGGAGAAGAGTTGGATGTCGGCGGTGTTGCCGAGGGCCTCCGCGGTTGTTTCCTCGCGCGCCCATTCATGGTTGGCGTGGGTGGTGAGGTGTCGCACGCATGCGCCGCGCGCGGTTATATCCGTGATGTTGAGGACGCGCGAGGTACCGCAGCCTTCCTCCTGCAGCTCCACGGAAATCTGCGCGCCGTCCTCCGCCACGATGCGGCGTGCGCAGACCATGGCGCTGTGTTCACCTCGGCAGATGTGGCGCTCGATGATGCGCGCATGCACCCCTGCCCTTGCCACGATGTGCACGGCGGGCGTGAACACGCCGTCCGTCTCGCAGGTGATGGAGATGGGCTCCGCGTAGTCGTGCTGCAAATACAACCCCACGCCCTCCGCGGCTTGGTGCAGCGCCAGCAGGGCATCTGACCCGATGCTGCGGACATCATCCACATGCCAGTCTCCGAGCGCGTCGTCCGCACCCTCCACGGTGATGGAGCCGCGGCGCGTGCCGCCCTGCATCAGCTGCGCCAAGGCGGCGGCATGCCTGTGCGGCGCGCCGAAGCGCCAGTCCTCGCAGAGGCGGTTGGGGAGTTGCGGGGTGCTGTGGTCCGAGGCGTGCATGCTATCCGATGGAATCCTCCATTTCGAGGTCGATAAGGCGGCGGAGCTCCACGGAATACTCCATGGGGAACTCGTTGACGAGGTCGTTGATGAAACCGTTGACGGCGAGGCTCATGGCCTGGGCGCGGGTGAGGCCGCGCTGCTGCATGTAGAAGAGCATCTCCTCGTCCACCTGGGAGACGGAGGCCTCGTGCTGCACGGCGGAGGCGTTGCCGTTCACGGTGATGGCGGGGTAGGTGTCCGTGCGGCTGTCGGCGTTGATGAGAAGGGCGTCGCACTCCGTGTTGTTGCGGCAGCCGGGCGTGCCCTTCAGCACGTTCACCTCGCCGCGGTAGCTGGCGCGGCCCTTGCCGATGGAGATGGACTTGGCGACGATGTTGGAGGTGGTCTCCGGGGCGGCGTGGATCATGCGCGCGCCGGTGTCCTGGTCCTGGCCGTCGCGCGCCAGGGAGATGCTGACCACCTCGCCGCGGGCGCGGCGCCCCTGCAGCACCACGGCGGGGTACTTCATGGTGAGTTTGGAGCCCAGGTTGCAGTCGATCCAGCGGATTTCCGCGTCCTCCATGGCAAGACCGCGCTGGATGACGAGGTTGTAGACGTTGGTGGCCCAGTTCTGGACGGTGACGTACTGTATCTTGGCGCCCTTGAGGGCGACGAGCTCGACCACGCCGGAATGGAGGGTGGCGGAATCGAACTTGGGGGCGGTGCAGCCCTCCATGTACATGAGCTCCGCCCCCTCGTCCGCGATGATGAGGGTGCGCTCGAACTGGCCCATGCTCTCCGAGTTGATGCGGAAGTACGCCTGCAGGGGCTGCTTGAGCTTCACGCCCTTGGGCACGTAGATGAACGAGCCGCCGGAGAACGCCGCGTGGTTGAGCGCGGAAAACTTGTTGTCTCCCACGGGGATGACCTTGCCGAACCACGGGCGGAACACGTCCTCGTGCTCCTTCAAGCCCTCCGTGGAGTTGACGAAGATGACGCCCTGCTTGGAAAGCTCCTCGCGCATGTTGTTGTACGCGGTTTCGGAGTCGTACTGGGCGTCCACTCCGGCGAGGAAGGCGCGCTCCTGCTCCGGCACGCCGAGGCGCTCGAAGGTGCGCTTCACGTCGTCCGGCACGTCGTCCCAGCTCTTGCGGGGCGGCACGCCGTGGGAGAGGTAGTAGCGGATGGCGTCGAAATCCACATCGCGGATGCCTTCCGGCGCCCAGTGGTACGGCATCGGCAGCTCGTGGAATTTTTTCAGCGCGTCCTTGCGGAACCGGCGCAGCCAGTCCGGCTCGCCCTTGGCGTCGCAGATGTAGTCGATGGTCTCTTCCGTGAGCCCGTAGCCTGCGTCGAACTTGTGGTTCTCCGGGTAGGAGAACTCGCCGCGCGTGTCCGGCTGGAAGGGTACGTCCGCCATCAGTCTTTCAGGAAGTCGAAGCCCTCTTGCTCGATGCGCTCCACCAGCTCAAACCCGCCCGTGCGCACGATGCGCCCCCGGTACAGCACGTGCACCACGTCCGGCCGTATGTAGTCCAGCAGCCGCTTGTAGTGCGTGATGACCATGAAGCTGCGGAACGGCGCGCGCATGGCGTTCACGCCGTCGGACACGATGCGCAGCGCGTCCACGTCCAGCCCGCTGTCCGTCTCGTCCAGGATGGCGTAGCTGGGCTGGAGCATGAGCATCTGCAGGATGTCGTTGCGCTTCTTCTCGCCGCCGGAGAAGCCCTCGTTGACGGCGCGGGCGGTGAACTTGGCGTCCATGCCGAGCTGCTTCATTTTGGCGCGCAGCTCCTTGTAGAAGGCCACGGCGTCCACGGTCTCCCCCTGCGGCAGGCGGGCCTGCAGCGCGGCGCGCAGGAAGTTGGCGTTGGTGACGCCCGGCACCTCCACCGGATACTGGAACGCCAGGAACAGGCCCGCGCGGCTGCGCTCGTCCACGCTCATGGAGAACAGGTCCTGCCCGTCCAGCTCCGCCGTGCCGCCCGTCACCTCGTAGTCCGGGTGCCCGCAGAGCACCTTGGAGAGGGTGGACTTGCCGGAGCCGTTGGGGCCCATGACGGCGTGCACCTGGCCCTTGGGGATTTCCAAGGAGATGCCCTTGAGGATGTCCGCGCCGTCCTTGACGCGCGCGCAGAGGTCTTTGATGACGAGGCTCATGGCTTCTTGTTCGGGATGGAACCGTGCAGGCAGGCCTCCAGGCGCTCCACGCGCACGCCCACCGGCAGGTCGAACACGTCTTCCACGCACACGCCCGGCTTCAGGTGCACGTCCAGCACACGGTTGCTGGCATCGTCCAGCAGGTGGACGTGCTCCACCAGGTTGGGACAGAAGCGGGAGGCGCCGTTGTCGAAGTTGAGCTGGTTGATGATGCGCTTCTCCGCCAGCGCCTCCAGGCAGTTGTACACGGTGGCCAGGGAAATGCCCGGCAGGCGTTTCAGCGCGCGCTTGTAGATAACCGCCGCGCTTGGGTGGTCTGCGGAGTGCAGGACGGTTTCCAGCACGGCGCGGCGCTGGCGCGTGAGCCTGAGCCCCGAGCGGCGCATCAGCTTGCCCGCCAGGTCCTTTTCTGTGATGTCGTGTGTTGCCGTGGCCATATCCGTGCGCCGTGCATTATACGCGCCCGCCCGTCCTCATTCAAGCCTTGCGCGCGACATTCACGGGGAATTGTGCGCCGAACGCGAAAACTTTTTCCCTCCCGCCCAAAATATAGGCTTGCAAAACGGGGCGTGGCGTTATACCCTGAGCCATGGAAGAAATTCAACTTGGACTCACTTTCGATGACGTGCTCCTCCTTCCTTGCCTGAGCACGATCCTTCCCGGCCAGGCCGACCCGTCCTCCCAGCTGTGCCCCGGCATCCCGCTGCGCCTTCCGATTCTCTCCGCACCCATGGACACCGTGACCGAGGTGGACATGGCCATCGCCATGGCCCGCGAGGGCGGCCTCGGCGTCATCCACCGCAACAACCGCATCGACGACCAAGCCGCCATGGTGGCCAAGGTCAAGCGCTTCGAGAACGCCGTCATCACCAAGCCCATCACCGTCACGCGGGACATGACCCTGCTGCAGGTGAAGCGCATCATGGACGAGCACGGGTTCTCCGGCTTCCCCGTGGTGGACGCGGACAACAAGCTGCAGGGCATCATCACCGGGCGCGACATGCGGCTCTTCGAGGGCCAGAAGCTGGGCCAGATGACCGTGGCGGACGTGATGACGCCGCGCGAGAAGCTCATCACCGGCACCCCCGGCACCACCCAGGAGGAGGCCCGCAAGATCCTCTACTCCAACCGCATTGAAAAGCTCCCGCTCGTGGACGCGAACGGCTGCCTCGCCGGACTCATCACGGAAACGGATATCCAGAAGCGCGACGCCTTCCGCAACTCCACCAAGGACGAGCTGGGCCGCCTGCGCTGCGGCGCCGCCGTGGGCCCCGGCCCGGAGTTCTGGGACCGCGCGCAGGCCGTGCTGGAAGCCGGTGCGGACGCGCTGTTCATCGACGCCGCCACCGGGCACACCAGCCGCGTGCTGGAGGTGGTGTCCAAGCTGCGCGAGCTGGGCAAGCCCGTGGTGGCCGGAAACGTGGTCACCCAGGACGGCGCGCGCGACCTGGTGGCCGCCGGCGCCAGCGCCATCAAGGTGGGCGTGGGCCCCGGCTCCATCTGCACCACCCGCATCATCTCCGGTGTGGGCATGCCCCAGTTCACCGCCATCCAGGAGGTGGCCAAGGTCACCCGCCCCGCCGGCGTCACCCTCATTGCCGACGGCGGCATCCGCTACTCCGGCGATGCCGTGAAGGCGCTTGCCGGCGGCGCGGACCTCATCATGCTGGGCGGCATGCTGGCGGGCTGCGAGGAAAGCCCCGGCGCCGTGGTGCACTACCAGGGCAGGAACTTCAAGACCTACCGCGGCATGGGCTCGCTGGGCGCCATGCGCGCCGGCTCCAGCGACCGCTACGGCCAGAACGCCAGCGGCAAGATGGTGGCGGAGGGCGTGGAGGCCCGCGTGCCCTACAAGGGCATGCTCGGCGATGTCATCTACCAGCTCGTCGGCGGCATCCGCTCCGGCATGGGATACCTCGGCGCCAAGGACCTGGCCGCCCTGCGCGACCACGCGCGCTTCGTGCGCATCACCTCCGGCGGCCTCCAGGAGAGCCACCCGCACGATGTCACCATCACGGAAGACCCGGGCAACTACTCCCGCTGACGCTTTCGCGCAACCCTGTTTTCACCGCACCCGCCGATACCCCGGCGGGTGCGTTTTTCATGTGCGAATTTTATTGGGAAGTGGCGGGGATATTGCTTGACGTGGCGGGGTGGGGGCGTTATAGTGGGTGGTAACATGAGCGAAGAACAGATTAAATGCACGCCTTTGTGCGAGAAGCATGTGGCTCTGGGCGCCAAGATGGTGCCGTTTGCCGGTTGGAACATGCCCGTGCAGTACACGGGAATCATTGACGAGCACAACGCCGTCCGCAACGATTGTGGCGTGTTCGACATCTCCCACATGGGGCAGTTCCTGGCCTACGGCCCGGGCACCACGGATTGGTTGAACGGCATGTTCACCAACAACCTGCACAAGCTCACGGACGGCGTGGGCCAGTACTCCATGATGCTCAACGAGCGCGGCGGCGTCATCGACGACCTCATCATCTACCGCATGGGCGAGGACAACTACTTCATTGTGGTGAACGCCTCTATGATTGACGAGGACTACGCCTGGCTCACCGCGCACAAGCCGGAGGGCATCTCGCTCGTCAACAAGAGCGCGGACTTCGTGGGCCTGGCCGTGCAGGGCCCCAACTGCGAGAAGGTTTTCGCGGGCATGTGCCCGGGCATCGTGCTGCCGGAGCGCAACGGCATCCTCAAGTTCAGCTGCGACGGCGACGAGCTCTACGTCTGCCGCACCGGCTACACCGGTGAGAACGGCTTCGAGTTCTTCTGCCCGGCGGCGGAAGGCGTGAAGTGGCTGGAGAAGGTCATCGCCAGCGGCGCCAAGCCCTGCGGCCTCGGCGCGCGCGACAGCCTGCGCCTGGAAATGTGCTACTCCCTCAACGGCAGCGACCTCTCCCCGGAGAAGACCCCGCTGGAGGCCGGACTCTCCTGGTGCTGCGACCTCACGAAGGACTTCATCGGCGTGGAAGTGCTGCGCCAGCAGAAGGCGGAGGGCCGCCCCACCGCTCTGGTGGCCATCGAGTACACGGGCAAGGGCGCACCCCCCCGCCACGGCTACGAGGTGCAGCTGCCGGACGGCACGCACCTGGGCGAGCTCTGCAGCGGCGTGCTTTCCCCCACCCTCGGCAAGGGCATTGCCATGGCATACGTCCCCGCCGCCCTCGGCAAGATCGGCACGGAGGTGAACGTCATCGTCCGCAACAAGCCCGTTCCCGCCGTCATCATCAAGAAACCCTTCCTCAAGAAGTAAAACCCAAACCTAATTCCATACCATGAGTGCAATCCCCGCTGATTACAAGTATTCCTCCGAGCATGAATGGGTCAGCCCCGTCGTCGACGGCGTTGTGACCCTCGGCATCACCGACCACGCGCAGTCCGAGCTGGGCGACGTGGTGTACGTGGACCTCCCCGCCGTGGGCGACTCCTTCTCCAAGGGCGACAGCATCGCCGCCGTGGAGTCCGTGAAGGCCGCCTCCGACGTATACACCCCCGTCTCCGGCGAGGTGGTGGAGGTGAACGAGGTGCTGGACGCAGAGCCCGCCACCGTGAACGCGGATGCCAACGGCGCCGGCTGGATCTGCAAGATCCGCCTCAGCGACCCCTCCGAGCTCGACGAGCTCATGGACGCCGCCGCCTACGCGGAATTCTGCAAGTAAATCCCCACTTACATGCGGTCGCATGCCTGCACGGCGTGTGACCGCATGCTTGTCTTTTTCTAAAATATAACTAACTGATATTCAACAAATTATGAAAACCATTACAGCTCAGACGGCGTTTGTGCCGCGGCACAACGGGTCCGTGGAGGCGGACGTGCAGGCCATGCTGAAGGAAATCGGGTTCAGCTCTCTGGACGAGATGACGGACACCATCGTGCCGAAGAACATCCGCCTGGCGGCACCGCTGAACCTGCCGGAGCCGCTTGCGGAGCAGGACGCGCTTGCGAAGCTGCGCGAGGTGCTCTCCGCCAACCGCCCGGTGCACAGCCTCATCGGCCAGGGCTACTACGGCGCGTACATGCCGGCGGTCATCCAGCGCAACGTGTATGAGAACCCGGGCTGGTACACCGCGTACACCCCCTACCAGCCGGAGATTGCCCAGGGCCGCCTGGAGATGCTGGTGAACTTCCAGACCATGATTTCCGACCTCACGGGCCTGCCGATTGCCAATGCATCCATGCTGGACGAGGGCACCGCCGCCGCGGAGGCCGTGCACCTGTGCATCTCCAACAAGGGCAAGAGCGACACCTTCTTTGTGGCGGACACCTGCTTCCCGCAGACCATCGATGTGATGAAGACGCGCTGCGAGACCACGGGCGTGAAGCTCATCGTGGGCGATTGGAAGACCTTCGATCCCGCAAGCGTGCCCACGCTGGCGGGCGTGCTGGTGCAGTACCCGGACAACCTGGGCAGCGTGGAGGACTACGCCGCGTTCTTCGAGAAGTGCCATGCCTGCAAGGTGCAGTGCGTGGTGGCCGCGGACCTGCTGGCGCTCACCGTGCTCAAGGAGCCCGGCGCCTTCGGCGCGGACGTGGCCATCGGCACCACGCAGCGCTTCGGCATCCCCATGGGCTACGGCGGCCCCGCCGCCGCCTACATGGCCTGCTCGGACGCCCTCAAGCGCAAGCTTCCCGGCCGCTTCATCGGCCTCTCCGTGGACAAGGACGGCAAGCCCGCCTACCGCCTGGCCCTCCAGACCCGCGAGCAGCACATCCGCCGCGAGAAGGCCACCTCCAACATCTGCACCGCCCAGGTGCTCACCGCCCTGCTCAGCACCTTCTACGCCATGTACCAGGGGCATGACGGCCTGGTGAACGTGGCCATGACCGCGCACCGCCTCGCCGCCGCCTTCGCCGCCTCCCTCAAGGGCGCGTACGAGCTGCCCGTGGCCAACTACTTCGACACCGTCACCGTTCGCGCCGCCGGCAAGGCGGACGCCCTGGTGGCCGCCGCCCTCAAGGCCGGCTACAACATCCGCCGCTTGGATGCCGACACCGTGTCCGTCTCCTTCGACGAGACCACGACCTCCGACGACTTGGCCGCGCTGTGCGGCGCGTTCGGCGTGGCTCCAGCGGAGGTTCCCGCTTCCCCGGTGTGGGATGCGGCGTACACGCGCACGGCGGGCTTCTGCGGGCAGAAGTGCTTCACCTCGTTCCACACGGAAACGGAGATGATGCGCTACATCCACCGCCTGGAGAGCAAGGACCTGGCGCTCAACGAGGCCATGATTCCCCTGGGTTCCTGCACCATGAAGGCCAACTGCGCCGCCATCATGATGCCCATCACCTGGCCGGAGGTCACGGAGCTGCATCCCTTCGCTCCCGCGGACCAGTGCCAGGGCATGCGCGCCATGCTGGAGCAGCTCAAGACCTGGCTCGCCGCCGTCACCGGGTTTGACGGCGTCTCCCTGCAGCCCAACTCCGGCGCCGCGGGCGAGTTCGCCGGACTGCTCACCATCCACCGCTACCAGGTGGCTCAGGGGCAGGGCTACCGCAACGTCTGCCTCATCCCCACCTCCGCGCACGGCACCAACCCCGCCTCCTCCGCCATGGCCGGTTTCACCGTGGTGCCCGTCAAGTGCGACGACCACGGCAACATCGACCCCGCCGACCTCAAGGCCCAGGCGGAAGCCCACAGGGACAACCTGGCGGCCCTCATGGTCACCTATCCCTCCACGCACGGCGTGTATGAGAGCACCATCGCGGAGCTCTGCAAGATCGTGCATGAGAACGGCGGACAGGTCTACATGGACGGCGCCAACATGAACGCCCAGTGCGGTCTCACCAACCCCGGCACCATCGGCGCGGACGTCTGCCACCTCAACCTCCACAAGACCTTCGCCATGCCCCACGGCGGCGGCGGTCCCGGCGTGGGCCCCATCTGCTGCGCCAAGCACCTCACGCCGTACCTGCCCGGTCACGTGGTGGACGGCGCCGCGCAGACCCAAGGTGCCGTCTCCTCCGCGGAGTACGGTTCCGCCGGGCTCAACCCCATCTCCTGGATGTACCTGGCCATGATGGGGCACGAGGGCCTGAAGCTCGCCTCCCAGATGGCCATCCTGAACGCCAACTACGTGGCCAAGCGCCTCGCCCCGTACTTCCCCACCCTGTACAGCGGTGCCAACGGCCTCGTGGCTCACGAGTGCATCCTGGACACCCGCCCCATGCTGGAGAAGAGCCACCTCACCGTGGACGACATGGCCAAACGCCTCATGGACTACGGCTTCCACGCCCCCACCATGAGCTTCCCCGTGCACGACACCCTCATGGTGGAGCCCACCGAGTCCGAGAGCAAGTACGAGCTCGACCGCTTCGTGGAGGCCATGGCCGGAATCCACGCGGAAATGACCGCTGTGGCGGAAGGCAAGGTGCCCGCCGACGACAACGTGATGGCGAACGCCCCACACACCGCCCTCACCGTGAGCGCGGACGAATGGACGCACCCCTACACCCGCCGACAGGCCGCCTACCCCGCACCCGGCCAGCTGCTCCACAAGTTCTGGCCCGGCTGCTCCCGCGTGGACAACACCTACGGCGACCGCAATTTCTGCTGCTGCTGCGATACCCTCGCCGAAGCGGAGAAGTGACAAGCGATTGACAGTTTGTAAATAGAGCCGCGCTCCGCGCGGGTGAATGACACGCCCCGCTTGGCCATGGACCAAGCGGGGCGTTTTTTGAGCCATCGGGCTCAAATCTCCTACATAAAAATGGCAGAATGCAAAAATAACGCTTGATTTCCCAGTTGCATGCGGAGTGCGGATTTCCCAAGCCCCCATACGCATGGTGAGTCGGCAACGGCGTGTTGAAAACTTTTGCGGAATGCGTTCCATACAGATGGAAAGGAAATTTCCGTATACCATGAAAACATCACTGATCATCGCAATCGTATCCTCCCTGCCGCTACTGGCACAGGAACCCGCCCCGCAGCCGGAAGCCCCCGCTCCCGCCCCGCAGGGTGAGCAGGCCCAGCCCCAGGGCCAGGGCATGCACCGCGGCCACGGCCGCCACATGCAGGGCCCCCGCGGCCAGCACCGCGGCATGATGAACCCCGAGCAGCAGAAGAAAATGCTGGAGAAGTTCGACACGGACAAGGACGGCAAGCTCTCCGACGAGGAGCGCAAGGCCATGCGCGAGGAGTTCATGAAGAACCGCCCGCAGCGCCCCCAGATGCCCGGCCAGCCCGGAGCCCAGGGACCGCAGGGTCCCCGCGGCCCGCACCGCGGCATGATGGACCCCGAGCAGCAGAAGAAGATGCTGGAGAAGTTCGACACGGACAAGGACGGCAAGCTCTCCGACGAGGAGCGCA
>JAKSOT010000052.1 GCA_024405455.1 Akkermansia sp. | reverse complement strand
GTCCACTACGTCGTCTCCAACAACCTGTTCACCGCCGAGTTCTCGGAATCGTCCGGCGGCCTCGTCTTTGAGAGCATGAAGCTGGCGGACGGCACGAAGCTGGTGCAGCATGGCGGCCCGGTGTTCACCGTGAACCTGCAGGGGGGCAAGACGCTCGACTCCAACAGCATGAAGAAGGGCAAGGTGAGCGTGGAGGAGCTGAAGGCGGACCCCAAGCACCCGCAGTTGGCACGCCGCTTCCCCGGCAAGGCCGTGAAGGCGGTGTTCACCGCGCCGGACGACTCGTTCAGCGTGGTGTGGCGCGCGGTGCTGCGCGACGGCTCGCACTACCTGCGCCAGGAGTACACCGTCAAGGCCAAGAAAGACACAGCCTTTGTGAGCATCACGCCCATGCAGTTCGAGCTGGCGCCGCACGGCAAGGCTTGCATCTCCGGCAACACGGAGCGCGGCAACGTGGTGGTGAACGACCTCGTCTTCGCGGGTCTGGAAACGCCCATGTCCATTATGTCGGTGGGCGACCAGGGAGCCGCCGCGGGAGCAGCGTGGAACCCCGCCGCGTGGCAGGAGCAGAGCTTCGGCAGCGCGTTCAACGTGCCGCAGAGCTTTACGCAAAAGTACGGCAACAAGTACAGCGCGCAGGACGGCCCCGTGCTCAAGCACCTCGCCGTGGCGGAAGGTCCCGCCGCGTTCGGCCAGGCGGGCAAGTGTGACGTCACGTTCCGCTACAAGGGCGGCTCCCACCGCCTGAACACGGTGGCGGTGCAGCTGCTGGACGCCGCAGGCGCGGTGGTGGCGGAGGATGTGCACGAGGGCCACACGGGCGAGCAATCCGACGGCAACACGTACTCCCTCAACGTGCCCAAGGCGGGCGACTACACCCTGCGCTACTGGGTGGAGACCAAGACGGAGAGCGTCACCAGCAAGGGTGAGATCGCCTTCTCCGCCCCCGTGTCCCTGCCCTCCGCCAAAGATGCGGGCGGCGCGCAGGACAACGCCGTGCGTGGCATCTGGAGCCGCAAGACCACCCTGCCCGCCGGGCAGAGCTGGAAGGTGAGCAGCGTCATCGGCATCTTCGCCCCGCAGCAGCAGCGCCGCTCCTTCCTCGCCTACAGCGAGCGCGAGAAGGGCGCCGCCTACCGCACCTTCATCCACTACAACGACTGGTATGAAATCGGCATCCGCGTGCACGACAACAAGGACCCGAAACAGCGCACATCCGAAAAGATGTGGATGGACATCCTGGACGTGTGGCACCGCGAGCTCTTCACCAAGCGCAAGACGTACATCGACGCGTTTGTGGCGGACGACGGATGGGACGAGTTCAACAGCCTGTGGGACTTCCACGTGGGCTTCCCGAACGGGTTCGCCAACACCAGCAAAAAAGCCGGCACCATGAAGGCCGGCGTGGGCGCGTGGCTCGGCCCCGTGGGCGGTTACGGCTTCTCCAAGCAGCAGCGCCTCAACAACTGGAACAACCACCACCCCGGAAACAAGATCGACAACTTCCAGCTCTCCAACAAGGAGTATTTCGATGCCTTCGTGGGCCGCTGCAAGTACATGATCGAGCACTACGACATGCGCTACTTCAAGTTCGACGGCATCTCCACCAAGTTCCACGCCATGGGGCCCGCCAACGAGGAGGACGCGGAAGGCATCATCGCCGTGGAGATGGAGCTCCGCAAGGCCCGCCCCGACATCTTCCTCAACACCACCGTGGGCACCTGGGCCAGCCCGGTCTGGTTCCACTTCTCCGATTCCAGCTGGCGACAGGAAAACGACTACGGACAGGTGGGCAACCTGGGCGACGACCGCGACAGGTGGATCACCTACCGCGACCGACTGGTGCACGAGGTCTTTGTGGAGGGCGCGCCCCTCTTCCCCATCAACTCCATCATGACCCACGGCCTCATGATCACCAAGAACGGCCCGCCCCACGTCATGAGCAGGGAGCCCAAGAACTGCATCAAGGAGATGCGCTGCGCCTTCGGCAGCGGCTCCGCACTCCAGGAGCTCTACGTGGACAGCGACCTCATGTGCCAGGAAAACGGCGTGCTCTGGGATGAGCTGGCCGCCTGCATCAAGTGGATGCGCCGCAACGCCGACGTGCTGCCGGACGCCCACTGGGTGGGCGGCAACCCCTGGAACGGCAAGGACGGCGACATCTACGGCTGGGCCGCCTGGAACAAACAGAAATGCACCCTCACCCTCCGCAACTCGTCCAAGGATGAGAAGACCCTGCACACCACCCTGCGACAAGTGCTGGACGTGCCGCCCGCCGTCAAGGGCAAGGTCACACTCAAGAGCTCCTTTGCAGACCAGCGCGCCCTGCCCGGTCTGATGGACACCGCCGTGGACGTGGACAAGGAAATCGACATCACGCTGCAACCCTTCGAGGTCATCGTGATGGAGGGCGTGAACAAGTAGGGAAGCTAGCGGATGCGCAGCAGGAGTGCGGCGAAGGCGCCGTCTGCGTGCTCGATGTGGGGGAGGGCGAGGTGGTCTCGCTCCAAGGTGAAATCGGGGTGGGCGGAGAGGAAGGATTGCACCACGTCTGCGTCCTCCTCTTTCTCGATGGAGCAGGTGGAGTAGACAAGGCGGCCGCCGGGGCGGACCGCGGCGCAGGCGTTTTCCAAAATCTGGCGCTGGAGGGTTGCGAGGCGTGTGATTTCCTCTGCGCTGAGGCGCCAGCGGGCGTCCACGCGGCGCTGGAGCACGCCCGTGTTGGAGCACGGCACGTCCAGCAGCACGGCATCGAACGCGCCCTGCCACTTCTGCGGACAGGGTTGGGTCCAGTCGAAGGCCTCCACGGGCACGTCATGCCCGGCGGCGCGGAAGAGGTTCTGCTGCAGCGCGGGGAGGCGGTGCTCCTGGGCATCCGTGGCCAGCAGGTCGAGGTTGCCGCCGGTGGCCTGCAGCATGGCCACGGACTTGCCGCCGGGGGCGGCGCAGGCATCCAGCACGCGCTCGCCGGGCTGCGGGGCCAGCAGCTCCACCGCGTGGCGCGTGGAGGGATCCGCCATGTACGCCCTGCCCTCCTTCAAGAGGTCTTGCGGCACCGGGCCGTCGACGCGATACCAGCCGGGGACGTCCGTCAGCGGTTCCCAACCCTGCGGGAGGGGGGATGGCGGGTTGGCGGGGTTCACGCGGGCGTAGAGCGGGGACTGGTGGATGTTCCACTCCATCATGGCGCAGGCGGTTTCCCCGCCGATCTCCTGTATCCAGCGCTCGGCGAGCCAATGCGGGCAGGAGAAGCGCACCGCGGGCTGGAGCGTGGAAATCTCTTTCTCGAACTCGGCGCGCTTGCGGATGGCGTTGCGGAGGATGCCGTTGACCACGCCGCGCACGCGCTTGGGGGCCAGCTCCACGGTCTCGCACACGGCGGCGTGCTCCGCCTGGCGCATGATGAACAACTGGCACAGCCCCATGAGCACCAGCCAGCGCAGCGGCTCGTCCAGGTGGCCGGGACGCAGCCGCAAGCGCAGGTAGTCCAGCATGGAGAGCTGGCGGATGGTGTCGTACACGATGGCCTGAAGGAGAGCGCGGTCGGCGTGCGAGAGGTTGTGCTGCTGGGCGGCGCGAGACACGATGGTTTCCGCGAAGATGCCGCCGCGGCTCCAGCGCTGCAGGCCCTCCCAGGCCAGCAGGCGAACGGGTTTGTGCTTGTGTTGCGGGGTAGTCATGACAATGAAAGGAAATCCTGCAGGGGGAGCAGGCCGTTCCAGGCCAGCACGGCGCCCTGCACCGCCCCCGGCTCGCGCGGCGTGAACTCCAGCCTGCCCCCGGCGGCCTCCAGGATGACGCGCGCGGCGGCGAAGTCCCACAGCGAGATGCGGCTCTCTATGTACGCATCCATGCGGCCCGCCGCCACGTAGCAGAGCGTGACCGCGGCGGAGCCGAGGATGCGCATCTTGCGCACCTGCGAGGAAATGCGGGCGAAGCGGCGGATGCCGGCTTCGCCGGAGCCGTCGTGCGCGCCGTGGCCGCAGAACACGGCGGCCTGGGCCATCTGCGCGCGGTTGGAGACGTGGATGGGCTTGCCGTTGCAGGTGGCGGCACCGCCCGCCACGGCGGCGAACATCTCGTCCTGCATGGGGTCGTACACGCAGCCGAGCACCAGCTCGCCGCGCCGCTCCAGGGCAATGCTCACGGCGAAGATGGGGATGCCGAAGAAGTAGTTCACGGTGCCGTCCAGCGGGTCCACAATCCAGCGGCACTCCGCGTCCGCGCTGCCGGTGCTGCCCTCCTCGCCCAGGATGGCGATATCCGGGAACGCGGCCTGCAGCTCCGCGGTGATGATGGCCTGGGTGTCCTTGTCCAGCCGCAGCTTGATATCGTGCGCCAGCTCCTCGTCCACCTGTTTGGTGCGGGAAAAGTTTTTGCGCAGGAAGGTGCCGGCGATGCGCGCGGCGTTCTGCGCGGCGGCGAGGCACGCCTCTGGTGAGAATTCGCTCATGGCTCCTGCTGTTTGGCCTTGGCGCGCAGCACGGCGCGCGACTGATTGAAGATATCGCGCGCCAGGTTGGACGCGGCGCGCTGCAACAGGCGCTGCATCTCGCGCGTGCCCGCCACGTCCTGCGTCGGCTTGTCGAAGCCCATCCACACGAACACGGCCACGCCCTTGTCGCGCGTCACCATCACGAACTGGCCGCCGTTGCCGGGCAGGCTCTCGTTGAGCATCACGGAGCGGTCGTCCTGCGTGATGAAGGGCGGGATGGAGGCGACTGCCTGCGCGCTCTCGCGGCGGATGTACTCCGGGGCCTTCTCCGGCTCGTAGGCGTAGAGGGCGGTTCTGGCGCGGCTCCACACGGTGTTGGTGAGGCTCAGCTTGTAGCCGCGCCCCAGGTTCTGCATGTCGAACAGCAGGCGCGCCAAGTCCACCATCGGCAGGCGGAAGTTGCCCGCGTACAAATCGGCCTCGTGCGCCTGGTCCGGCAGGTCCGCGTCCAGCTCCAGCGAATCGAAGAACGCGCGCTCCACGCCGTAGCCGATCTGGCGCCCGGTGAGCACGGCGTCCTTGGAGACGATGTGCGTGCCCTGCTCACCCGCCACACAGGCGCAGCTGAACACCAGCGGCGCCAGCGCGCGACCCGGCATGACGCGGCGCACCCAGCGGTCCACGCCGTCCACCGCGCTGCGGCCGCCCACCAGCGCGAGCACGTTGCCCTTGTGGTTGCGGCGGGAATCCACCACCAGCGCGCAGCACTGCAGCAGGCCCTCCATGTTGTTGTCCATGCCGCGGCGGCGGAGGTTGATGGGGCGGCGCATCTTGGCGAAGGCCTCCTGCTGTGCCTTGGCGGCCTCCGGGGTGTCGGCGAGCGCCTTCCAGCCCTCCGGGTATTCGTGCGGGTTCTCCACGGCGGTGAGCGCGGCCTCCACCGCGCGCTCCAGATAGGTCTGGATGTCCAAATCCAGGTTGGACACCACGGAAAGCTCGCGGTTGCCCTGCAGGAGGTCGGCGCCGATTTCATCCAGCTCGCGGCACACCCACATGGTGGGGTACGAGCCGCTGCCGGGGGCTTCCGCGGCATTGCCGACGTGCAGCTCGATGGGCGCCTCCACGGCGGCGTCATGCTCCCCTTGCGAAATCATCTCCTGCTCCAGCATGCGGTCCAGGGTCTCGCGCTTCACCACCATGGCCTTGTCCATGTCGGCCACGGGGTTGAAGATGGACGGCCCGCGCACGAGCCCGGCGAGGGTGGCGCTCTCCACGAGGTCGAGGTCCTTCACCTCCTTGGCGAAGTAGTAGGCGGCGGCATCCCGCAGGCCGTAGCGGCTCTGGCCGAAATAGATGCGGCTGAGGTACTGGCAGAGGATGGTCTGCTTGTCGTACTCCGACTCGATGCGGCGTGCGAGCGCGACCTCCAGCAGCTTGCGGTCCAGGGACTTGCCCTGCAGCTCGAAAACGTTCCGGGTGAGCTGCATGGTGATGGTGGAGGCGCCCTGCTCGTACTTCATGGAGGAAAGGTTGCGCAGCAGCGAGCGCACCACCGCGGTGAACACCACGCCTCCGTGGTCGAAGAAGCGGTCGTCCTCGCGCGCCACGAAGGCATCCACGAGGTGCTTGGGCAGCTCCTGCCAGGTGACGGGCTGCGGGAGGTCGCCGGTGAGGTTGGCGACGGGCTTGTTGGCGGAATCGAAGAGCACGCTGGCGCCGCCGCCGCGCACCACCTCCGCCAGGTCGTAGTCGGACGCGCGCACCTGGTAGGAGACGGCCACGGAGACAACCGCCGCCACCACCAGCGCCAGCAGCACCCAGAAAACGACGAGCTGCCGCCGCGTGATGCGGAAAACGCTATACAACCAGCCCTTGCGGCGGTTCTCCCCTTTGGAGTAGAACATGGGAACGAGCTATGCCTTGGGTTGTTGCTGGGGTTGGGCGGAGGGAGCGGGCTTGGAGGGCTGCGGGGCGCGCTCCATGAGCTGGCTCACGGCGGGCGGCGCCATCCAATCGGGGAACTCCGCCTTCAGGGAATCGCTGTACGGCTTGGCCTCGCCCGCCTTGCCGCACTTGAGCAGGGCGCAGGAGATTTTGTAGAGCGCGAGGGGCTTGAGCTCCTTGTCGCTGACCACGTTGGCGGTGCGGCCGTAATACTTGGCGGCCTCCGCGTACTGCCCCTCGGAGTAGTATGCATCGCCCATGGTGAGGAAGAGCGAGGACTTGATGGGGCCGTCGATGCCCAGCGCAATGGCTTCCTCGCACACCTTCTTGGCCTCGTCCGTGCGGCCCAGCGCCACCAGCAGCTGCGCCTCGTCGTCCATGCCCTCCGCCTTGCGGTACGGCTGGGTCTCCATGGAAACGTAGAACTGCGCGGCTTCCAGCCCGGCCTGGTACTGGCGCAGCTCCAGGCGGGTCTTGGCGAGGGTTTTCCAGACGATGGGCTCCACCTTGGGGCGCTCGTACTGCTTGCCGTCCGCGGCGGTGTACTTCTCCTTGGGCTCGCGCAGGAGGGCGTCGGTGAGGAAGGTGTGGGCGTCCGGATAGTTGCGGGCCTGGGAGCAAGCCCAGCCGCACCAGCGCAGGATGGCGGGCGGCAGGCCCTCGTAGGTGGACGGGTTGTTCTTCTTGAGGTCCAGCAGGGACTGGCGCAGGTTCTCCGTGTCCTTCATCTTGAAGTAGCACTGCACCATGCGCAGGTCCACCAGCGAAGCGTACTGCTCGGCGTTCATGGTGCGGGCCTCGCGGAAGTGCGGCACGGCCTTGGCGGGGTCGCTCTCGTAGAGGGCGCAGGCGATGTTGTAGTGGGCTTCCGCGATGGCGGCGGGCTTGTCGTGGCCGCCGTGCTTCACTGCCTCGGCGTAGTAGTCGATGAGCCCCTCGTAGTATTTCACCATGCGCTTGGGGTTCTCGGTGGCGCAGGCCTGGGCGGCTTTCTGGTAGCACACGGCGCAGGCGTCCGACTGCGGGAACTCGGCAATCACGCGGTCGAAGTCCGCCAGGGCCTTGGCGAGACGGTGGGTCTTGGCGTAGTGCGCGCCGCGCAGCGCCAGGGCATCCGGCACGCGGGCATCCTGCGGGTAGGTGGAAATGAAATGCTCCAGAGAGGGCAGCGGGTCGTAGTTGTCGCCCTGCGCCGCGGTCCAGGCCTTCTTGTACTCGGTGTCGGCGCGCAGGGACTCCGGCAGGCGGTCCATGTCGAGGGCGTCGAACTGGCGCGCGGCGGCGTTGGCGTCAAAGAGCATCAGGCGGTCGGCATACATGAGGCGCACCAGGTCCACGCACGGCAGGTCCGCGGTGGGGGATTCCGCCACGGCGTAGGTGCCGAGGTACTTCTCCGCGAGGTGGAAGAAGTTGGTGCCCTGGAGCTGCTGGGCGCAGATGATGCGGCGGTATCCGGCATCCGCCGCCAGCGCGGTGCGCGGCTGCGCCTTCTCCGCGGCGGCGAACCAGTCCACCGCCTTGCCGTACTGCTTGGTCTCCAGGCAGGACTGCCCCACGATGACATCCCGGCGGGCCTCCTTGGCGGCGTCCTCCAGCGGGGTGGACGAGGATTCCGCGAGCTGGACGACCTCTGCGTACTTGTGCTGCTTGAAGAGGGCGAGGATGCGCTCCATCTGGGCCTCCGCGGCGTACTTGCCCATGCCGGGCATGCGGGTGAGCTTGGCGTAGAGCTGCTGCGATTCGTCGTTGTGGCCGAGCCGTGCGGCCAGGCGCGCGGCCTGCAGCGTGGCCTTGCCGGCTATCTCCGCGTCCAGCTCGGTCATGTTGAGCAGGTTGCGGAACTGCGCGTATGCCGCCGCGTCGTCGCCGTCCTCCACCTTCATCTGCGCAATGGCGAACACGGCGGACTGCCGCAGCAGGGGCTTCACGCCCTGGAGCACCTGCAGGCTGCGGAAGGTTTCCTCGGCGTCCTTGCGGCGGCCGAGCTGCATCTGCACGTTGCCGCAGCGGTACATGGAATCGTGCCGCAGCTCCGGGCGCTGCGTCTCGCGCGCGGCAATGCGGTAGAAGCCCAGCGCCTTGTCCCACATCTGGCGGGAGTACGCCTGGGTGGCGAGCTTGTAGGCGGCGGCGGCGGCGTACTCGCCGCGCGTGGTGTTGGCCAGGATGCCCAGCTTCTCGTTGGATGCCGCCAGGTCACCGGCCTCCGCCAGGCAGAGCGCCTGGTAGTACAGGGCCTTCTGGCGCTGCGGTGACGTGGGGTAGCGCCGCTGGTATTCCGCAAAGAGCTCCGCCGCGCGCCGCATGGAGAGCGTCTTGTCCGTGGGGTCGGTGGCGTTGCGGGCCTGGGTATAGAGCTGCTCCGCGATGGCGAAGGAGTCCGCCTGGGCGTTGACCGAGAGCGGGGCGCCGGACTGCGCGGCCAGCGGGGCCGCGAGCGCGGCGCATGCCAGGGTGAGGGGAAGTGCTTGCTTCATGGTGGATGGGAAAAGGGGGGGGAAATTATTTGGAGCTCTGCTCCTCCGGCATCTTCTTGGAGAAGGACACGTTCCACACGCCGGCCTGCGTGCAGGTGGAGATGACGTCCGCCATCTTCTGCCAGTGCATCTCCGCATCCCCGCGGATGCGGACCGGCACGTTCTCGTTCACCTTCACCATGCGCTGCAGCATGCTCAGCAGGGCGTCGCGCGTGAAGATCTCGCGGTCGATGGTGATGACGAGCTCGCCGTTCTCCTCGCGGGCGTTGATGATGATTTCATCGATGGCGCGGGAGGTTTCCTCGGAGGTCTTGGGCGCGGTGGGCACCTTCACCTTGAGGTCCTGCTCGTTGAGGATGATTTTCTGGGTGACCACAAAGAAGATGAGCAGCAGGAACACCACATCCAGCAGCGGTGCGAGCTGGAAGCCGACGGGTTCCGGTATCTTGCTGTTGAGCTTCATGGGCGGCGCGGGTTACTCGTCCTCCTCCATCACCTCCTTGCCGCGGCCGAGGCGGTAGGTGTTGCTCAGGCGGCTCTCATGGTCCATCTGCACGGAAATCACCGTGAGGATGTGCGTGATGGCCACCTCCATGTCCGTGATGTGCTTCTGGATGCGGCTGCGGAAGAACACGTACGCCGCCACGCTGGGGATGGCCAGCACCAGGCCGCCCACCGTGGTGATCATGGCCTCCGCGATGCCGCCGGCCATCTGCATCTGCTTCACGCCCTCGAAATTGCCCGCCGCCATCTCCATGAACGCCCGCATCATGCCCAGCACCGTGCCCAGCAGGCCAATCATGGGCGCAATGGCGCCGATGTCCGACAGCCAGTTGATCTGGCGCGTGAGGATGTTCGCCTGGCGCGAGCCCTCCGCGGTCGCCACCTCGCGCACCTCCTCGATTCCCGCGCGCGGGTTGCGCTGCATGAACAGAACGATGACGTGGATGGTGCGCGCAAAGCTGGAGCCGTCCCGCTCGCACATGGCCAGGATGCCGGCGTAGTCCTTGTGCCGGAAGCGGTTCTCCACCTCCAGCACCATCTTCACCGGCAACACCGCAGAATCCCGTGTGGTCCACAGACACACCAGGAACACCATCAGCGCTATCACGGAAAGGAAGAGCAACGGCCACATCAGCGGCCCGCCCTTCTCGAAAAGATCCAGCAGCCCCCACTCCGTCGCCGGTGCCGCCGCCTGTGCTATTACTATCGCGTGCATATATGTACGCGCGTATTATAACCCGCCGCGCCCAGATTTCAAGCCCCGCCCGCGTCCGTATGCGAAATTCCATTTACTGCTGCCGACAACCCATGCAAGGCGCGTTTTAAATATAATCAACTTTTTTGATTATATTGCTTGACAAAGGGGCGGCGCGTGGTAAAATGCCGGGAAAGGAGACACGATATGCTCGTTGCCATACACATCAAGAACTACAAGGCCATCGTCGATACCACAATCGACATGCGCTACGGCGAAGGCAAGGCACCCAACGGGTACCAGGAGCTGCCGCGCCTGCCGTTCCTGCAGGACACCACCGTCCGCAACCCGGAACGCCCCGCACAGCCGCTGCGCGTGGCACCCGTGCTTGCCATCTACGGCCAAAACGCCGCGGGCAAGAGCACCCTGATGGAGGCCGTCAGGCAGATTTCTGCATTTGCGTATTCTTCTGGAATATGGACATCTAAACTAGAATACAAGCCGAACAAGCTCCACCCGGAATTGCACACCACGCTGTTCGATGTGCAATTCATCGTCCGCCACGCCCTGTACCGCTTCGAGGTGGAGTACAACGCCGACGGCATCCGCCGCGAGGTGCTATACAAGAATGGCACGCCGCTGTATCTGGTGAACCATGAGCAAGGGGAATTCCGCTTTACCGCCATCGCCACCGCGGACTACCCGGAGAAGCGGCTCAAAGCCGTTTTGGACACGGAATGCAGCACGGAAGGAAAACAGCAGATACTCCTGCTCAGCAAGCTTACTCGCGCATACATGGGCCTGAACAATGATGTTGTCATTTGCCATTTTTACTTGTGCTATGACTTACAAATCTGGCTGGACAACGATATTCGGACATCTCACGCCTTAAACATGCTGTCTGAGAACTTCAAGGAAAACCCGGTGGAGCAGGCTTTCGCAGAGATTGAGGGGCTGCTCACCCAGCTGGATTTGGGCATCTACAAGATGGACATGGCGCGCGAAATCGAGGATATCGAACCTGTGCGGTGTCTCGAAGAGCAATTTCAGAAAGAAGAAGAGGCCGCATCCGTTTTTTACCGGAAGAACCAGAAAATCTTCGAGTACATCTACACCTACCACAAGCGGACCGATGGCACGGAGGAGCGGTTCAACCTGCGCGAGGAATCCCGCGGCACCCAGGTGCTCTTCGGCTTGCTCGGCGTGCTGCTCGAGGCGCTGCCCCGCGGCGCCACCGTGGTCATCGTCGAGCTGGACCGCTCCATCCACCCCATCGTGCTCAAGGCGCTCGTCAGGCTCTTCACCGACAAGGCGTACAACCCCAACAACGCCCAGCTCGTTTTCACCGTCCACAACACGGAGCTGCTGGACGACGACGACCTGCGCGTCTCCGAGGTGGGCGTGGTGCGCAAGAACCTGGAGCAGGGCGCGCAACTGTGCCGCCTCTGCGATTTTCAGGGCGTGCGCAACGTGAAGAACTTCCGCCTGGGCTACCTGAACGGCTACTTCGCCGGCATTCCTTTCCCCGCACTGTGAGCCATGACCTACCGCTATGTCCCGCAAGTCGTGGTTTGGATTGTCTGCGAGGGCAGCACAGACAAAGCGTACCTCGCCGCCTTGAACAGACTGCTCTCTGAAAAGGGCGTGCACATCAGCCTCAAGGCCGAGTCCGCCGGGAGCGGCCTGTTCAAGTTCTTGGAAGCCGCATACAGGAAATGCATGCGGAAACGCGACAAGTCGTGCAAGGCCCTGCCGTGGATTTGGGCCGACTCCGACTTGTACGAGCGCAACGAAAAGAAGTGCCGCGACCAATACGTGCGCCGTGCGCCCGACATCCCGGAAATCCTGTTCTCCCGCCACAACCTGGAGGACGTGCTGGTGATGCACGAGGACGACCAAACCGTGCAGCGGTGGATAACCCTATGCAAGGGCGGCCTCACCCCCCTGCACAGCCACGAGTACATGCCCCTGCTTGCGGGCATCTACCCCGACTACGCCAAACGAGGCTTGCCGAAACGCCTTGTCCCCCTGACCCCGCAGCAGCTCCACAACGCCTATCGCCACTCTCTGGACGAGTCCATCCCCTTCAAGTGCGACCTCATAGAGCGCCTGGTGCCCATCATCCTGCAGGATTCCCCAGATTTTTTCAACTGAGCCTCATGCCCGTGGAACGCCACTGTTGTCTGCATGCGAGGTGGCGCGGGCGACAACAGCCTTGCGGGGGGCCTTGTAGGCTGCCACGCCCCTGTGATGATTCCATGTAGGCGCGGTCCGAGAAGCGGGTGTCCGAGATGATGCTGCTCCCCCTCCGTAGTCATGAGTGAAGGCGTTTTCAATGGCTGTGCGGATGTACTTCCCTCTATTGTTGAAAAGGTGCGAATGTACTTTAAGTGTTTACCGCGAGGTTCTCTGTATCCTCAATCCCATAATTCTGATCTCGTGGCCCATTCATCGCGCAAGATCCTCCAGTATATGTCGAGAATGTGTTGGAGCATGGTGGCGGAACTCAGCCTGTCGCAGCATATCCCTCTCCCATGCTCGCCCATCTTTCTCGCCGTTTCGGCGTTCTCCGTCACTTTGAGTACAGCACGGATAAAGCCTTCCCTATCGTTCGGCGGCAATATGTAGCCGGATTTTCCATCCTCCACATGCTGTACACTGCCACACCTGTCCGAGAGAATGACCGGCACTCCGGCAACCCGCGCTTCCTTCACGATGGTTGGCCCGGTATCTCCCAAACTCATGTGCACCAGTGCCCACGTCTCGGAGAGAAGCTTTACCATCTCCTCTCTGCCGACGCGGCCCAAGGGTTTGATATTGGGCGCAATCCCGGACAGGCTTTCTGCCGGGACCCCTGCCAGTTTGAGCTGTATATGCGCCAGCCTGGGGTCGGAAAACGCATCTATGAGAAACCCCACGTTCTTTATGGGAATATCCGTTCCCGAATACAAGCACTGCGGTACTGGTGCCAAATTGCGCTCCATGTGAAAGAAACGCTCCTCAACAGCATACTCCCATAGAATCGGTTCGGCTGACGGAACAATATCCCTCACCCTGTCGGCCGCCCATGGCGATTCTGTCGTAATGTGCCGCATGCTTTTCCAAACGCAGGGCTCATACATACTCTGAACCTTGACAAACCAGGGGAAGTCTGCCGAACCCACATACGCTTTCAAGGCTCCTTGGACTGAATGCAGCCGAGCGCCCTTGAAATCTCTGGCGCATAGCCCATAGCAATCTTCCGTACCCCACGAGTGAACCAATTCCGGTTTGATTGCAGAAAGCTCCCTGGCCACGCGCAGCCGTTCCACAATGTATAATGAATGCTGGCTAACTGTCCGACTGATGCGCGGCAATACATGCACATGCTGATTGCTTATATCAATGTGCACTGGTTTCTTAAGCCCCTTGCTGAGAGTAATCCAATGAACGTCAAAATCATTCTGCTGCTTCAACCCTTCATGTAAGGCCGCCAGCCATACCGCATAATGACCATCCTGTTTGGGAACTTCTTTAGTGTACAACCATGCAGGAAACCTGGACAATATTGCAATGGGTATTTTATCATTTCGGGGCATACTTCCTGCGATTATACCCATTGCTAATGGGTGTTTGATGACCTATTTCATCAACAAATTCAATTGTTACCAAGTCATGAAGTAAGGCGACATCCGCATAAGGCTCCCGCCCTCGGTCATGCTTGAACCCTTTTCCCTGTATGCTCGATTTTTTTTGAAAAAAGGCTTGACTACCCATTAGCAAAGCGAGAACACAATGAATACGGAAAACAGAGATCGGGAACAGGCTGCACTTGAAGTGCTGCGGAGTACGGGAGTGGATGTGCTGGAGGCTGCGTTGGTGGCCAGGGAGGCATTGGAATGCGGGCGCGGGCGGGTGAAGCGTGCGCGGGAGTGCGTGCGGCTGGGCGCGGAGGAGATGAGGAAGCGGGAGAAGACGGTCACGTTCCGCAAGGCGGTGGAGATGGCGCTGGAGGAGCGGGAGAAGAAGAACAGGCGGGCTCGGACGGTGACGGATTTCCGCTACTATTGCAAGCGGCTCATGGTGCGGAATCCAGGGCTGGCGGAGCGGCGGGTGCGGAGTGTTACGTCGGATGATTGCCGGGCGTACCTGCAGGCGGCGTATGGGGAGAGTCCATCCCAGTACCGCAAGGCGCGGGCGATACTGAGCGGGGTGTTTTCCACGGCCATCAGGCACGATTGGTGCGATGCCAACCCGGTGGCGCGGGTGGAGGTGCCGGATGTGGTGGAAATGCCGATTGAACCGCTGACGATTGAAGAAGTGGAGCGTCTGGAAGCGGCGGCGCAGCTGCCGGAGCATCAGGAGATGCAGCTGTCATTGCACCTGATGCTCTACTGCGGCATCCGCCCCACGGAGGTGAGCCGGATTGATCCCGAACGCGACATCGACTGGCAGAACCGGCTCGTGGTGGTGCGTCCCACCACGAGCAAGACGGGCGGCGGGCGCGTGGTGCCGCTGCGCTGCGGGAACATCGACGCCCTGCGGCATGACATCCCGCGCCGCTGGGTGCAGCGCTGGCGCGCGCTGCGCAAGGCGGCTGGGTGGGGGCAATCGCACGCTTGGCGGCAGGATGTCTGCCGGCATACCTTCGCCACCTACCACGCCGCGCATTTCCGCAACTTCCCCGCATTGCAGCTGGAAATGGGACACCGCGACAGTGCGTTGTTGAGAACGCGATATATCTATGCCACCCACGGCGCGGATGGGAACGCGGAAAGCTTTTTCAAATGTACAAAGTACAAAGTACAATGTACAAATTGAGAATAAAGCCGCGCCTTTGGCGCGGCCCGTCTATGCTGTACCGAGCAAGTCGGTACAGCTACGTTGACTCAGACGCGCCTCACGCGCCCTCGCCCCTATCGGGGTCAACACGCTTCGCGGTTGGCCCACCCCGCCTTACCGCGCCTAGCGGCGCGCCCTGAACGGGGCCGTCGGCGGTGTTGAGGCGACTCCCCTTCCGTCTTCGCTTGGCGCTCCGCGCCCATGCTACGCCGAGACAAGCCGAAACTTCGGGGAGTCGGGGCCATGCGCGGCGGTCTCGGCACGCCGTAGACTTCGGCGCAGGCGGGCGGATGCCGCTGCAAAACGGGAGCGACAAGCGCGTCGGACCGCGTCCGCACGCAAAAAAAACAGCGCGCACGCTACACCAATTTCCCGTCCCTTCATCGGGCTAAATGGCCGTTTTTGGGGCGGGACGAACGGGGTGGGAGGGGTCAAAAGGAAACGGGGGAGGGATTTTTTGGAAAATCCCTCCCCCGTTGCGTACCCCCGCGCGGGCTCGAACCGCGGACAAATTGATTAAGAGTCAACTGCTCTACCAACTGAGCTACGGAGGCGTGAGGTTCTGTGGTGCACCCGGCCGTGGGCTTACAGACTGGTACCCCCGCGCGGGCTCGAACCGCGGACAAATTGATTAAGAGTCAACTGCTCTACCAACTGAGCTACGGAGGCACTGTGTCTGTAAGCACACCCGCATGGTGATGCGGAGAGAGCCGCTGGTCAGATTTGAACTGACGACCCACGCATTACGAATGCGTTGCTCTACCACTGAGCTACAGCGGCGGCGCCGTGTGCGGCGGAAGTAAAACACAACCCGCCCGGTTATGCAAGCAAAATTTCTCACTTTTTCCACAAAATCGGCAAACTTGCATTGATTTTGCCCCCGCGGTGCGGCAAAATGAGCGCGACGGAACACATGCCCGCCATGGTCGAATCCCTGTACATCCACATCCCGTTCTGCCACCGCATCTGCCCGTACTGCGCGTTCTTCAAGCACACGCCGGGCAGCACGGACATGCGCGGGTTTGTCCGGGCGGTGGGGCAAGAGGCGCGGCTGCGGGTGCCGGCGGGCTTTGCGCCGCGCACGGTGTACTTTGGCGGCGGCACGCCGAGCATGCTCTCCCCCACGCACCTGGAGCGCCTGGTGGAGGGGCTGCGCGGGGTGACGGACTTTTCCCGCGTGGAGGAATGGAGCTTTGAGGCCAACCCGGCCACGTTCACGCCCGCGAAGGTGCGTCAATGGCGGGATTTGGGCATCACGCGCGTATCGTTGGGGGTGGAGAGGGTCGAGCCGCGCCTGCTGCGCCTGCTGGGGCGCGAGCACACGCCTGCCGATGTGGAGGAGAGCGTGCAGATGCTCCGGGAGGCTGGGATGCCGCACATCAACATCGACCTCATGTTCGCGCTGCCGGGGCAGACCGCGCAGG
>JAKSOT010000051.1 GCA_024405455.1 Akkermansia sp. | reverse complement strand
TGCTACTTTGACGGCGCAGGCGTGCCCAAGGACTACGAGACCGCCTTCTACTGGTACAACCGCGCCGCCCAGCAGGGCAACGCCTCCGCGCTCAACAACGTGGGCCTCTGCTACCGCAACGGCGAGGGCGTGCCGCAGGACGCCGTGATGGCCGCAAAGGCGTTTGAGAAGTCCGCGAAGGGCGGGAACGCCAACGGCATGTACAACTACGGCCGCTGCTTCTTCCACGGCCTCGGTGTGCCGCAGGATTTGCTCACGGCGCGCGAGTGGATCACCAAGGCCGCACAGGCCGGGCACAAGAACGCCGCCGCCTTCATGGAGGACCAGGGCTGGAACTGATGGCTGAACCCACCCAGGACGCGCCGCGCGGGAAGACTCCATGGGGCGCCTTCTGGAGCCTGGTGGTCATTCAGTGCATGAACTCCCTCAACGAGAAGGGGGTCCAGTTCCTCCTGATTGCCCTGGGCATCTGGATGGTGGCGGAGCTGCAATACCCGCTCTCCATCCTGATAGTGGTGCCGTTCGTGCTGTTCTCGCCGCTGGCGGGATGGCTGTCGGACCGCTATTGCAAGACGCGCTTGCTGCAGAGCATGGTTCTGCTGCAGGTGGTGGTTCTGGTGGGCATGACGGCGGGTCTGTTCATGCACAGCCTGCCTGTGGCGATGGCGTTCTTCACCATCTTCTGCATCCAGGCCATGTTCTTCAGCCCCGCCAAGAAGGGGCTGGTGAAGGATATGGTGGGCACGGAGAACATCGGCTTCGCCAGCGGTATTTTGGAAATCACCTCCATGCTGGCACTGCTGGTGGGGCAGATAGGCGCTCTCTCCGTGGTGTACATGCTGCTGAAGGAATGGGGACGCGATGCGGGCTGGGAGGCCGCGGCGGTTCCCTGCGCGTGCTGCGCGGGCGGCGCGGTGCTGGTGTTCTTGCTCAGCCTCACCATCCCGCGGTTCAAGCCGCAGAGCACCCGCCCGTTCGAGTGGAGCCTGCTCTGGCAGCACTTCACCCAGCTGCGTATGCTCTGGCGCGTGCGCGTGCTCCGCAACAGCGAAATCGGCATCTGCTACTTCTGGTTCATCGCCGGTATCATGATGCTGGTTGTCCTGCAGATGGCAGAGGAGGCCAACCCCGTGGAATCCTCCGCCGACTTCATGCAGGTGCTCGGCCAGCAGAAGGATTCCGCCATCCTCTTCGCCTGGCTCAGCGGCGGCGCCATCGCAGGCGGGCTTGTGGCATCCATCGTCTGCGCCAAGGCCATCCGCCTCTGGGTCGCACACGTCGGCGGGCTCGGCATGATTATCGGCTGCACCGCCATGGCGCTTATCCCGTACGGCCAGCCGCTGTTCTTCGCCGCGCTCTGCCTCACCGGGTTCTCCGCCGCAGGATACCTCGTCCCCCTCAACGCGAGGCTCCAGGACCGCGCGGACAACGACAAGCGCGGCGACGTGATAGCCGCGGG
Organism: Akkermansia sp.; assembly: GCA_024405455.1. Classification (GTDB taxonomy): domain Bacteria; phylum Verrucomicrobiota; class Verrucomicrobiia; order Verrucomicrobiales; family Akkermansiaceae; genus Akkermansia. The sequence goes on along the minus strand of JAKSOT010000051.1, from coordinate 15,456 downwards.
CAACCTGGTGGACTGCTTCATGGGCATCATGTCCGTGGTGCTGCAGGCCGCCATGAAGGCCGCCGGACTCACCCCCCAATGGCAATGCGGCATCTTGGCCGTTGTCACGGCCATACTCGCCATCTTCCTTCTCTCGGAGAAGGAAGATTGACGAGTAATTTACAATTGACCCGTCTTCGCCAAGGCTACGCCGAGGCAAGCGATTTACGATTTACAATTTGTGAATATAGCGCGCTTGCGCGCGGCAAACATGTTTGACTTGTGGGGGCGGGGGTGGTATGGTGCGCGTATGAAGCGCGCATGTCTCATTGCATCATTGCTGATTCCGTGCCTGGCGGCGTGGTCGCTCGCCACCGCGGCGGATACCGCCGAACCCGCCGGTGATTCCGCCGCCGCGCAGCAGGAGGGCAAGGAAAACGCCAAGGGCAAGAAGAAGTCCGGGAAGGCGCATTCCCCCATGGCGCGCGCACTCGGCAAGGTGAAGTGCTACACCACCGCCAAGCCCCACCTGGACGCCAAGTATTTCATCTTCCTGTTCTCCACCTCCAACTGCACGCATTGCCACCGCACCATGCCGGGAAACGTGGATCTCTACAAGGAGATGCGCCGCCAGGGCGACGTGGAGCTGATGCTCGTCACGCTCACCAACCTGGACAACGCGGAGGCCGCGCTCGGCTTCCTCAACAAGTACAACGCACCCTTTGCCGGAGCCACCGACACCGAGATGCGCGCGGCTGGCGTGCCCGTCATCGACAAGGTGAACGCGGGCGGCCCCGGCTCGCTTTTGGCCCTGCCTCCGCACATCGTGATTGTGGACAAGAGCGGCAAGCTCGTCTTCCAAGGTCCCGCCAGCGTGGAGGGCCGCAACACCATGGAAGATTGGCGGCAGTACACCGGTGGCAAGCCCGCCGCCAAAAAGGGCAAGGCGAAGAAGGGCAAGTGAGCGGGCGCGGCGCGCGCCGCTAGGCATGCCGCGCCGGTTCCGTAGTGCATGGACGCACACGGGATGCGTGTGGATCAACGCGGTGGCGTCAGGCGCGCTCGGCGGCGGTGGAGAGGTTGTGGAGCCACTTGCCGTGGGGCAGGGCGGAGGCTTGCTCTGCGGTGAAGGGCATGCGGGGGCGCCAGTTGGTGCCGCCTTCCGTGCCGGGCGTGTTGAGACGCACCGGGATGTCGAACAGCTCCGTCCACATCATGCACGCGAAACGCGAGCGGCACGCGAGCAGCGCGCGGATGAGCGCGTCCTTTATCTCCGCGCTCCACGGCACCATGCTCTGCTCCGGGGTGAGACCCGCGTAGTCGCCGAGCCAGCAGAGCACGCGCGCGCAGTCGCGCCCGGTGAGGATGCGGCGGCGCAGTTCCTCCGGCGGGAGCGAGGTGTCCTTCACGGCGTCGCGCGCGGCTTTCACGTAGGCGTACCAGTCCGCCCAGTCGTTGCAGAGCGGCGGGAAATCGTGCGTGGCGTAGGTTGCGAACGAGCAGGGGTTGTAGGTGTGGCCCTTGACGATGTGCTGCTGCGGGTCGATTTCCCAGTGCGGGATCTTGAAGCCGGCGATGCGCAGGAAGGAGAGGTCCGGGCGCACGTAGTCGGGCACGCATCCCAAATCCTCGCCGATGATGATTTGCCCCGGCACGGCCTTGATGAGTTGCCGCAGCAGGTGGTCTCCCTGCATGAGGTTTTGCTTGCGGTCCTCCGCTGTCCAGTCGCCGCGCATGCGGAAACCGGGGCGGCGCCCGCCGCAGCGCGCAGCGGCCTCGTCCTCGGTGAGGTTGAGGAATTCCTGATTGCGGTCGGGCATCCACGGGAAGGCGTAGATGCGGTAGAAGCCGAGGATGTGGTCGATGCGGTTCATGCGGAAAATCTCCGCGAGCTTTTGGAGGCGTCGGTTCCACCAGGCAAAACCGTCTTGCTCCATCACATCCCAGCGGTAGAGCGGGATGCCCCAGTTCTGCCCCCACTTGCCCGTGAACGGATCCTCCGCGAAGTTGCCCTCCGCGGGCGCACCGCCGCTCCACTCCATGTCGAACAGGTGCCGCTGGAAAAACACGTCCGCGCTGCACACGGAGATACCGATGGGCACATCGCCCATCAGCAGCACGCCGCGTGCATCCGCATGCTCGCGCACTGTTTTCCATTCACGCGCGCAGAGCCACTGCAGCCACTCCTGGTAGCGTTTCTGGTTGCGCGCCTCGTCCGTCTCGTTGGCCAGGCGGCGGATGGCGTCCGGGTTCTGCTCCGGCCAGTTCCACCAGGCGGGAGACGCGAACGCGATGCTCGCCACGCGGAAGCACGCGTAGTCGTCCAGCCAGTCCTGCGTGCCGCACCACGCCTGGAATTCGGCGCGCTCGTCCGCGTACTTGTCGTCCTGAGAAAAACGCTCCCACGCCTGCATGAAGAGGTGGCGCTTGTAGGTGCGGACACGTGCGTAGTCCACCAGGTTCTCGCCGCCGGGTTGCTGCAGCGGCGGGAGGTCGCGCGGGTACGGCGGAATGTTTTCCGGCATGCCGGGAATGCGCTCCAGCGTGAGGTACAGCGGCTCCAACGCAACGGAGCTGATGGCGGAATACGGCGACGGCGCATCGTCTTCGCTGAGCGCGTTCACGGGCAGCAGCTGCAAAAATCCCACGCCGTTTCCCGCCGCCCAGTCGATCCATTCTTCCAGCGCCGCAAGGTCTCCGATACCGCCGTCGTTCTCGCGGCGAAGGGAGAAGAGCGGCATCAGCACGCCTGTCATTCTGTCACGCTTCATGCGCTTGCATTCTACCACAGCGCATGCCTTGCTCAAAGAGAATTCACGCCGCGGAATTCTCCGCGGAAAATTCACGCCGCAAAAAAAAATTAAGAAAAATGAAATTTTTTCTTGTCAAGCAAGTTGCACTGTGATATTTCACGAGAAGGTCATGCGCGCGTCACATCGTGCAACCAGTGACCTGCTAAAAAAACAACATACAGTTATGGCTACTGCTAAGAAACCCACAACGAAGAAGCCCGCTGCTAAGAAGCCGGTCGCCAAGAAGCCGGCTGCTAAGAAGCCCGCTGCCAAGAAGCCGGCCGCCAAGAAGCCGGCCGCCAAGAAGCCCGCTGCTAAGAAGCCGGTCGCCAAGAAGCCGGTTGCTAAGAAGCCCGCTGCCAAGAAGCCTGCCGCCAAGAAGCCCGCTGCTAAGAAGCCGGTCGCCAAGAAGCCGGTTGCTAAGAAGCCCGCTGCTAAGAAGCCGGCAGCCAAGAAGCCCGCTGCTAAGAAGCCGGTCGCCAAGAAGCCGGCTGCTAAGAAGCCGGTTGCCAAGAAACCCGCCGCTAAGAAGCCGGTCGCCAAGAAGCCTGCTGCTAAGAAGCCCGTGGCCAAGAAGCCGGTCGCCAAGAAGCCGGTTGCTAAGAAGCCCGTGGCCAAGAAGGCTCCCGCGAAGAAGGCTCCCGCAAAAAAAAAATAACCTCTGACAACACCAAAAAGGCCCCCAAGCCGCAGGTGGCGAAGGGGGCCGCTAAAAAATCAAAGGTTAATAATAAGGCCCTCAGAGATCAGCTGACGCCGGAGGAAAAGCTCCGCGCCCAAAAGCTCAAAGCCACATTGGCGGAGCTGAAAGCTGATCCTGAGTGGCCTTCTTTTTTGAAAGCCCAGAAGGAGGCGCTCCTCCAGATGCGCGACAGAATCCTGCCCAACATGCAGGGCGTGACGCGCGACCACCTGCGCAGCGGTGAATCCAATGTGTCCTCCGCATCCGGCCAGCATATCGGGGATGCCGGCAGCGAGGCCGAGGTGCGCGACCTGACCATCCGCCTGCTGGACAAGGACCGCGAGCAGCTGTTTGAAATCGACGAGGCGCTGGAGCGCATCCGCAGGGGGGTGTACGGGATTTGCGAGGTCTCCCTGGAGATTATCCCGAAGAAGCGCCTGCAGGCGCGCCCGTACTGCCGCCTGACCGTGAAATGCCAGGAGGAGTACGAGAAGAAATACGGCTCCTACGCCAATTTCCGGGAGCACAACCAGGACGCCATCGGGTACGCCAACCTGCAAAATGACATGGAAAACGTAATTTCGCTTGACGAGGACCAATAATTGTGTAGAATAGGCGCCCGCAAGTCAACAATTCGTTAATTTATGCCTAGAGACATCATCATCCTCGAATGCACGGAGGCCAAGGCGGAGGGCAAGACCCCCTCCCGCTACGTCACCACCCGCAACAAGAAGAGCCAGCGCACCCCCGGCCGTCTGGAGAAGATCAAGTTCAATCCCTTCCTGAAGCGTCGCACCCTTCACCGCGAAATGCGCTAACCTTCAACGCAAGTTCCCAAAGCCATGATGACCGAATTCAAGAGCGTCGAGCGCCGCATCCGTTTCCGCACCTGCAACAAGTCCATGCCGCACCGCCGCATCGACATCCCCGCCGGTGCCGTGGATATGTGCAACCCCGAATTCCTTTCCAAGTTCACCTCTGAGACGGGCAAGATCCTGCCGCGCCGCGTCACGGGCGTTTCCGCCAAGATGCATCGCAAGATCACGCGCGAAATCCGCCGCGCCCGCGCCGTGAACCTGCTGCCCTGAGCCTGCAAGCCGGGGCTGTTGCACAAGCAACCATAACTGCAGTTGACTTTAGCAAAGGCGGAGCTTGTATGCCTGTGGCGCACAAGCTCCGCCGCTCTTTTCCCAAAAATCACCACACCGCGCACCCAGCCGTGAAAGAACTCAAGGACACCCAGAACGAGCCGGACAACCGCCAGGTCTCCATCGACCGCGTGGGCGTGCGCGACATCCGCTTCCCCATCGTGGTGAGCGACAAGGAGAACCGCACGCAGTCCACGGTGGCGCGTGTGGCGCTCATGGTGGACCTGCCGGAGAAGTACAAGGGCACGCACATGAGCCGCTTTGTGGAGGCTCTGCACGAGCACAAGCGCTACCTGGACGTGCGCACGGCCATCCGCCTGCCCAACCGGCTGCTCGCCAAGCTCAGCGCGCAGCGCGCGCGCGTGGAGATAGACTTCCCGTACTTCCGCACCAAGAAGGCCCCCGTGTCCGGCATGCAGGGCATCATGGACTACGATGTACGCTTCGTCATCGATGCGGACCGCGACGGCGGTAACCAGTTCACGCTCACCATCAAGGTGCCGGTCACCACGCTGTGCCCGTGCTCCAAGGCCATGAGCGAGCACGGCGCGCACAACCAGCGCGGCATCGTCACCTACTCCGTGCGCTTCTCCGGCGCGCCGGTTTGGATTGAGGACATCATCGACCTCATCGAGCACTGCGCGAGCTGCCAGCTGTACAGCCTGCTGAAGCGGCCGGACGAGAAGTTCGTCACGGAGCACGCGTACGAGAATCCGGTGTTCGTGGAGGATTTGGTGCGCAATGTGGCGGTGGCAACGGAGCGCACCAAGGCGTTCAGCTGGTACCGCGTGGAGGCAGAGAACTTCGAGTCCATCCACAACCACAACGCATACGCCATGGTGGAGCGCACCCTCGCCTAACCCCTTTCCCCTTTCCCCGCCGTGAACGTTTTCTCCACATGCTGGAACAGCGCCAACCACAAGGACGGCGGCGCCATGTGCGACGAAATCCGCGAGCTGGGATTCGAGCGCATCGAGGCCTCGCACGGGCTTCCGCTCTCCATGATGCCCGGCATCATCAAGGCCGTGGAGGAGAAGCGCATCATCGTGGAGGGCGTGCACAACTTCTGCCCCGCGCCCATCGACGTGCCGGGCGATGCGCCGGACGCCTACCAGTTCACCTCGTACCGCCCGGAGCGGCGCGAGCGCGCCATGAACCTCTCCCTGGAAACGCTCATGGTGGCTGCGCGCCTGGGTGCCAAGTACGTGGTGCTGCACATGGGCTCCATCGATTTGCTGCGGCGCAGCAAGGCCACGCGGCCGCTGGAGCGCATGGCGCGCCACGGCCAGCTGGGCACCAAGGAGTACGCGCAGTTCAAGGGCGAGCTGGTGCGCAAGCGCGCCAAGCTGGCGCCGCTGTACTTCGAGCGCGCGCGAGAGGCCCTGCACAAGCTCGCGGACAAGGCCGCGGAGTACAACCTGGTGCTGGGCGTGGAGGGCCGCAGCAATTTCGAGCAGGTGCCCGGCGAGCCGGAAATGCCCCTGCTCATGCAGGAATTCAAAGACAACCCGCATGTGATGTATTGGCACGATTTCGGTCACATCCAGCGCAAGCACAACCTCCTTCTCCTGGACCACGAGCAATATTTGCAAGGCCTGCAGCCGTACATCTACGGCGGCCACGTGAACGACGTGCAGTGGCCGTCGCGCGACCACCGCGCCCCGTTCTTCGGCGGGGACGTGGACTTCCGCAACCTGCTGCCGCGCCACTTCCGCCGCTCCATGCCGCTCACCTGGGAACTGTCGGAATCCGTCACCAGGGAGGACATCCTGGCGGCGAAGGTGATGTGGGACGAACTCATGCAGGAGTTGCCGGAGTAGGCGGGTGCTCGGTGGCGCTATTCGCCGCGCAGGGTGGGATGTTGTGTGCAGCGGGGGCAGGACTGGACCCAGTGGTTGGGGGAGATTTCCTGCATGGGGGGACGGATGGTGAGGGTGGCGGGGTCCACGCCCATGCGCTGGCAGAAGCGGCAGCCTTGCACGTGCTCGGCCAGGGCGGCCACGTTGCCGGGAATGGCGGGGAGGTGGGATTTGCGGGCATAGGCGGGGCGGGGCATGGATGCCAGCAGGGCGCGGGTGTAGGCGTGCCGCGGGTTGGCCAGCAGCTCCGCCGTCTCCGCGCTCTCCACAATGCGCCCGGCGTACATCACCGCCACGCGGTCGCACATTTGCGCCACCACGCCCATGTCGTGCGTGATGAGCAGGGTGGAGGCCCCGTTCTCCCGCTGGAGGTCGCGCAGCAGGCCGAGCACCTGCGCCTGCACGGTGACATCCAGAGCGGTGGTGGGCTCGTCCGCAATGACGAGGTCCGGCTTGCAGGCGATGGCCATGGCGAGGACGACGCGCTGTCGCATGCCGCCGGAGAGTGTGCCGGGGTATTCCCGCGCGCGCTGTTCGGCATCGGGAATGCGCACGCGCTCCAGCAGGCGCACGCTTTCCCGCCACGCCTCGTCGGCATCCAGCTTGCGGTGCAGCATGAGGGTTTCCGCAATCTGGGCACCGATGGTGTGCACGGGGTTGAGCGCCTTCATGGGCTCTTGGAAAATCACGCCGATGCCGCCGCCGCGCACCTCCTGCAGGCGGCGCGGAGCCATTTGCAAAACGTCCTCTCCGTTGAAGAGCACCTGCCCGCCGAGGATGCGCCCGGCGGGGTTGGGCAGCAGGCGCACCACGCTCATGGCTGTCACGCTCTTGCCGCATCCGCTCTCCCCCACCAGCCCCACGCATTGCCCGCGCGGAACGGTGAGCGACACGTCGTCCACGGCGGTCAGCAGGCCGTCCTCCTCCGCAAAGGCTGCGGTGAGGTGGCGGATGTCCAGGACATTGGGGGTGTTCGAGCTCATGGGTTCATGATAGCGGTGGAATTAGGATTAGGATTAGGAAGATTTAGAGTTTCTTCCGGCAGGGGGATGACGATGTCCTGTTCCGGGAAGGAATCGCCGTGGTGGCGGGCTCTCAGGGTTTCGCGCTTCACGTCTTCGTCCACCCAGTAGAGGTGGCTGTCGAGCGGGTCGTAGTGGCGCGGCGGGCAGAAGCGGCACTGCGGCTCGTCCGGCCAGCGGACCCAGCGCCATTGCGCGAAACGCCAGTACGACGAGGTCCACCCCGGCACCCAGGCCGCGGTGTCGGCAATGAGCTGCTGCAGGCGGTGGTGGGCGGCCACGGCCTCTTCCTCCGTCCCGGCGTGCTGTGCGGCCATGATGGCGCGGTCCAGCGCGGGGTCTGCGGTTCCGGTGATGTTGTTGGTTCCGGTGACGGGCGTGCCATCGGCATGGCGCGCGTTGGTGGAGAGGAAGGCGGACATGTCGGCCGGCAGCGGCGGCTGGAACGACCACGACCAGATGGCCGCGCTGTACCGCCGCTCGCGCACCTTCTGGAAGAACACGGTGTCATCCATCTGCTCCAGCCGCAGGTCCAGCCCGCAGGCGGCGGCGTCCTGGCGGAGCATGTTCATGCAGTTGGCGTACTGGGGGTCGATGCGCGAGCTGACGACCACCTGCAGGCGGGTGCCGTCCTTCTTGCTGAGGATGCCGTCCTTGCCCTCCATGGTGAACCCTGCGCGTGCGAAGTGCTCGCGGGCGAGCTGCGGGGAGTACGGGAGCGCCTGGATGGTGGAGTCCGTGTACTTGCCGAACCCGCGGAAGTACGAGCCCGCGCGGTCGAAGTCGCCGCGCAGGATGGTGTCGATGACGTGGCGGATGTTGAGCGCGTGGTGGAACCCGAGGCGCATGTCGCGGTTGTCGAACGGCGCGGCGGAGCAGTTGAGGTGGAATCCGAAGCTGTTGCGGGGCCAGATGTTGCTGAAGCGCACGCGTTGGATGAACCCGCGGCGCACGGCGTCGATCTCCAGCCCCTCGTACCAGAAGTCGGCGTCGCGCGCAGAGAAGGCGTCGATCTCGCCCACGCGGAAAAGCTCCTGAATCTTGGCGGGCTCGTTGATGAATGAGTAGGTGATGCGGTCCACGTTGCAGGAGTGGCGCGTGTACTTGCGGTCCGCCGCCCACCAGTCCTGCACGCGGCGCATAGTGATGCGGTGCCCCATCACCAGCCCGGCGGGGTCCAGCGCGTAGCCGCCCGTGGTGGGCGCCGCGCGCCACTGGTAGCGCGTGGGGTAGTCCGGCCCGAACTCCGCGTAGAAGGCCGTGCATTCCGCGCCCGCGGCGGCCGCGAAGTGCGGCGCGTACGGGCGCGCGGCAACGAGCGTGACCGACACCAGGTGGTCGCCGTAGATGGTGATGCGGGAGAAGTTGCCCAGGTACTCGCCCTTGGAGACGCTTTCCACGCTGTACGGGGAGGTGCGCACGAAGAGCGCGGTCAGGATGTCGCGCGCGGTGAGGCTGCGCCCGTTGGAGAAGCGCGCCGCCTCGTCGATGTGGAAGTACACCGTGCGCCCGTCCTTGGCCACGGCCCAGCGGTCCGCCGTGCCGGGGATGATGCGGTCCGTGCCGGGGTGGATGCGCACCAGCGGCAGCCTGATGTCGTCGTACAGGTACAGGCGCATGGGGTTGTTGCTGCCGGGGCCGATGGGACGCAGGGTGTCCGGGAAGGATTTCTGGATGGCGAGCCGCAGGGTGCCGCCCTTGACGGCGTGCGGGCTGCCCAGCTCCGGCTCGTCCGCGCCGTTCTGCCACGTCAGGTCGCGCGGTATGTCGCCCGCGGTGCGGTAGGTCAGGTAGTCGCCCTCGCCGCGGCGCTGCAGCAGGGCGCACACGCTCTGCGCCGCCGCCAGCGCGCGCGCCTGTGCCGCCGCGTAGGCGTCGCCGAGAGGCAGGGGGGTGGCGCATGCGTCCAGGGCCTCCGCCAGCTCCGCGGCGCTGGCTTGCAGCTGGCGGTCGATGTATTGGCGCACCTCGGCGTTCCAGCGCTCGGCGAAGTCGGCGGGGAAGGCCTCCGGCATGTGCCACGTTCGCATATAGTCCGGCACGTCCTGCGCCTGCGCGAAGGGCTGGGGCATGGAATCCTCCGGCGGGGCCTGCCATTCCGCGCCGCCGCGCGCGCCCCTCCCGCACCCGCAGAGCAGGAGCGCGAGCAGCGCCCACAACAGGGGCTTGATGGTGGCGTGCCTATTCATAGCGTGTGAGTTCTCGCGGGTCGTAGGCCTCCCTCACGGCCTCGCCGATGAATGTGACCAGCAGCAGCACCGTCACCAGCGCGCAGAACGCAGAGGTCACCACCCACGGGCACGACAGTTTCGCCAGGCCGTCGCTGAGCAGGCGTCCCCAGCTGGCGTAGGTTTCCGGCAGCCCGAATCCCAGGTAGTCCAGCGAGGTGAGAGAGAGGATGACGGCGGCCACGCTGAAGGGAACGAGGGTGACGATGATGCTGACGAGGTTGGGCAGGATGTGGCGCCACATCACATAGAAGGTGCCGGCGCCCATGGTGCGTGCGGCGGCCACGAAGTCGCGCGTCTTCTCCCGCATGGTGGCGGTGCGGATGAGGTAGGTCATCTGCATCCACCCGAACGCGGCCATCAGCCCGAGCGTGAGCACCAGCCCGCGCAGGTCCGCAGGAACCAGCCCCGACAATATCATCACCACGAACAGGAACGGCAGCTGCGAGACGATTTCAATCACGCGCTGCGTGAACAGGTCGAACCGCCCGCCCAGGTAGCCCATGAGCATGCCCAGCGTGAGCCCCACCGCGTAGATGACCGGCAGGTAGAACAGCGCGGCCTTGATGTTCACCTGCAGCCCTCCGTACAGGTAGGCCAGGATGTCCGCGCCCTGGCTGTTGGTGCCCAGCAGGTGGCCGCCCGTGAGCGGCGGCGCGGGGTGGTAGTACACGCGGCAGTAGTCCGCGGGCGCGGTGGCGTTCAGGAAGTCCTGCCGGGTGCCGCCGCCGGAGTAGCTCTCGTCCTGCGGCTCGCCGCCGCGGAGGTGTGCGGAGTAGACCTCCTGTCCGTCGGCGGCCCAGCCCTGCGTGAAGCCGTCGGGCTTGCCGTCGCGGAAGCGCTGGCGCAGGTGCATGGTGCCGTTGGGGTGGAATCGGCATGCCAGCCCGTTGTAGCGCGTGGTGCCATCGGGCTCGTAGAGGCGGCCGTCGCGGTACACCAGCGGCTCGCGCGGGAACGGCGCGGCGTCCATGGTCGGCTCGTACGGCACGGGCGGCATCACCACGCATTCCGCGGCGCCGGAAAGCCCCCGCTCCGCGGCCAGCTTCATCTTGCGGTAGTCGGCCTCCGCCAGGCCGTCCGCCCCCTGCACGCCGAAACGCGAGCCGGGGATGACGGCGCGCGTGAACGCGGGGAAGCACCACTCGCCATCGTACTTGACCGCCAGCGCGCGGTGTCCCACCAGGCACTGGTCCAGCGCCGCCAGAAGAATAACGCCCACCAGGAGCAGCATGGAGACGTACCCGCGCCGCATTGCCTTGAAATGCCGCCAGCGCTTCGCGCGCTGCGGGGTCACGCGCACGCCGCGGCTGCACAGCAGGAACACCCCGCCCGCGAGCAGCGCCAGCATGCACAGCCAGCCGAACCAGTGGAACGCGCCGTCCGCCGCCAGCCACGGGCAGTATTCCGCCGCGCAACGCAGCAGCGGCACCTCGCGGCTGCAGGTGAATCCCCACGACACCGTGGGTATCTGCCACCCGCAAAGCTCCGCCCACCCGCCGGCAACCGCCGCCAGGATGAGCAGGAACGCTGTCGTGTTCTTCTTCATTGGAACTTCACGCGGGGGTCGATGCGCGCCACCAGAATGTCGGAAAGCAGGTTGCCGATGATGATGAGCACGGAGGAGAGCAGCAGCGTGCCCATGATGAGCGAGTAGTCCTTGTCCATGAGCGCTTGGAAGCTCAGCAGCCCGAAGCCCTGGATATCGAACACGCGCTCGATGAGCAGCGAGCCTCCCACCACCGTGCACACCACACCGCCCAGGTTGGAGGCAATCGGGATGACCGAGTTGCGGAACGCGTGCCGCCACACCGCCTGACGGAACGTCAGCCCCTTGGCCACCGCCGTGCGCACGTAGTCCGCGCCCAGGTTGTCCATCAGGTTGTTCTTCATCATCATGGTGGTCATGGCGAAGGTGGACACCACGTAGCAGAGCAGCGGCAGCGCGGTGTGGCTCAGCAAATCCCGCACCTGCTCCCAGAACGGCATGCCCTCAAAGCCTGGGCTGGTCAGCCCGTACAGCGGGAACCACTCCAGCCGCGCTCCCAGGAACACCAGCAGCACCGCCCCCAGCGCAAAGCCCGGCACCGCGTAGCCCGTGAAGATGAGGACGCTCGTTAGGCTGTCGTACGCGCTTTTGTGCCGCACGGCCTTCACCACCCCCAGCGGGATGCTCACCAGGTACGTGATCAGCGCGCCCAGCAGACCCAGGTACAGCGACACGGGCAGGCGCTCCAGCATCATGGCCGCCACCGGCTCGTTGTATTTGTAGGAGCGCCCCAGATTGCCCTCCAGCACGCCGTCGAACACTTTTCTGTATGCCACCGCCCGCCATTGCCGCAGGGCGGGGGAAGCCTCCTGCCGCGCGATGGCGGCGGGGTCTGCCACATGGTGGCGTTCCGCCCAGCGCAGCGCGCGCTCGTGCGGGGATTGCAGCTCCAGTCGCCAGCCCTCGCGCTCCCACCACCCCGGCGCGTCCACCCGCGCGGAGTCACCCTCGCGCCGCACGTTCACGATGGCGGAATGACCGTTCGTGCGGACCACCGCCAGCTCCGCGGTGTTGTCGTCCGTCAGCTCCGCCTTGGCAATCTGCACGCGGCGCGGCAGCGCGCCCAGCCATTGCAGGTAGCCCGTCAGCATCGGCTCCTGCAGGTTGAACATCTCCTCCAGCCGCTCAAGCTCGTCGTCGCTCACCGCCTTGCCCGCGCCGCTCGTGGCCTTGCCGCCCGACAGCGCGCTCATCGCCTGCTCCTGCAGGATGCGCTCCACCGGCCCGCCCGGCACCAACCGCGTCAGGCAGAACACCAGAAACGTCACCCCTACCAGCGTCACCGGTATCAGCATCAAGCGCCTGATGATATAGCCCCACATCCCTCTCTCCACGCATTGTAGCAAACAATACCCGCTGTGCAAGGTTTTACGCATGCAAATCATTCAAAGGCCCGTCTGGCAGCATGCCAGACGGGCCTTGGTAATTTTCGCGGCGTACGCCGCCTAACTTTCAAAATTGTAAATCGTCAATCGTCAATTGTAAATTATTCGGTGGGCATGCCCTGCTGCTGCATCTGCTGGAGCATCTCAGGGGTGAGCTGGATGGGCATGGCGGGGGCCTGTCCCTTCTGGATATCGGTCACCTCCAGGGTGAAGACGAGAGTCTCGTTGGGGCCGATGGGGCCGCGGCCCTCGGGGCCGTAGGCGAGGTTGCCGGGGATGGCGATTTCCCACTTGGAGCCGACGGGCATGAGCTTGAGGGCCTCGCTGAAGCCGGGGACCACGCCCTCCAGCGGCATCTCAACGGGTTCCTCGCTGGAGTCGAACTCGGAACCGTCGGTGTGGGTGCCGCGGTACTTGACCATGGCGACGGCATACTCGCCGTGCTCCTTGGGGTCGAACTTCTTGCCCTCGCCCTTGGTGATGACGCGGTACATGAGGCCGGAATCGGTCTTGACCACGCCGTCCTTCTTGGCGAATTCAGCCATGAAGGCCTCGCCCTTCTTGCCGTTTTCCTCTGCCACCTTGGCCTGGCGCTCCTGCAGGGTCTGCTGGAAAGCCATCATGGCGGCGCGCAGGTCGTCCTCGGAAAGCGTGGGCTTCGTGCCCCGGATGCCATCCTTGAACGCCTGGACGAGCGTGGCGTCGTCGAAGTCCTCCACCACGATGCCGGGTGCGGCGGCGGAGAATTCCTGGGCGGTCTTGTAGCCCACGATGTAGGAGAGGGCCTTCTTCACCTGCTCCGGGGAGACGGAGGGAGCGGCGGGTTGCGCGGCGGGCGCGGCCGGGGCCGCGGGGGCTGCGGGTGTATCCTGGGCGGTGGCGGTGGCCATGGCGGCCAGCCCTGCGAGTATCATTGCGTACTTGGTCTTCATGGTAATGAGGGGAAGGGGGGGTTAGAAGCTGTCCTCTGCGGAGATGGCGGGCTTGTCGCTTTCAGGCGCGGCGTCCGGCTTGGGTGTTTCCAGGATGGTGTCGCTGTCGGGCGAGGTCTGGCCCTTGTCGTCCGGCTGGGCCTGTGCGGGTTGCGCGGGCTGGAGGGGCTGGCGGGTTTCCGGGTCCACCTCCACGCCGTTGATGAACATGCGCTTCACCATCTTTCCGGTGCGGGAGTCGTACTGCTGCATCACCTGGGTGCTCTGCACGTTGCCGCCGTTGCCGCCGCCGAAGGATATCTGGAAGGAGCTGCCGCCGCTACCGCCGGGCATGCCGCCCTGCAGCAGGGAATTCACCACGGCTCCCATGCCGGCGCCCATGCCGAGCGGGTCGTTCTCGTCGTCATCCGGCGGCATCACGGGCACCCTGCCGCCGCCGCTGCCGAGGGGCGCCGCGGTGGTGGGCACGGAGGCATCTGCCGGCTGCTGCGGGGCGGGGGTGTCTCCCGCCGCGGGCTGCTGCGCGGGCTGCACGGGGGATTCCCCGTTGCTGCGGGCGATGCGGCTGCAGGCGCGCACGGGGTCGTTGCCGCCCTGCGCGTTGAGCATGTAGAGATGGTCCATCTTGAGCACGGCCTCCTCGCCCTGCTTCATCTGGGCGATTTCATCCGCCACGCCGGCGGGCTGGCCGGGGATGTCCTTGCGAAGCTCCACCGTGAAGCGCGCGCCGGGCTCCAGGCGGCCGTCGCCGTAGCGCACGTACTTCTTGTACGCCAGGTTCTCCACCACCTCGAACACCGCCACCTTCGTGGTCACGGGCTGGTCTTGCTCCAGGGTCTGCGTGGTGATGTCGCGCACGTCCTTGAGGACGGCGCGGACGGTGTTGGCGGCCAGGAGGTCGCAGTTGCCGGCGGGTGTGGCTGCGGGAGGCGCGGGCACGGTGATGTCCGCCACGGCGGCGGGTGCCGCCAGCGCTAACAATGCGGGAATGATTCGGATGGCTTGCATGGTTGAAGAACAGATGGCAAATCCGGCCTTTCTGTTCAAAATACTACCACGTTTCCCCCCGCATGGCGACATGAAAACAGGCGGAAGTAGTGAAAACGCGGCGGTGCGGCGCACATTTCTTTGTCATGATGCCGTGCATGCCGCCTTGCGGGCTTGTGCCACCCCGCGCCTCGCCTAAAATACAGGCAGATGATACGCTTCACTCTCTTCGGGGTGCCCGTGGGCATCCATCCCTCGCTGTGGATCACGCTGGCCTTGCTGGGCGGCGGGTTCCACGTGGCGCGCTTTGGGGATTTGCTGGGGGTGGCGTTGTTCGTGGTGGCGGGCTTCGTCTGCCTGTTGGCGCATGAGATGGGGCACGCCCTGGTGGGACGGAAACTCGGCGGCGGACACCCGGAGGTCCACCTTGCCTGGCTCGGCGGCGACTGCACCAACATGGACGCCCGCCTCACCCGCGCGCAGGGCATCGTGATGACGGCGGCGGGCCCGCTGGCATCCCTGGCGGTGGGCCTGCTGGCCACGCTGGCGCTGGGTCTGTACGTGGGCAGCCTGGGGCTGGGCGGCATGCTGGCGCTCAACTTCATCTGGGGGCAGATTCCCGCGGATTTGCTGGCGGGCTACCCCATCATGGCAATCTATTTCTTTGTGTTCATCATTGAGATTTCCTTCTGGTGGACGGTGCTCAACCTGCTGCCCGTGTTCCCGCTGGACGGCGGGCAGATCATGCAGGGCCTCATGCGCTCCCCGCGCCAGATGCACACCATCAGCTTCACCGCCGCCGTGGTCCTCACACTCTTCTTCCTCGTCCTCGGCGCCTCGCTCATGTGCATCCTCATGGGCATGCTCGCCGTCTTCAACTACCGCATGCTCCG
>JAKSOT010000050.1 GCA_024405455.1 Akkermansia sp. | reverse complement strand
TGCGGCGGCGAACGCGCGCCGTTTGAACGGCACGGTGACGTTCAGCCCGCAGAGCCCCTGGCGCTGCAGCGCCGCGATGGTGCTTTCAAACCCGCCCTCCGCAGTGTCCGCCAGCACGCGCACGTAGGTGCCGGGGATTCCGGCAGCGCGCAGCGCGGCAAGATGCATCTGCGGCGAGCGCGAGTGCGCGATGGGGTTGCCCACCACCCCCAGGCGCGCGGCGTAGGGTGCGGTGTCACCCGCCAGCGCGGCGTCCGCTGTGTAGACCTCCTGCACGTCTCGCGGGATTACTTCTGCGGGATGTCCGCGGAGCCGTCCTTGTTCACCAGGGTGACGATGCTGGTCTTGGCGATCTTGATGACGGTGTTGGGGGCGATCTCCAGCTTGACGGCGGCGTCCATCACCTCGCGGATGATGCCGTAGATGCCGCCGGCGGTGACGACCTTGTCGCCGACCTTGAGGTTGTTCTGCCGCTCACGGAGCTCCTTCTGCTGCTTCTGCTGCGGGCGGAAGAGGATGAAGTACATGATGACGAAGATGAGGACGATCGAGATGATGCCGCTCATGCCACCGCCCTGCGGGGCGCCGTCTGCCAGGAATAACATGGTGTTCATTGTATATCGTTAGCTTGGTATCGCGAGATGAAGCTGCTCTTGAAAGCAGCGAATTGGCCGGCCGCGATGGCGCTTCTCGCTTGCGCCATGAGCCGGAGGTAGAAGTGGAGGTTCTGGAAGGAGAGCAGGCGCAGCGCCAGCATCTCCCCCGCGCGGAAGAAGTGCCGCACCGCCGCGCGCGAGAAGCGGTTCACGTGCGGGTGCCCCTCGGGGTCGATGGGCTTGGTGTCGTTCTTCCAGCGCTCGTTCTTGATGTGCATGGGGCCGTCCGGCGTCATGGCAATGCCGTGGCGCGCCAGGCGCGTGGGCATCACGCAGTCGAACATGTCCACCCCGCGCTCGATCATCTCCAGGATTTGCACGGGCGTGCCCAGGCCCATGGCGTAGCGCGCCTTGTCCCGCGGCAGGTGGGGGGTGGTGTTCTCGATGGCGCGGAGCATCTCCTCCTCTGGCTCGCCCACGGAGACGCCGCCGATGGCGTAGCCGTCGAACTCCATGGCGGCAAGCTCCTCCGCGCAGTGTTGGCGCAGGTCCGCGAAGACGGAGCCCTGCACGATGCCGAAATGCTGCTGCGGCGCGGGGCCGCTCATGGGTTGGTGCTCGTCCACCCAGGCCTTGCATCGCTTGGCCCAGCGCAGCGTGTAGCCCAGCGACTTCTCCGCGTACTTGCGGTCGCACGGGTAGGGCGGGCACTCGTCGAACAGCATGGCGATATCGCTGCCCAGGTTGGCCTGAATCTCCATGCTGCGCTCCGGGGAGAGCATCATGTACGCGCCGTCGATGTGGTTGCAGAAACGCACGCCCTCCTCCGTGATTTTGCGCAGCTTGGCGAGGCTCCACACCTGGAAGCCGCCGCTGTCCGTGAGCATGGGCTTGTCCCAGCCGGCGAAGGCGTGCAGCCCGCCCAGGTCGCGGATGGATTCGTCGCCCGGGCGCAGGCAGAGGTGGTAGGTGTTGCCCAGGATGATTTGCGCGCCCAGCTCCTCCAGCTCCGCGGGGTGCAGGGTCTTCACCGTGCCCTGCGTGCCCACGGGCATGAAGATGGGCGTCTGCACATCCCCGTGGGGCAGGTGCAGCGTGCCCAGGCGCGCGCCGGAGGGGTCGGTGCTGTGCAAATCAAACGACATGGCTCTTGGTGAAGCGTGCGGCGAAGATGGGCTTGCCCATGGCCTCCCACTGCTTCTGGAAATCGGTCTTGGGGTAGAAATCGGCGTTCCACTCCGCGCGGGTGAACAGGGGAGAGGCCTCCATCAGTTCGCACACCCACTCGAAATATTCCTCGTGGTCGGTCTTGAAGAGCATCTCGCCGTCCTCCGCGAGCGCGCGGTGCAGCACGGGGATGAAACTCTCCTGCACCAGGCGGTTCTTGTGGTGCTTCTCCTTGGGCCAGGGGTCCGGGAACAAATAATGCAGGCGGCTGATGCTGCCGGGCGCTATCATCCACTCCAGGAAGTAGCGGCTCTCCACACGCAGCCCGCGAATGTTCGCAAGCCCGCGCTTTTCCGCATCGCGGCACACCTTGCGGATGCGCCCCAGCAGACGCTCCACACCCAGGAAACGCCGCTCCGGGTAGTGTGCCGCCATCTCCAGCAGGAACCCGCCGTCACCGCATCCCAAATCCACCTCGCACACCTCCCCCGCGCCGAATATCTGCGGCACGGTGTAGCGTGCAAAGTAGTCCCCTGGTACAAACGCGGTGTCCATCCTTTCCCGCATTCTAACCCGCCCCACTCCCAAAGTAAAGGCGTTTTCAGGTATGCCGGCCTATCGGAATTCCTTTTCCGCAGCCAGCAGCGCCAGATGTATCACGTCGTCCATGTCGTAGTACCGGTACTCCGCCAGACGGCCGCCGAAGATGTGGTGCGGCTCCGCGTCCGCCAGCGCGCGGTACTGCGCGTAGAGGGCGGCGTTGCGGGCATCGTTCACGGGGTAGTAGGGCTCGTCGCCGCGCTGCCATTCCTTGCTGAATTCGCGGGTGACGACGGTTTGTGGCTGCGTTCCGAACTCGAAGTGCTTGTGCTCGATGATGCGGGTCCACGGCGTTTCTCGGTCGGTGTAGTTGACGGCGGCGCGGCCCTGGAAATCCGGCTGCTCCAGCACCTCTGTCTCGAACCGCAGGGAACGGTATTCCAGCGTGCCCAGGCGGTAGCCGAAAAACGCGTCGATAGGTCCGGTGTACACCACGCGCGGCGCCAGCGCGTCCCACGCCGCGCGGTCCGCCAGGTAGTCCTGCCCCAGGCGCACCTCGATTCCCTCCAGCATGCGCTGCACCATGGCGGTGTAGCCGCCCATGGGGATGCCCTGGTGGGGGTCGTTGTAGTAGTTGTCGTTGTACTCCAGGCGCACGGGGAGGCGTTTGATGATGAAGGCTGGCAGCTCCGTGCAGGGGCGTCCCCACTGCTTCTCCGTGTATCCCTTGATGAGTTTTTCGTAGATTTCCGTGCCGACGAGGCTGACGGCCTGCTCCTCTAGGTTCTGCGGCTCAGCGGGGGCAGCGCCTCGCTGTTGCCGGATGCGCGCGGCGGCCTCCTCCGCGGTGGTCACGCCCCACATCTGCTCGAAAGTGTGCATGTTGAAGGGCAGGGAGTACAGCTCGCCGCGGTAGCTGGCCAGCGGACGGTACACAAAGTCGTTGAATTGGGCGAAGCGGTGGACGTACTCCCAGACCTCGTCCATGTGGGTGTGGAAGATGTGCGGGCCGTAGCGGTGCACGTTGATGCCCGCCACGGGTTCCGTGTACACGTTTCCGGCAATGTGGCTGCGCTTGTCGATGACCAGCACGCGCCTGCCCGCGGCGGTGGCGCGCTCCGCAAACACCGCGCCGAACAGCCCCGCACCCACTATCAGGTAGTCATATTCCATCATTCACTTGCGTTAGTACCACCCCATCCAATCCATCAGCCAGGCGTCTATCTGCACGCCGTAGAACAACCACACGCCCGCCGCCAGTATCAGCGCCGGGCCGAACGGCATCGGCCTGCCGAAGCCCACGCGCGACACCACCGCCAGCGCCAGCCCGATGAAGCTGCCCGCCACCAGCGAGAACAGCACGCCCTCCCAGCCCAGCAGTGCGCCGATGCCCAGCGCAATCCACGCATCTCCGCCGCCCATGGCCGCCTGCCGCGAGCGGTAGCCGCCGCAGGTGCCGGAAAGGCATTCCACCGCTTCCAGCTCCACGCGCGTGCCGTCCGCCAGCACTGCCGCATCCGTGGTGAACGAGATGTCGCCATCCCCGCCGCGGCCGTCATCCAGCGTCGCACCGTGCAGCACCAGCGTGTTGGCGGGCTCGGCGAACACCCGGCTCCACAGCAGGGTTTCGCCGTTGGCGAACTCCAGAACAATATCGTCCCCGTCCTCCGCCTGGTGGAGCTTCCATCCTTGCGGCTGGTCAAACTCTTTGCGGTGCCTGCCAAAGGCGATGGTGCCCGCCCAGCCCACCAGGCGGAAGAACCCGAATCCCACCAGCGCGCCCCACAGGCTCAGCATCAGCCCATGCTCCGGCACCATCGCATCCCCCGCAAACCACGGGGAGAGCAGCGACACCAGCACGCCCGCAACGGCCGCCACCACCATGAGCGAGGGCAGCACCACCATCTGCTCCCAGTCCGTGCACAGCGTGGCCAGCATGGCCGCCACCCACACGCACAGCAGGGCTTGCGTGATGATGTCGTCCACCGCGAAATACCACGCCACCAGGCCGAAGAGCAGGGCCGTGGCCACCTCCACCAGCCAGTAGCGTACGGAGATGGGCGTGTCGCAGCACGCGCTGCGTCCGCGCAGCATCAGCCAGCTCAGGATGGGGATGTTAAGGTACCACGGTATCGGCTCCTTGCAGGTGGGGCAGAACGAGCGCGACGGCTCGTTCACGCTCAGCCCCAGCGGCAGGCGGTATATCACCACGTTCAGGAACGACCCGATGCACGCCCCGAACATCGCAAAGAACACCGGGAACAACCACGGTATCTCGCTTGCCACGTTCTGCGTGGCGTTGTACAGCATCTCCATCATCTTGCCTTATTCTAGCACATGCGCCCCAGTGGTTTCAAGGACAGGCGTTCAATTATACATGTCACTGCGCCGCCTGGTCGCCCAGCATCAGCAGACCCAGCCACAGGCCGATGCCGCAGAAGAGGGCGCAGAGGGCAGCCGCCGCAATGGAGCGCGACCATGGGAACTTGCGGGTGAAGTGCACCTCGTTCATGGTGCCCAGCACCAGCACACCGCCGCAGATGCCGCCGAGCACGGTCATGGGCAGCTCCATCTGGGAGAGGAAGAATCCCGCGCCCATGATGAGCATGGTGAGCTTGATGGACGTGATGAACGCCTGCTTCCAGAGGCGGAAGGGGTCCACGCACCACACGGCGGCCGCGCAGCCCACTACGGGCAGCAGCATGAAATAGAGCAGCAGCAGTCCTTGTCCCGCAGGCATGCGATTCGGCCTTACGCCAGGTTGGTGCGGTCTGCCTTGTGCACCATTTCCGCCTCCCGCTTCACGCGCACCTGCAGGTCCGCCAGCGCGTTCATGTAGTAGATGTACGCATCATACGGGGAGGGGTAGGGGGTGAAGCCGTTGGTCTTCTCCATGTAGTGGAAGTGGTCCGCGCT
Organism: Akkermansia sp.; assembly: GCA_024405455.1. GTDB lineage: Bacteria > Verrucomicrobiota > Verrucomicrobiia > Verrucomicrobiales > Akkermansiaceae > Akkermansia. The sequence continues at coordinate 12,068 of JAKSOT010000050.1, read as the reverse complement.
CTGCAGCTTGCGCCACACGTGGATCATGTCGCGGTCCTCGCTGGCCTTCACGGCGGATTCGAGGTCGTAGATCTTCTTGATGGCCTCCTGCTGCATGACGTTTCCGTTCCACTGTGTGGTGGTGCCGAAGGTGGTGCAGGAGACGGGGTTGGGGCAGTCCAGCGTGCCGGTGGAGCGGAAGCGCTTCACCGCCGTGCCGGGAGTGATGAAGGTGTTGCCGTTGAACAGCGCCGCCATGATCATGCTGCGCCAGAACTCGAACACGCCCGTGGAGTCGGTCTGCCGCTCGCCCAGGGTTTCGTAGTCCATGGAGAGGTTGACGACCTGCCCCTCCTGCTCGGTGAGCCAGTTGGCGAAGGTGTACGGGGAGAGCGGGTACTCGCTCCAGCCGGGGTCCACGCGGCGGTGCGCCAGGTCGTTGGAGAGGTGGCGGTTGCGGATGAGGGTCTTGGTCTTGGCGATGAGCGGGGCGCACTGCAGGTCGTTGATGTGGCGGTTGCTCATCATGCGGCTGTTGCCGTCGGCCATGATGCCCTTGAATCCCATGTCGTAGGCCTGTGCGGCGATGGCGTTGGAGTAGAGCATGCTGGTGTTCCAGAGCACGGTGGGCTTCTGGCCGAAGAGCTCCTGCATGAGGTCCATGTGCTCGGCCACCTGCTGCGCGAACTCGTCCGTGGAGTACAGGGAGGCGAGCGAGGCGTAGTAGGGCATGGCGAGGAACTCCACGCAACCGGTTTCCGCCAGCTCCTGGAAGGAGGTGATGAGGTCCGGGCGGTGGTACTTGGCCTGCTCCAGGATGACGCCGGAGAGGGCGAGCGAGAACTTGAACTTGCCGTCGGAGAGCTCGATGAGCTGCTTCATGAGGCGGTTGGCGGGCAGGTAGCAGCGCTCGGAAACCGCGGAGAGCACGCGGCCGTTCAGGTTGTCGTCCTCGTAGAACGCATGTTCCCCGATCTTGAAGAAATCGTACGGGATCAGGCGGTTCGGCTGGTGCGCGTGAAAGGTGAGGGTGATGTTCATGGCGTTTTTCAGGGTTGTGGGTTTACCAGCCGAGCACGTGGTGATAGACGCGGATCATCTTGTCCGCCGCCGTTTCCCAGCTGGAGTTCATGATATCCTGCGCGCTTTCCGCAGCCACCTTCTTGTAAAGCTCTTCGTCCGTGGTGAGGTCGATGATGTGCTTGGCCATCATGTTCACGTCCCAGAAGTCGGCCTTGAGGGCGCCCTTCATCACTTCCGCCACGCCGCTCTGCTTGGAGATGACGGCGGGGATGTTGAACTGGGCGGCCTCCAGCGCGGAGAGCCCGAACGGCTCGGACACGGACGGCATGCAGTACACATCCGTCATGGAGAGCAGCTCGTTCACCTTCTGCTTGTTCAGGAAGCCGGTGAAGTGGAACTTGTCGCCCACGCCGTGGAAGGCGCCGGTCTCGATGAGCTGGCGCAGCTTCTCGCCCGTGCCGGCCATCACGAAACGCACATCGTCCGTCTGCTCCAGCACCTTGGCCGCAATCTGCAGGAAGAACTCCGGGCCCTTCTGCGCCGTGAGGCGCCCCAGGAAGAGCACCAGCTTCTCCGGGAACTTCTTCTTGCTGTGGAAGACCTTCACGGGGTCCGCACCGTTGTGCACGGGGAAAATCTTGTCCGGGTTGATGCCGTAGTGGCCCGCAGCCACCGTGCCGGTGTACTTGGAGACGGGAATCACCGCGTCCGCCTGCTCCATGCCGTACTTCTCGATGTCGTAGATCCAGCCGCGGGCGTCCGCCCCTGCGCGGTCGAACTGGGATGCGTGCAGGTGCACCACCAGCGGCTTGCCCGTGGCCTTCTTCACCTCCACGCCGGCCAGGTAGGTCATCCAGTCGTGCGCGTGCACCACGTCGAAATCATACTGCTTGGACAGCACGGCGCAAATCTTGGAGAACTCGATCACCTTGCGCGCCAGGTCCCCCGCGTATAGGTCCTCGCGCCCGGTGAACAGCTCCAGGTCCGCGCGGCTCACGTGGGAGAAGAGCATCTTGCCCTCCTTGGTGAACACCACGGACCCCGGCGTGCCCTCCACGTGGGCGTATGGGTCCAGGTTCACGGGGGCCTTGCTCACCAGGGAGAAGCTGTTGTAGGAGTAGCCGTGGGAGACGGATTCCACCTCTGCGTAGCCCAGCGTGTTGATGCCGGTGAGGGTGAAGCCGTCGTATACGGCGGAGGGGTCGGCCTTCGGCACGATGACCGAGAGGTCCACCTTCTTGGCGAGGGCCTTGGAGATGCCCATGCAGGCAACGCCCAGCCCGCCGTTGATGAGCGGCGGGAACTCCCATCCTAATTCGAGTACTTTGATTCTCCTCATGGTGATAACGCGGTGTTTTCGGCTGCTGTACGCAACGCGCCCGTGCGCGGACGCACCGCAGCCGCGCCATTCTATTGCCGCGTTTCCTCCATGTCGAGTTTTATTTGTGTCAACGCGCCCCAAACGGGTAAATTCCACCCCGCGCGAGACCAACCGCCCCGCTATATCCGCACACTGCCCCGCCGAGTCGCCTACGGCTGCTCCGCGTTCGCCTTGCGGATGTCCTCCAGCGCCGCGATGAAGTCGTCAAGTATCTCTGCGGGTACCATGATGCGGTCGCGGTTGGAGCTCACCTTTTCTGTAATGCGCACCACGCGGCCTCGCGCGTTGCTCTTCAGGTCCAGGAAGAACGTTTTGCGGTCCGCGATTATTTTTTCGGTGCAGATGATGTCATCGTCCACGTTAGAATCGGTGCCTGGTTGTTTAGGGCACCCTGTCCCCTTCATTCTACCACATTCCCCTGCCGGGTCAACCTGTAATTTTCTCTCTTTCCCAAATTTCCGAGAATTCACGCGTACACCACCTATTTGCGGCGGGTTGGCGGTGGGCCTTTCCCGCACCGCTGTGGAATTTACAATTGACTATTGACAATTAACAATTTGGAGAGTTGGTGAGCGGCTGCGCGGGAGGTTTGGGCCTGAAAGAAACGGGGCATGCCGCGGTGAGCGGCATGCCCCATGGGTTGATACAAGCGGGATGATTTGTTAGATGGCGGGCTGCTGGGGTGCGCCGTCCTGCGGGCCGGGGCCGATGGAGACGATGGTGGAGAGGGCGGTCTCCAGTTCCTTGCAGCCGTAGCACGCGGGATCCATCATCATGAGCACGGCTATTTTGGCCAGACCCTGGGCGATGGCTTCCTCCTGGCCGCTCTGCTTGACCTTGTCGGAGAGGGCCTGCTCCACTTCCGCGCTGGGCTGGCCGATGGCCTTGGATTCCTCCTCCACGGCCTTGATCTCGTCGAGGGCGGCCTGCACCTGCGGCACGGCGGCCTCGGCGGTGGCCTTGTCGGTCACGGGTGCCACGGCCTTGCAAAGCTCGGTGAGGGCGGCAATCTGGCGGTCCATCAGTTGGGAGAACTTGGCCACCTCTGCGGAGTCGGCGAATGCCGGGGCAACCATGACCACGGCGGCGAATACTGTAGCAATTGCGTTCTTAATCATATTTTGGTATGGGGGTGAGGTGTTACTGCTGCTGCATGGGGGCGAGGATGGCGGAGGGGGCTTCCTCCTCGTACTCTTCCTCGTCGTATTCCTGATTGTAGGCGGGCTGCGGGGCGGGTGCGGGTTGCGGCTGCGCCACGGGTGCGGGCTGCTCCTCAACGGGTTGCTGCGGGGCTTCCTCCTGGATTTCCTCCACGGTCACAATGTTGGCGAGCGTGGCGGAGAGGGCCTCCGAACCGTACAGGGCGGGTTCCGCCTGCAGCAGGTTTTCCAGTATGTCGGAAAGGGTGTCGATTTCCTCGGTCTGTGCAATCTGCACGCCCACGAAATCCGCCAGCTCGTCGGAGTTCTCCGCCTGGTCGTACAGCGGCAGGATGGTGGCGATCACCTGCGCCGCCTGCGGCGCGGCTGCATCCGCGGATGCCTTGTCGTGCACGCCTTCAAGCACGGCGGCCAGGTTGCGGTAGCCCTCCAGGATGGCGGCCGCGGTCTGCTGGGCGGCGTTGTTCTGCGGGTTGACGGCCTGCGGCTGCGGCTGGGGAGCCGGCTGCTGCACCGCGGGTTCAGGCTGCGGTTGCGGTTCGGGCTGCTGCACCACGGATTCGGGCTGAGGTTCCGGCTGAGCCTGCTGTTCAGGCTGGGCCTGGCGGATGGTGACCACGGGGGCCAGGGCCTTGAGCATGGCCTCCGAGCCGTAGCAGGGGTTGGTGTTCATGAGCATGGGCATGAGCGCGTTCACCTGCGCCTGCCGCATGGCCTCGATGTCCTGCGCGAAGTCCAGCGCGTACCCTGCAAGGTCGTTGAGCAGCTTGAGCTGCACGATGATTTCGCCCACCTCGCGCGCCGCGGCATCCGCGGTGGCCTTGTCGGTGACGCCTTGCAAGACGTCCACCAGGGCGTTGGTGGTGATGCCCATCTGGTTGATGATGCTCTGGGCTGCGGAGGCGGGTGTGCGCTGCTGCTGCGGTTGCGGTGCGGGTTGCTGGGCGAGCGCCGGCATGCATGCGAGGGCAGCCAGGGTCAGGATGGTTTGGGTCTTCATATCGTGAAAACGGTTGAGATTGATATGCTGCTATTCTGGGGGGCTTCCCCTTGGATGTCAAGCAGATAACGCGTTTACAGCTCCACTTCGCGAATCCAGCCCTCCGGGCCTTCGATGCGCCCGTACTGGATGCCCGTGAGCGTGTCGTACAGCTTCTGGCACACGGGCCCCATCTTCTCCATGCCGCTGGGCAGCAGGATATCCTTGCCATGGTCGTGGATGCGCCCCACTGGGGAGAGCACCGCCGCCGTGCCGCACAGGCCGCATTCCGCCATGTCGCGCACCTCGTCCAGCGTGATGCGCCGCTCCTCCACGTCCATGCCCAGCATGTAGGCGGCCACGTGCATGAGCGAGCGGCGGCAGACGGAGGGCAGGATGGTGTCGGACTTGGGGGTGACGAGCTTGCCGTCCTTGGTGATGAAGATGAAGTTGGCGCCGCCGGTTTCCTCCACATAGGTGCGGGTGGCGGAGTCGAGGTAGAGGTTCTCGGTGAACCCGAGCTTGTGGGCTTCCTCGATGGCGTACAGGCTCATGGCGTAGTTGAGCCCGGCCTTGATGTGGCCTGTGCCGTGGGGCGCGGCGCGGTCGTAGTCCGTCACGCGGATGCTGATGGGCTTGGCGCCGCCGCGGAAGTACGGGCCCGCGGGCGTACCGAACACGCGGAACTGGAACTCCGTTGCCGGGTTCACACCCAGCACCGCGTTCGTGCCGAACATGAACGGCCGCAGGTAGAAGGATGCCCCCGTGCCGTACGGCGGCACGTAGTCCGCATTCGCGCGGACGGTCTGCAGGATGGCATCCACAAACTGCTGCTCGGGGAAGGGCGGCATCACCAGGCGGCGGGCGGACTCCACCATGCGGGCCGCGTTCAGCTCCGGGCGGAAGGTCACCAGGCGGCCGTCCACCGTGCGGTAGGCCTTCAGGCCCTCGAAGATGGTCTGCGCATACTGCAGCACGCCGGCGGACTCGCACAGCGCCACCGTGCCGTCTTCCGTGAGGCAGCCGGCGTCCCACGAGCCGTCCTTGTAGTTGGAGACGTAGCGCTTGGGCGTCTTGATGTATCCGAACCCGAGATTCTTCCAATCGATGTTTTCCATGATGAGGTGATGCTATGTTCCGGCAGGCGTGCCGCCTGCGCGCGGCACACCCTACCACACATGCCGCCGATTGTCAAATTTTCATTCCGAGCTTGCCCCGCCGCGCCCCTTGCGCTACAATGGGCGCGTAACTTAATTTTATCCACCATGAAAGTACTCATCACCGGCGGCGCCGGATTCATCGGTTCTCACATCGCGGCGCATTACCAGGGCATAGCGGACGAGGTCCGCGTGCTGGACAACTTCCGCACGGGCTACAAGAAAAACCTGGACGGCCTGAAGGTCACGCTGTTCGAGGGCTCCATCACGGACCGCGAGCTGGTGGCGAAGGCCATCGAGGGCGTGGACTACGTGTTCCACATGGCGGCGCTGGTGAGTGTGCCGGAATCCATGACCAAGATCCGCGAGTGCATCGACCTGAACGTGAACGGCCTGCTTGTGGTGCTGGAGGAGGCCGCCAAGGCCAAGGTGAAGAAGGTGGTGCTGGCTTCCTCCGCCGCCATCTACGGCGACAACCCCGTGGTGCCCAAGGTGGAGACCATGTACCCGGAGCCCAAGAGCCCTTACGGCATCACCAAGCTGGACGGCGAGTACTACCTGGAGATGTTCCGCACCACCGGCCAGGTCAACACCGGCGTCTGCCGCTTCTTCAACGTCTTCGGCCCCCGCCAGGACCCCAAGGGAGCCTACGCCGCCGCCGTCCCCATCTTCATGGAGAAGGCCATCAAGGGCGAGGACATCACCGTCTTCGGCGACGGTGAGCAGACCCGCGACTTCATCTACGTCAAGGACATCGTGGGCGGCCTCACCTACGTGGCTGAGCACCCGGAGGTCACCGGCGTGAACAACGTCGGCTACGGCGGACAGATCACCATCAACAAGCTCGCGGAGGTCATCATCGAGGCAGCCGGCTCGTCCTCCAAGATTGTGCACCTGCCGGAGCGTCCCGGCGATGTGAAGCACTCCCGCGCCTGCGCCGACAAGCTGCGCGCCGCCGGATGGACCCCCAAGCACACGCTGGAGGAAGGCCTGAAGGTGACGCTGGAGTACTTCAAGAGCGTCACGAAGTAATTTACAATTTACAATTTACGATTTACAATTTGAAAAGTTCGGGCGCCCGGAAGGGCGCCTGGATTTTTTGGAGGGCAGGGCATGTGTGACGAAGGAACACCCCGTTTGCGGGCGGCGGATTTGGAGGCGCTGGCCAAGAGGCGCCTGGCGGAGCTGCAGGCGGATGGCGAGGAGCTGCAGCCCGTGGTGGCAACCACGCGCAAGCTCGCGGAGCACTTCTGGGGAAGCGCGTGGATGAAGCACCTTGCCCGCTGCGAGGCTGGCGGGCTGTGCCTGGCTCCCGGCCGCACCCTGCTGCGCCACGGCTGCGTGCTGGATTTGCGGCTCGCCCCCGGGCTCGTCACAGCCAGGGTCAGCGCGCAGGAGCTTTACGAGGTGCGCCTGCAGCTCAAGCCGCTGGATGCGGATCGCACCACCGCGCTGGCAGAAAGCTGCCGCGGCCACATTGATTCCCTGGTATCCCTGATGGAGGGCAGGGTGGACGCCGCCGTGCTGGAGCGCCTGTGCGACCCCGATTCCGGCCTGCTGCCGGAACCCGCGGATTGGCGCATGGGCTGCACCTGCCCGGACTGGGCGGAGCCGTGTCCCCACGCCGCCGCAGCCATCTACGCCGCAGGTGTGCTGATTGACCGCGACCCCGCGCTGCTTTTCACCCTGCGCGCGGTGGACCCCGCCGCCCTCATCCAGGGGGAATTCGCCCGCCCCGCGTCATTCGACCCCGCCTCCCTCGCTGCCACCTTCGGGATTGATATCGACACCTTTTAAGCCTACATCCCGGCATCCAGTGCTTGCAGGAGGTCGGTAGCCAGCGGGGGCTGGCCCGCGGCGGCGGCGCATTCCTCCAGCTGGGAGACGCGGCGTGCGCCGATGAGCACGCTGGTGAGCCCGGGCTGGCAGAGCAGCCAGCGCAGGGCCAGCTGGGTGGGCGGGATGCCCGCCTGATTGGCGATGTCCACGATGCGCTGCACCTTGGCATCGCTCTGCCGCGCGCGCTCCGGGTTCAGGAATACGGAATTGTCGCGCACGGCGCGGGAATCCGCGGGCAGGGCGCGGTTCAGGTACTTGCCGGTGAGCACGCCCTGCGCCAGCGGGGAAAAGGCAATGGAGCCTGTCCCCTGCCGCACGGCCTCCGCCAGGCGGGATGCCCCCGGCTCGCGGTCGATGAGGTTCATGCGGAACTGGTGCAGCAGGCAGGGCACGTGCGCCTCCCGCAGCATGGCGCATGCCTGTGCGTACAGCTCCGGCGGGTAGTTGGAAAGCCCCGCGTACAGCGCCTTGCCGCTGCGCACAATGTCGATGAGCGCCTGCATGGTTTCCTCAAGCGGCGTCTCGGGGTCCGGGCGGTGGTGGTAGAACACGTCCACGTAGTCCAGCTTCATGCGCTTGAGGCTCTGGTTCAGGCTCGCCACCAAATACTTGCGGGAACCCCAGTCCCCGTAGGGACCGCCCCACATCAGGTAGCCCGCCTTGGTGGAGATGAACATCTCATCGCGGTGCGCGGAGAATTCGCTCTGCAGCAGGTTGCCGAACCGCTCTTCCGCCGCGCCGGGGGGCGGACCGTAGTTGTTGGCCAAATCGAAGTGGCACACGCCCAGCTCCAGCGCCCGCGCCACCAGCGCGCGCCCCTCCGCCGGGTCGTCCCCGTCCCCGAAATTGTGCCACAGTCCCAGCGATACCTCCGGCAGCAGCACCCCGCTTTTTCCGCACCTGCGATATTCCATGCCTTCCATTGAACGCCAAATCCCGCCCCTTGTCAATTTCCTTCTCTTAAAATGTCAATCCTTCCCAAACAGCCGCCGGCGGAGGTTTTGGGAGTAGTTTTGGAGCGGGATGTCATACCCGACCTTGGCACGTTCGCGAAGGACGGGCAGGGTTTCGTTCTCCTTGTGGCGCAGGAAGCCGTGGTTGTAGAAGACTTCTGCAATGGCGCTGTTGTAGACAGGCAGGAGGATGCTGCGCTTGGGGAGGTCCGGCACGGCGCGGTGGAGCATGGCGATGTACGGTGCGGAGCAGTTGGCGGTCACGGTGTTGTAGTGGGCGCCGTTCTCGTTGGCGTCGGTTGCAAACTCCAGCATGCCGAGCAGGATGGCCAGGGCCTGCTGCGGTGTGGCGTCCAGGGGGTAGAGGTACAGGTCCTCGTGGCGGTAGTTGGTGCGCAGGGCGAAGATGTCCTCCTCCGTGCCGATGAGGTAGGCGAGGCCGTAGCGCTTGTACAAGCCGCCGAGGGCGGTCTGCTCCTCTCCCTCCGGCACGCGGGTCTCCACGGAGAAGACGATGCGGCGGCCGTCCGCGAAGGCGAAGCTCATCATGGTGTGGCAGATGGCCTCGTGGCCGTCCCAGCGGCATTCTGCGAAATCCGCGCCCACCAGGGTGGACAGGTCGTAGGTCTGCGTGGTGTAGCGGGGCTCGTAGTCGTTCTCTGTGGTGTAGCGGAAGTCGCGCAGGTCCCGGATGGTGAGGATGTTGCCGTCCAGCGTGCAGTGGGGAGTGCGCGCCCAGGGGGTCTGCCACGGGCCGCGCGGGTTGGGCAGCAGCAGGTAGGCGCACGCGCACACCAGGAAGCAGCCCCAGAGCCACCCGCGCACGCTGCGCGCCTTGCCGCTGCGCCACAGCCACACCGCCACAGCCGCCAGCACCGCCACGGGGATGATGCACACGGGCTGGTAGACGAGCAGCCCCAGCGACCACAGCAGGACGATGGCGAGGAGGACATCCTCCAGGAATTGGGCGGTGATGGAGAGGATGCGGAGCATGCCGGGCTAGAATCGCAGGATGACGGGCACGCGGGGGCCGCCGGGGGCGAGGGCGCGCACATCCTGCGCGTTCACCCAGCCGCGGATGCCCGTGAAGGTCTCCACGTAGCGCCAGTCCGCGCGCTCGGCCAGCAGGTGCACCGGGGTGGATGCGGGCAGGGTCACAATCGCCGCGCCGTCGGCATCTGCAGAGCTGCGGGCGGGCGTGGCGTTGATGATGTATGCCAAGTCGCTTGGCGGCAGGGAGGCGATGTTCGGGACCTCCCGCGTGCCGTAGTACACCCAGTCCGCCACGCAGAGCAGGCTGAGCAGCGCGGCCGCGGTGGTGCAGGCGTGCAGCCACGGCTTGTGCGGCTCGCGCCGGCGGTAGGCCAGCAGGGCGATGCAGAACGCCAGCACCGCCGTGCAAACAACCGTTGCCACCCAGAGCTGGCTGGGGTTCAGGTAGGTGAAGGCGTCGTCTGCCGCAGAGTTGACGGGCAGGATGGCGCCCTCCTTGCGCTGGATGAACTCCAGGTTGGCGCGCGCCTCGGCGAACCCGGGGTCGATTTGCAGGGCCTTGGCGTACTGGTAGGCGGCCTCGCCGCTGTGCTTGAGGCGGTACTCGCAGTTGCCGATGTTGTAGAAAACGTCGGGTCTTCCCGGGAATTCGGCGTCGTAGGATTTGAGCGTCTCGATAGCCTTGCTGAACTGCCCGGCCTCGTAGGCGTTCGCGGCATCGTCGCCCGCGGCCATGCTCACGGGCAGCAGGGCCGCCAGCAGCAGAACGGTTGTGGTGCCGATGCCCGCCAGCGCCTTGCGGATGGCGTGCAGCATGCGCTCGCGGTCTCCCGCGGTCAGCTCCGCGTGCGCGTCGGGGCGGAAGGCCTCCACGTCGCGGCGGTTCAGGATGTCCTGCAGCTCCGGCGTGATGTCCTTGGCCTCGAAGTGGGATTCAATGTACGCCCCCGCGCCCTTGAGGAAGGCGAGGCCGTCTTTGGCCTTGGCAAGGGCGTCCAGCTCCCTGGCTCTGGCGCGCTGGTCGGCGCCTGCGGCCAGGCGGCGGGTAAGTGCGCGGTTAGCCATATGGCCGAAGAGCGCGATGGCCGGCACATAGAGCAGCAGCCACAGGCAGCGCGGCAGCTTCGCCACGCTCGCGGTCTCCTCTACGGGGATGAAGCCGTAGATGTCGACCATCTCCGCCACGGGCACGGTGCCGGCGGGCGGCGGCTCCGCGGCGGCAGCGGCCTGCATGCCGGAGCCGCTGCTCTCCGTCTCACGCCAGGGCAGGGCGATGGGCGTGGTCTGGGCCTGGCGGTACTCCAGCGATTGGGGGTCGAAATAGCTGAAATGGAAGGCGGGGATGCCGCTCACCTCTTGGGTGGGGCGCATGAGCTGGGTGAAGACCACGGCTTCCGTGATGCCGTTGGAGTTGACGATGGGCTTGCGGGTGGCGGGCACCAGCTTCCAGCTGTCGGCATCCTCCGGCACGGGCGGGGTGATGGTGTCCAGGTTGCCGGTTCCGGCCACGGTGATTTCCACCTCCACGGCCTCGTTCATGGCCAAATCCTCCGCCTGCGTGGCGGCCTTCATGCGGTACTCGCCAACCGCCTTCGCGTAGTCACCCGGCGTGCCGGGCGGCAGCGGCAGCGCGCTCGTCCGGAACACCGGCAGCTTCACCTCCACTTGCGAGGTGGCGAAGAACCCGCGGTTCTGCACCACGGGCACGCTGCCCGTGATGTCGGAGTTGCCCTCGCGGAACGGCGTGTAGCTGCCGATGCAGTCCGTGGTGAGCCAGTTCTTGCTCTTGGCGTAGGCGGTGGTTTCCGGGAAGAGGGCGTTCTGCACCACGGCGGCCACGCCCTCCACGGGCGCGCGGAACGTGCCCGCCCGCACGCCCACCGAGTTGAACTGCGGCGGCACAGGCAGCGCGCACCCTCCCGGCATCAGGAACTTCATCGCCACCTTCACCTCCTGGTCCACGTAGCCGTCGCCGTCCACGTAGGGATGCCACAGCACGCCGTAGGTGAACGGCTCGCTCATCCAGATGATCTTGCTGGTGGATTCCACGGGCAGGGCGGGCACGCTCACCTTCACCTTGCGCCCGTTCTTGTACTCAACCTCCAGCTCCTTCACCTCGATGCTTCCCGGCGCATCCGGCGTCACCACGATGGGGTACACCTCCGCGTTGCGGCGCTGCGGGTCCGTGGGGTTCGCGCCGGACTGCGGCTGGCGCAGCTCCACCTGCGCGTGCTCCACGTGCGGCTTCTGCTTGATGAGGAAGAGGTCGCCTCCCACATCGGGGTCGATGAGGTAGAGCACCGCTTTTTCCCCCGGCAAGGCCACGCCGGTGGACCACACGGCCTCTATTTCCGCCTGCAGCGCGCCCGCAAACAGCGCGAGCATGCCGATGATGAACGTTGCAATGTGTCTGTACATGTCGAAAATGGTGTTTAGTAGTCCTTGCGGGGCGGGCGGACCGTGTTGGCGGGCGCGTGCGGGATGGGCGAGCCCTTTTCCTCGTCCAGGTGCATGCGGAGGATATCCGCGGCGGACTGCTGGGCCTTCTCCTCCTCGGTCATGGGCTTGGGCTGCTCGCCCTCCCTCTCGGGCTTGGCCTGCTGC
>JAKSOT010000005.1 GCA_024405455.1 Akkermansia sp. | reverse complement strand
CACCACGATACCGCCGGTGAGCTCCTGATGCTGGGCGGCGACTTCGATGATATCGCTGTAGGTCTCGGCGTTCTCGTTGAGGAAGTAGGTGGCGTAATCCGGCTCGCTGGAGGTGGTAACCTTGCCGGTGGCGTGATCCAGCGTGCCCGCCACACCCTTGATGATGAAGGTGGCGGCATCGGATTCGGCCGTGATGGTGCCTGTGGCAAGCTGCACGGCAATCTCCAGGGAGGCATAGCCGTTGCCGTCGGACACGCCGTCCTTGTACGTGGGCTGGGCGTCACCGGCGAGGTGGCTCACATCCCAGGTGCCGGCAAAGCCGACGGTGTCGCCCGACTTCACCTCGATGGTGTTGTGGAGGGTGGAGGTTCCGCCCGCCACGCCGAGGGTGATGGTGTGGCCGTTGGCATCCACCGCGAGGTCGCCGCCCGCGTAGTCGGAGGCGTGGTTCCAGGTGATGTCGCCATCGGAGAGGTTCTTCACCAGGAGGCCGGAGGTGGTGACCGCGGTGGCGGCGCCGGTGCCGGTGAACACGTCACCGGCCTGCGTGACCTCCACCGTGGCGTTGGTCAGGCTGAAGGTGTTGGCGGTGGTGTCGTCCTGAAGCAGGATGTGGCCCACGGTGAGGGTACCGCCGTTCACCACGAGGTGGCCGGGGTTGCCTGCCTGCTTGTGGCCCATGGCCAAGGTGCCGTCCACAACCAGGGAGCTGCCCTGGTTCACGTTCACGTGCACCTTGGATTCCAGGCGCAGGGTGCCGGCCGCCTTGAGGGAGCCGGTGCGGGAGCCGTCGCCTATATTGAATATATGGCCGTAGCTGCCGGCCACCCAGCCCTTGCCGTTGAACTCGGCATCGGAGAAGCCTTCCAGCGCTGTGAGCACGGTGGTGGTGCCGTTCTCGCTGAAGGACAGCTCGCCGGTCGCCGTAATCTTCACCGAGCCGGCGCCGGTCACGTTGGCCGCAATGGCCTCGATGGCATCCGGATTGGAGGTGTAGCTGCTCAGGTCCAGCACGGAACCCTCGGCCACGGTAACTTGCGAACCGGTGGTGAACGTGGGCTTGGTGAGCACCTTCACGCTGGCGTCCTCCGCCAGGGCGAGCTTGCTGCCGGCACCGAAGGTGACAGCGCCAACGGTCAGCTGCTCAGTGCCGGAAACCGTGGTGCCGGCGCCCGCGCCCAGGGACAGGCTGTTCAGGAGCATCCCGTTGGAGTCGGAGGTGATTCCGGTGTCCGTGCCCTTCACAACGATGTTGGCAAGCGTGCCCTCATGCGACTGCGCCTCACCGGCGGCAGCGGCAATGGACACGGTGGCATCGTCGTCGTTCAGGTAATAGGTGGAGTAGTCCGCCTCGTCAACGTTGACCTTGTTGTTCGTGACAGTCAGCGTGGTGGTGCCGTACTGGACGGCGGTGAGGTTGCTGGTGCCGGTGCCCTCGATGAGCGTGTACTCGGCGGAGGTGACGAAACCGTTGTTGGTATCGGAATAGACGACATCGCCGTCAAAGCCGGAGAAGTCCGCCACGGCCACCGTGCTGCCGAAATTGATTATGCCATTGTTGGTGATGGTGTGGGCAAGCCCGGTCACCGCGCCGGCGAAGGTAACAGTGGAACCGGTCTCCACGGTTAAGGCTGCGCCGGAAGTCATCGCCACACGGCTGGAGCCGTCAAATGCAACGGTGCCGCCCCCCTGAACCGTCAACTGGGAGCCGAAGTCGAGGGCGTTACCGTTCGACTGGTTGACATGGAACGTTTTTCCGCTCGCCACATCAAACACCTGCCCGCCACGGAGATGGATGATGGAAGCAGCATTTGTCGAAGTCTGGTTCAGGGAGAAATCCTCCTTGATGGTGGAGTAGGCCGTGGCACCGCTGACGGTGGTGCCCAGGAAGAGGGAACGGTTATTGTTGCCCGTGTTGCTGATACTGAACCCTTCCGCCCCCTCGTCCACGATGATGCCACCCATGCCGAACGGGCCAAAGGAGTACACGGCGGACTTGCGGCTCTGGCCGTAGTTGGCATCAAAGCGGAAGGTGTTGATGTAGTTTTGTCCACCCCAGATAGCCTGCACGGCGCTCCAGTTGTTGTTGGCAGACGGCTGGACAGCTTGATCGGTGTGAACCGTGGCCACATCGCCATCGTAGGTGGTGACGTAGAACTGGCTGTATGCAATATCGTTCTTGTTGAACAAATCACCGTTGTAAGTGTAAACGGTTCCGGAGTATGTGGCCGCGCTGGCGGTCACAGCGGAGACTGCAAGGAGAGCAGCCGTGAGCATTTTGGGCAAATGCAGTTTCATGGTATCGTTGTTTCTATTGTTTTTGGATTTCGTATGGAGACGAAAGGCTCTCGACGCACCGCGCGTCGTATACGCGAGGTATTTTATGCCAAGGGAGGAGAAAATGCAAGCGCAAACTTTCAAAAAAATGTTGAAACTGGGCGTTTTCGGCGGAATTTAGCCGAATTTTGACCCCGTCTTCGCAGTACCGGGCAAGCCGGTACTGCTTCCGTCTCCGCTAAAGCTACGCCGAGACAAGCCGCCGAGGCTCCGCGCCTCCGAAACTCCGGCGCTTCGGTGGTTGGAGGCAGCGTGCGCGGTTGGTGTGCGGGCGTTTGGCGTGAATCCACACCATCACTTGCGGTCGATGATTTGCCGCAGGCGTGCGTGCATGGCTTGCACGCGGTCGGGGTGCTGGGGTGCCACGTCGTGCTTCTCCGCGATGTCGTTGGCGAGGTCGTAGAGGCGGTCGGGCTGGTTGTTGCGGCCCATGACGAGCTTCCAGCTGCCCTGGCGGAGGGCGAGGGTTCCGCCGCCGCTCTCCACAATCTCGCCGCGCCCGGCGGCATCCTGCCCCAGCAGGGCGGCGGGGTGGGATTCGCTGTCCGGCAGGGCGTCCGCGGGCACGTCCACGCCGGCAATGGCGGCGAGGGTGCGCGAGAGGTCCACCTGGCTCATGAGCGCGGCGCTCTGTTTGCCGGCGGGCACGTGGCCGGGCCAGCAGACGATGAAGGGCATGCGGGTGCCGCCCTCCAGGATGCCGTACTTGCCGCCGCTGTAGGGGGCGGCGGGGTTGTGGCCCTTGCAGTCCACGTCGGCGTTGTCCAGGTAGCCGTCGGAGATGACGGGGCCGTTGTCGCTGGTGAAGATGAAGAGGCAGTCGTCATACCCGCTTTCCGCGAGGGCGGCGCGGATGCGGCCGAGGCAGTCGTCCATCTGCAGGGTCACATCCCCGCGGATGCCGAGCCCGCTCTTGCCGCGGAAGCGCTTGTGGGGGTCGCGCGGCACGTGGATGTCGTTGGTGCAGAAGTAGAGGAAGATGGGCTTGCCCGCGCTCTCCTTGATGAACCGCACGGCGTCGTCGGTGATGGTGTCGGCCAGGTCCTGGTCCTTCCAGAGGGCGGCGGTGCCGCCGCTCATGTGGCCGATGCGGGAGATGCCGTCGATGATGGTCTTGTCATGCTGGTGGTCGGCGGGGCGGCCCCACTTCTTGAGCAGCTCCGGGTGCTCCTCGCCCGTGACCTCTCCGGGGAAGGGCTTGCGGTAGTCGATGCGGATGGGGTCCGCGGGGTCCAGGTTCACCACGCTGCCGTTGCGCAGGTAGACGCAGGGCACGCGGTCCGCGGTGGCGGCCATGATGAAGGAGTAGTCGAACCCCACCTCCGCGGGGCCGGGTGTGATGTGCGAGTTCCAGTCAGTGGGCTGGTTGCCGCGGCCGAGGCCGAGGTGCCACTTGCCGATGGCGGCGGTGCGGTACCCTGCCCTCTGCATGAGGGCGGGCAGGCCCGGGCGCTCGTCCTTGGTGGGCAGGGCCAGCTTGGCGTCGCCGTCCAAGATGGTGGTGTTGTTGCGCCAGGCGTACTGGCCCGTGAGCAGCGAGCAGCGCGAGGGCGTGCACACGGAGTGCGTGCTGTGCGCATCCGTGAACGTGAGCCCCTGGTCCGCCAGGCGCTCCAGGTTGGGGCACGGCGCCTTCTCACAGCCGTACGCCGAGGTGTCGTGGTAGCCCAGGTCGTCCGTCAGGAAGATGACGATGGCCTGGGGCTTCTCCGCCGCCAGCAGGGGCAGCGCCGCCAGCAGCGTGGGCAGGAGCGCGCGTTTCATGGCGTCAGCGGTCTTCCGGTCGCTTCTGCTTCTTGTCTGCGCGCACCAGCAGGGTGCTGCACCAGATGAACAGCGTCCACACGGCGGCCACGGAGACAGACATGGTGATGATGCCGGTAAGTGTCATGAGCGGGGTTTCCTTTCTGTTGGTTCACCCGGAAGGGTCTTGTTGCGGAATCTCTTGGAGGTGTGCACCACCAGGCAGCAGAACACCGTGGTGATGACCACCCACAGCATCGGCAGCACCGCCCCCGCCTTGAGTTCCAGAAGGTCGCGCACAGGCTGGCACACCTCGTTGAAGATGTTGTCGTACAGCCAGGAGACGAAGATCACGCCCAGGATGCAGGGGGCGGACCAGTTGATGACGAACTTCAGCAGGCCGGTGGGGATGCGGATGAGCGCGCCGCGCTGCAGCTCCTCGATGCCGCGGTCCGTGCCGATGACCCAGCGGAACATGATGAAGTACAGGGCGGTGATGATGTAGAGGCTCATGGTGCCCATCCAGAAGTCCAGGGTGGAGAGGGCCACCATGCCGTCGCCGGAGAACCAGGCCACCATGAGGGCGCCGACGAAGATGAGGAAGTTGACGATGGCGACGCTCTGAACGCGCGGGATGCCCCAGTATTCCTCAATGAAGGCGATGGAGGGCTGCACCAGCGAGATGGAGCTGGTGATGGCGGCCACGAACAGCAGCAGGAAGAACACCGTGCCGAAGAGCTGCCCCAGCGGCATGGCCGCGAACACCTGCGGCAGCACGTTGAACCCAAGCCCGAACGTGCTCGCCCCCGCCGCCGCCGCCACACCCAGGAACGACACCGCGGCGGGGATGATCATCAGGCCCGCCAGGCCCACCTCCACCGCCTCGTTGGCGGCGTTCGCGGTGAGCGAGCTGAGCGCGATGTCCTTCTTGGGATCCACGTAGCTGCTGTAACAGAGGATGACGCCGAAGCCGATGGAGAGCGTCCAGAAAATCTGCCCGGCGGCGGCCACCCACAGGCTGGGGTTGAGCAGGCCGTGCCAGATGTCGATGGATTCCGCGCGCACGGACACGCCGGGGTTGGCTTTCTGCACTTTCTCGATGAACGCCTTGGTCTGCTCCGGGGTGGAGTTGGCGGGCACCATGTCCAGCGTCTTGGTGCCGCCCTTGCCGTCGTCGGTCACCAGCACCACCTTGTCGGGGTTCCACATGTAGCCCAGGCCCTGCTCCACGCTGCGCTCCGGGTATGCGGGGTCCGGCGTGCCCAGGGTGAGCACGCGCACCAGGATGGCGATGGCGATGAGCAGCAGGATGGGCATGCTCCACTTGCAGAACCACTCGATGCCCTTCACCACGCCGCGGTACAGCAGGTAGAAGTTGGCGAACAGCGCCAGCAGGAAGAAGATGATGAGGCTGCTTTCCTTCAGGAAGATGTTGCCGTCCGCGTCCGCGCCCGTGAAGCGCGTGAAGAAGTCGCCGAACTGCTCCGGCGTCTCCAGGTTCAGGTCGCCCAGCGCCGTGTGCCATGCGTAGCCCAGCGTCCAGCCCTCCAAGTCCATGTAGTACATGCCGATGCCCAGCGGGGCCACCACGCCGAACACGCCCAGGTATTTCCACTTGTGCGCGTAGTCGGAAAGCAGGGTGAAGATGGACGCGCAGGAGTGCCCGCCCAGCCTGCCGCCGCAGCGCCCCAGCGACCATTCCATCCAGCTGAGCGCCAGCCCCATGAACACGAACGCGCAGAAGTACGCAATCATGAACGCTCCGCCGCCGTACTGCGCCGCCAAGCCTGGAAAGCGCAGGAAATTGCCGAATCCCACCGCGCTGCCGGCCACGGCCAGCACCACGGTCAATCCGCTGCTCCAAGAATCTCTCCTTTTACCCTTTGCCATAACTGTTTACACGCTTATCCTAACCGCCTGCCGCACCATTGTCAAGCATATCCGCGCACGCCCCCCAGCGCGCGGCGGGCGGCGTTGGAGTGAATGGGCGTGGATAGTTACGCTCGCCCACACCGGCCCACACCGCCGTCCGTCCGTCTCCGCGAGGCGCTTCGCGCCCTTGCTACGCCGAGACAGGGCGGCGTTACCGTGGTTCCGTCTTCGCTAAAGCTACGCCGAGACAGGCCGCCGAGACAGGCCAGACGCGGATGATTACAAGTTTCCTCTGGCAATACGCCAGAGGAAACATTTCGCCACGCGCCGACAGGCGCGCTCTATGTGAGCCATCCCGATGGCGACACAAAGTTTGCCCCATCCCGGAAGGGTGGGGATTGTCCCCCTTCGCACTTGCAACTAACGGAGTCCCGCCGCTTTGCGGCGGGGCGTATGAGCGCCAACACCCGCCACCACCACCCCAACACACTACAAACAAATGCATTTATATAATCCTGCCAGGCCAATTTCCCGGCGCAGGAATTTTGCATTCCTGACGCCGTTCGCTGCAACTTTTTTCTTTTTCTGTCGTCTTTCGCTTCTGTTTTTCTTGTTTTTTGACGTTTTTTTTCGCAATTTTTGCGAATTCTGTTGACATTTGGCGTCAGAAATGGTAATTTTTGCGGGTATGAACATGGAATTGCGGCAAGCGTTGCGAGAAATCATCCTGGACCGCCAGCAGATGGAGCTGGAGGGGAGCACCCCGCGCGATTTGGTGATCGAGCCGTACGAGAAGAAGGTGTCGATCTGCATGGGAGTGCGGCGGTGCGGGAAGAGCACGCTGATGGAGGGAATCGTGGCGGGGTTGAGGAAAAAACGCGTGGCGCGGGAGAACATCGTGTGGCTGAATTTTATGGACGACCGCCTGGCGGCGCTGGAGGAGGGGGACTGGAACGACCTGTACGAGGCGTACTACAGCCTGTACCCGGAGAAGCGGCGCAAGGAGAAGGTGTACTTCATCTTCGACGAGATGCAGGACTATCCCGGCTGGCAGCTGTTCATCGAGCGTCTGCGGCGCGACGAGAAGAGCGAGATATACCTCACGGGGTCGTCGTCCAAGCTGCTGTCCAAGGAAATCGCCACGTGCCTGCGCGGGCGGACGATGACGTGGGAGCTGTACCCGTTCTCGTTCGGGGAGTATTTGACACGCGCGAAGGTGAGCCGCAAGGCGGGGCGCCTATCCACCACGCAGCGCATGGAGGTGCTGCGCGCGTGGGAGAACTACAAGCAGACGGGAGGGTTCCCGGAGGTGTACGGTCTCTCCGCGGAGCGACGCCGCCAGCTGCACCAGGAGTATTTTTCCTCCATCCTGTACCACGATGTTGTGGAGCGCAACGCCGTGGGGCAGCCGCTCGTGCTGCGCAGCCTGGCGCGCCGCATGCTCAACCAGGTGGGCGCACTGTTCTCCGTGAGCAAGGTGTGCAAGGATTTTTCATCCATGGGCTACAGCGTGAGCCGCGAGACCATCTCACAGTACGTGCAGTGGCTGGAGGACGCCTTCTTCCTCATCACCGTGCCGGCATGCTCCGCCAGCATGGGCGAGCAGCAGCGCCGCATGCACAAGGTCTACTGCACCGACCACGCCATGGCCGCATCCCTCGGCGCGCGCATCACCGCCAACACAGGCCAGATGCTGGAGAACATCGTCTGCGTGGAGCTGCGCCGCCACACGCACGACCTCTACTACTACACCACGCAGAACAAGTACGAGGTTGACTTCCTGGCCACCCTGCCCGGCGGCGGACGCCATCTGGTGCAGGTGTGCCACGCCATGGACGACGCCACCACGCGCCGCCGCGAGCTGCGCGCCCTGACCACCGCCATGCAGGAAACCGGAATCAAAAACGCCTGGGTGGTCACCGAGGGACACGAGGAGGACATACCCACCCCGCACGGCACCATCCACGCCCTGCCCGCCTGGAAATGGCTGCTCACCTTCGGCGGATGACATTGAACCATTCCCGCGCCACCGGCGCGGCGAACTTTACAAATTGCTTGCCTCGGCGTAGCCCCGCAGGGGCGAAGACGGGTAAATTGTAAATCGTCAATTGTAAATTGGCACCCCTAATCCCCCCTTTTCTCCGCCAATTTCGCCCGTATACCCTTGAGGAAGACGCTTTCCAGCGTGTTGCGGGCGGGTGCGGTGCCCACCCAGGCGTCCCCAGCCACGGCGCGCAGCTGCTCCAGCAGCTCCGGCGTGGGGTTGGACAGCGTCACCTCGGTGCGGCGGGAGTCGCGCGTCAATTCGTCCACGGAGCCCTCCGCAATCAGGTTGCCCTGGTAGAGGATACCCACGCGGTCGCAGACTTCCTGCACCTGCTCCAGCAGGTGGGAGCAGAGGAAGATGGTGGTGCCCTGCGCGCGCAGGTTCATGATGATGTCCCGGATGGTGCGGGAGCCGAGCGGGTCCACCCCGGCGGTCGGCTCGTCCAGCACCAGCAGGCGCGGACGCTGCACCAGCGCCTGCGCCAGGCCCACGCGCTGCAGCATGCCCTTGGAATATCCGCCCAGACGCCGCTGCGCCGCCTCTTGCAGCCCCGTGAGTTCCAGCAGCTCGTCCGTGCGCCCGCGCAGCGCGGCGCCGCGCAGACCGCACAGGCGGCCGTAGAAACGCACGGTCTCCGCGCCGGTGAGGAACTTGTAGAAGTACGGGTTTTCCGGCAGGAAGCCAATCTCTCTGCGGTTGACGGAAGCCGCGGCGGGGTGGCCGAACACGCGGCAGGAGCCGGCATCCGGGCGCAGCAGGCCCACCAGCATTTTCATGATGGTGCTCTTGCCGCTGCCGTTGGGGCCGATGAGGCCGTACACGCCGCCTTCCCCGATGTGCAGGCTCACGCCCTTGACGGCATAGACCCCGCCCTTTCCCCAATGCCCGGGGAAGCTCTTGTGCACGGAATCTATCTCAACCGCCGCCGCCATTTCTTCTGCTCGAACATCCCCGCGCCGCACGGCGCGCGAATTTTAAAATAGTACCTAGTACTTAGTACCTAGTAAATCCTATTTGGCTTTAGCCATAAGCCTGAGCATATTCTTCGCCATCTCGATTCCCTTCTCGAAAATCTCCACGCGCATGTTCTCGTTGGGCGAGTGGATGCGGGCGTCCGGAAGGTCAAGACCCAGGAAGAGGGCATCCTTGCCGAGCACCTTGGAAACCTCCGCGATAATCGGGATGGAGCCGCCCTCGCGCACCAGCACGGGCGCGTTGCCGAAAGTCATTTCCTGCGCCTTCTGCGCCGCCTTGCCGAACGCGGAGTTGGGGTCGCTCAGGTAGGCGTCGCCCGCGTGCTGGCGGGTGAACTTCATGCGCACGCTCGGCGGGCACACCTTCTTGAAGTGGGCCTCCACCTTGTCCATCACGGCCTCGGGGTCCTGGCCGGGCACCAGGCGGCAGCTCATCTTGGCGAACGCGTGCGTGGGGATGACCGTCTTGGAGCCCTCGCCCTCGTAGCCGCCGGAGATGCCGTTGAGCTCGAAGGTGGGGCGGGCGTACACGCATTCCGCGCCGGTGAAGCCCGTTTCCGTGCGGAGCTGCGGCACGCCGGTGAGCTCCGCCAGCTCGGCATCGCTCATGCCGGGCACGCGGCGCCAGCTCTCGCGCTCCCACTGCTCGATTTCATGCACGCCGTCGTAGAAGCCCTCCACGGCCACGTGGTTGTTTTCATCGTGCGTGGTGGCGATCATCTCGCAGAGCGTGGTGATTGGGTTGGCCACCGCGCCGCCGAAGATGCCGGAGTGCAGGTCCATGGCGGGCGCGGAAACCTCCAGCTCGAAGCAGCACAGGCCCTTCAGCCCGTACGAGAACGACGGGATGTCCGGTGCGGCCATGCCCGTGTCGCTCACCACGATGACGTCGCACGCCAGATCCTTCTGGGCCTCCGGCGTGCGGATGAACTTGAACAGGCTCTCGCTGCCGCGCTCCTCCTCGCCCTCCAGCAGGTAAATCACGTTGAGCGGCAGCTTGCCGTCCTCCTGGATCACCTCCTGCGCGCCCAGGATGTGCGCCATGATCTCGCCCTTGTCGTCGGACGCGCCGCGGGCGTACACGCGGCCGTCGCGGATTTCAGGCTTGAAGGGGTCGCTCTTCCACTCCGAGATGGGATCCACGGGCATCACATCGTAGTGGCCGTAGATGAGCACCGTGGGCGCGCCCTCCACCTTTGGGCTGTGCGCCACCACAATCGGGTGGATGTCCGTCAGGTGCTTCTTCGCATCGAAACCAAGCGAGCCCAGCTTCTCCACCAGGAAATCCGCGCAACGCTCCACATCCTTCGCATACTCCGCCACAGCGGACACGCTCGGGATACTCAAAAAGGCAAAAAGGTCATCTATCTTGCTCATGCCCCCATCCTACCACCCCGCAACCGCCATGGCAAGAAAACATCGCGCCGCCCCGCGGCGCGCGAACTTTCCAAATTGTAAATCGTCAATCGTAAATTGTAAATTGCCCCCACTTTTCCCCTTGCATCGGCAAGGGAAAAGTGTAGAATGACACCCATATGAAGGCTCTCGTCAAAACAAAGGCTGACAAGGGGCTCGAGCTGTTGGACGTACCCATGCCCGAAGTCGGACCCAACGATGTTCTCATCAAGATTTACAAGACCGCCATCTGCGGCACCGACATGCACATCTGGAACTGGGACCCCTGGGCCCAGCAGACCATCCCCATCGGCATGCACGTGGGCCACGAGTACTGCGGCATCATCGAGAAGGTGGGCGCGGCCGTGACCGCCTACAAGCCCGGACAGGTCGTCTCCGGCGAGGGCCACATCGTCTGCGGCCATTGCCACAACTGCCGCCGCGGCATGTACCACCTTTGCCCGAACACCCAGGGCGTGGGCGTGAACCGCCCCGGCGCCTTCGCGGAGTACCTCTCCATCCCGCAGAGCAACGTGGTGCCCATCCACCCGGATATGTCCATGGAGATCGCCTCCATCCTGGACCCCCTCGGCAACGCCACCCACACCGCCCTCTCCTGGGATTTGGTGGGTGAGGACGTGCTCATCACCGGCGCGGGCCTCATCGGCTCCATGGCCACCGCCGTCTGCAAGAAGGCCGGCGCCAAGAGCGTCACCGTCACCGATATCTCCGACTTCCGCCTCGGCCTCGCCAAGAAGATGGGCGCCGACCGCACCGTCAACGTCAAGGACGGCGACTCCATCGACCAGGCCAAGAAGGACCTCGGCATCGACGAGGGGTACGGCGTGTGCCTGGAGATGAGCGGCGCGCCCTCCTGCCTGCAGGATGTCATCAAGCACTCCATGTACGGCGGCCGCATCTCCCTGCTCGGCATCCAGCCCGGCGGCTCCGGCATCGACTGGAACACCTTCGTCTGGAAGGGCCTCAAGATGAAAGGCATCTACGGCCGCGAGATGTTCTCCACCTGGCAGAAGATGGATGCCATGATCCGCTCCGGCCTGGATGTCTCACCCATCATCACCCACCGCCTGGACTACACCGACTTCAAGGACGGCTTCGACGCCATGAACTCCGGCAAGTCCGGCAAGGTCATCCTCACGTGGGCCAAATAATTTACAATTGACGATTGACGATTTACAATTTATAAAGTTCGGCGGCTGCGCCGCGTGATTTCAACGTCCATCCGACGTTCCGCCGGATGGACGTTTTCTTAATCCTAATCCTAATCTTAATCCTAATTATCATGTCCGAAGCTAATCCCTACATCTCTTCCCTCATTCCCTACAAGGCGGGCAAGCCCATTGAGGAAACCGCGCGCGAGCTCGGCATGGACCCCGCGTCCATCATCAAGCTCGCCTCCAACGAGAACCCCATCGGGCCCTCACCCAAGGCCGTCCAGGCCATGCAGGAAACCCTCACCCGCACCCACATCTACCCCGACGGCGGCGCGCACGACCTCCGCGACCGCCTTGCAGACTTCCACGGCGTGCAGCTGGAGCAGATCGTCACCGGCGCCGGCAGCAGCGAGCTTATCACCCTGCTCGCCATGATCTACCTCAACAGCGAAACCAACGCCGTGGCCGCCGACCGCAGTTTCATGATGTACAAGGTGGCCGCCCAGTGCTTCAACGCGGGTTACGTCTCCGTTCCCAACAAGCCCGACTGGTCGCACGACCTCCCCGCCATGCTGCAGGCCATCACCCCGCAGACCCGCATCGTCTTCATCGCCAACCCCACCAACCCCATCGGCACCATGGTCGGTCAGCAGGAGATCGACGCCTTCATGGACGCCGTGCCTGACCACGTCCTGGTGGTGTTCGACGAGGCGTACATCGACTTCGCCGACGAGCAGCCCAACACCATCAAATACGTGGAGCAGGGCCGCCGCGTGGCCGTCCTGCGCACCTTCTCCAAGGCGTACGGACTCGCCGGCCTCCGCGTCGGCTACGCCATCACCCGCCCCGACATCGCCGACCTCCTCCACCGCGTCCGCTGCGCCTTCAACGTGTCCGTTCCCGCGCAGGCCGCCGCACGCGCCGCCATTAACGACACCGAACACCTCGCCCGCACCGTCGAAACCGTGCGCCAGGGCCGCCGGCAATTCTACGACGCCCTGGATGCCCACCACATCCCGTACGTTCCCACCCAAACCAATTTCATCCTCGTCAACGTCGGCAACGGCCGCGCCTGCTTCAACAAATGCCTCGCCAAAGGCATCATCCTCCGTCCCATGGATGAATACAACCTCCCCCAACACGTCCGCATCACCATCGGCACCCCAGAGCAAAACGAACGCTGCCTAAACGCACTCCTGGAGGAGTAATTAGGATTAAGATTAGGATTAGGATTAAGAAAATTCGCGCGCACCGCGCGCCGAATTTTCAAATTGCTTGCCTCGGCGAAGCTTTAGCGGAGACGGGTAAATTGTCAATTGTAAATCTGAGGGTCATTCCCTCAGAATGACCCCTTGCGCTTGCAAAAGCGCCTCCACCAGCATCAGCCTCGGGTTCCAGCCCAGCAGCCAGATGCAATCCAGCAGCCAGTAGACCTCCGTGCAGTACGCCAGCTGCGCCTCGCGCGGCGCGTCCGACATGGCGGCGACCCGCCCCGCCAGCAGCTCGATGAGCTCGTGCAGGCGGCGCGTTTGCGGGTGTAGCGCCAGCAGCTGCTCCAGCTCGGATTTCATTTTCGCAGGCGGCTCGTGGTGCGGGAAATCCTGCCAGCCCTCGATGCCCACGTCCAGCCGACGCAGCATGTCCGCCAGCAGGTGCAGCTTGTCCTCCGTCCATGCGCGGAAATCCCAACGCGGGAAATGGCCGTCGCGCGCTTCGAGCAGGAGCGCCCCGATAAAACTGTGGCAAATGCCGTCGCCAACGCCCTTGTAGAACGGCAGCTCGACTTCCTCCGCAGCGCCATCGCGGATGAGCATGGCGATGGCACGCGCGTCGCTCTCGTTCAACGCCGCTTGCAGCAGCGCACGGTGGTGGTGCCGCAGCGCAGCCGCACCCGCCTCGCCGCGTTCCGACAGGTATTGCAGCGTCTCCCACGCGTAGGGCACGTGCATGTGGTCGTTCAGGTAGTCCACCGTCACAATCAGGCGCTCCTCCTCCGTGGCGGGTACGCCGCCGCGCGTTTGCCGGTGCGCCACCAGGTACTCCACCAGCGGAATGGAACCGCTGAGCGCCGCCTGCCAGATTTCCTGCTCGCCCACCCACGCGCCGTGCTCCACCAGGCATTCCACGATGCGGCGGTCCTTCTGACGCGCCGCGATGATCAGGCTCTCCGGCCCGCCGTCCGCACCGTGTTCCACCAGCAGACGCACGATGTCCACGAACCCGCGCTTGGCCGCAAGCTCCATTGGCGTGCGCCACTTCTTCCGCAGGCTGTCGTCGGAACCGCGCTCCAGCAGCAGCGCAACCATCGCCGTCTGCCCGCGCCGAACCGCATAGTGCAGCGCAATACCGTGCGCCACATCCTGCGCGTTCACATCGTCGCCGGCATCCAGCAGCATGCGCGCCGCCTCAACCTCCCCCAACGCCGCCGCCACATGCAGCGCCGTCACTCCATCCGCTTTCTCACAGAACGCCGCCTTCAGCAACGCCCGAACTCGCTCCAAGTCGCCGCTCTCCACAGCCTCCCGGAGCCCATCTATCCTATTTTGCTTATCCATTTGATTCATAATGTAGTTGCAAAGTCCCGGCAAGAGGAATCCCCCTCACCAAAACCGCGCAAATTCTACACCAACCCACCCCAAATGTCAAGCTCTATCCCCCACGCTGCCAATGAAAACAACGCTAACAAAACGCGTGTCTACGAGACTTCAAAAAGCGTGCCGAAGAGAGCCTCTGAGAACCCCAAAAGCCAACTCTCTGCAAATTGCATGCGCATAAATGAAGAATGCAAACAAAACGGCACTTGCCATGAATGGTGCCGGATGAGGGCAAGAGAAATCCGCCATGAGAAAGTTCGCAGAAAAAACTTGCACATAAGCACGGGCTGTAGTAGAAAAGAAAGCGCATGGACGAAAGAGGAAACGAACGCACCTCCCAACACCTATACAATGGCCCCTTCCCATCCACACGGAACGGAGCGCTATTCAACGCATTCTCCTACCCAACCAAAATTTCAGCCGAAGCCATAGCTCTTTTCATTGCTTGCCACACTGAGGTGGGGGCACGCGTATTTGACCCGTTTGGAGGATCTGGCTCAACTGGCATAGCCGTGAAACTATGCGCCAGGCCAACTGCCACAATGCGTCAACTGGCACAAAAGTTGAACGTTACTCCAAGATGGGGAAAACGTACCGCTATCATTTATGAATTAAGCCCTATGGCGTCCGCCATTGGAGATGTGCTGTGCAACACCGAAACGGAGGAATTTCAAAAATACGGAGCTATGCTACTGAAAGATATAGAAACAGAAGTAGGTAGCTTGTATGAAATAAAAGATAATGAAGGCAATATCGGGAAGATTAGGCATGTGATATGGAGTGATATTATCGTTTGCCCTCACTGTAATCAAGAGCTTATGTATGCAGAAGTTGCGTTAAAGAAGTCGCCGCTTCAATTCATCAGCAAATGCAAATGTACAAAATGCAAGAGTGAAATAGAAATTAGCAAGGCAGAAAAGGCCTACACGCAAATCTATGACCCAGTGCTTAAGAAATCCATCCCGGCTAAGAAAAGAATACCATATAAGATATACGGTATAACTGGGAAAAACAAATGGGAAAGATATGCTACGAATAAGGATATCGAGCTATACAGCAAAATTACTAAAAAAATTGATTTTGGCAATGTGCCAATATACAAAATAAAATGGGGCGAATTATATAGAAAGGGGTATCACTATGGTATAGATTATCTACACCAGATGTACACCCTCAGGAACGCTTTCGTCATCTCTAAAGCAATCAACAAGATCCATCAATACCCAGCCAAAATTCAAAAAGCTCTGAAGGTTTTCCTACTAAGCTACAATCAGAGCCATGCAACCTTGATGTCAAGAGTAGTAGCTAAAACAGGTGAAAAGGACTTCATCGTGACAGGTGCACAGCCTGGTGTAATGTATGTAAGTTCGTTGCCTGTTGAAAAGAATATCATCCTGGGATTAAGGCGCAAACTTTCAACATTTATAGAAGCGATACAAACACTTTCAAAATCAGAAAGCGAGGTGGAGTTCGTAACAGGAAGCTGCCTGTCAACCAAAATCAGCAAAAAAACAATCGACTACATTTTCACAGACCCTCCTTTTGGAAACTATATTCCATATTCTGAAATAAACGAAATTAATGAGGCGTGGTATGGAGATCTTACAGATAAAACCGATGAGGTAGTCATTAACAGCAGCCAGGACAAAACATGTATTATATACAAAAAATTAATGACCAAGGCATTTAACGAAATGCATAATGCCCTAAAAGATAATGGCGAATGCACTGTGGTATTTCATTCCGCAAAAGCTGCAGTTTGGAGAGCTATACTAGAAGCAATTGAGGAAAGCAATTTCAGCGTAATCAAGACGGGGTTGTTAGATAAAATCCAATCTAGTTTTAAACAGATAAACTCAAAAGTAATAGTAAAGGGAGATGAGCTTTTATTAATACGTAAAAATGCACAGCGAATTAGCAATGTAGAATGGGACGGGAAAGGTGCAGAAGAAGAGGAAATAATTCAGCAAGCTATAGCCAACAATTCAAACCCAGAAACGGCATACGGAGATTATATAAGAGAATGCATAAATCGGTCGATAATAATATCTGCTGATGCTTCGGAGTTTTACAAGAAATGGAAAAAAAGAAAACACTAGGGCAATTCTTCTCTGGGGAACAAGTTGCAAGAATCATTCGCTATTATTTAAATTGCGAAGAAATTTGCGATTTAATCGACCCTATGTGCGGAATTGGCGATATGTTTATTCCCTTTGAGCATTCTACAGTTAAACTTTTTGGAAATGAGATAGACACAGAAGTCGCTGACCAATGTACACGCCTACATGCTAGTGCAAGAGTTACAAACCATAATTGCTTTTCGACGAAGGCGTATGAAGCCTACAAAAAGTGTGGCTATGATTTGGTAGTTACGAATCCACCCTACATTCGTTACCAACTAAATCAAAAAGCTTCGAAATTCGTAGAAAATTGGCTAGAGTGGAAAATTATTCTTAAGCAGCTCACGAAATACACGCAACTCACAGAAACCCTGAATAACGATGAGAAAAACTTTATAGTTGATTCGATACAATCAATTTCTGGATTGTCAGATTATGCTGTCCCTTGTTGGCTTCTGAGCATGATGCTAGTAAAAAGATCTGGCCTAATGGCAATAGTCTTACCGACCGTATGGTTTTCACGCGATTATTCCCAAATTGCAAAAAATGTTTTAAATCATCTCTTTGAAATAGAGTATGTAGTTAATGATCAGTCAGCATCATGGTTCGATGGAAGAGCTCAAGTTAAAACCTCAATTATAATTGCCAAACGCAAAACAAAAAGCAATTCCAACGCTAACCATAAAATTCAATATATAGACCTCATCTCTGAGAGCATTGTTCAGCCTCATAAAAAGGAGAATTATAGACTAAACCTTAGCGAAGGTAGCGGATACTGCGCTTATGTCAAAAGAATTTCGCAAAGAGATTTAATTTTACATCCTGACAAAATATGGGCTAGTGATTTTTCTGACATATTATCTATTGAATCATGTAAAACCATTAATAGCCTTGGCATAAAAGTATCACAAGGCCTTAGGACCGGAGCAAACAGCTTCTTCTACTTACCTCAAGATTTCAAGGTGGATGCTAAATCTAAAAAATACATCTTGAAGGCATTCCAAAATCAAAAAGACATCAGAGAGACCTATGCAGCAATAGACAGTACGAGCAATCTTCTTTATATCCAAGATGCCGTTACGCCTGAGGACTATCAAAAATTGTCTCACATAATTTGTTGCACCTACAGCATCCTACCTGAACAATTATCAAAATATATAATTGAGAAATCGCACGACCGCATCAACGGGACTCCAATACCAAATTTATCTACAGTACGCACCAACGCTAAAGACATATATTCGCGCTCTGCTCAAAGATTTTGGTATATGCTGCCAAAACTTACAAGGAGACACACTGCACCTATTTTCATTCCAAGAGTCAATTCCGAGTCTCCCAGAGCCCGCTTCAATCCCAATCGACTTGTAATCGATGCGAATTTTTTAACAATATACCCTACACAATCATGCCGGTTTTCAAATGAAATCATACTTGCTATCTTAAATAGCACATGGTGCAGGTTGCAATGTGAAGCGAAAGGCAGCGTGTTAGGAGGTGGAGCATTAAAAATTGACACGCCCCACATATCGAATATCATAATTCCGAACTTTGATGAAAAACAACTTGATGAGCTTGATTACCTTGGCAAAGATCTTATATCTAAAAACTCTGACCATGAAAGCATCCTTAGGTCTATCGATACAGTATTTTCATTTTCATTATGTTCTAATGATCCGTTTTCTTTAACAAAAAAACTTAATCAACTATTACAATATTTCTTAACAATCCGAAAAAATGAAACAAGACGTAAATAAAATTAGTTACGCCCAGAAGTTTATATCTGAGGCATTGTTATTGCGCAACAAGCGCTCTAATGAACAAATTATTCGAGCGAATTTATGCTCATATCTACCACTAATGTTTGACCCTACTACTAAGTGGGTTGATGACCATATCAAAGGCACTGAGAAAGCCATACATATTGCTAAAGATTTCGGCTCGTCGGTGGGATACATTGATAATTGCATAGATGCTACTCCCATAGAATACGAAAAGGATTTGCGTATTCGCAGCGTTTACCAGGAGGGCTATAATCAAGTAAAAACGTACTGTGCTGGGATGATTCAAGGAGGAATCGACCCTAGCATGATTCTTGGGATTCTTTCAGATACTTTGCATTGGGAAGTTTATGCAATTGAAATCTCAAAATTAGATTCAACAAGTACTAACGATTTTCAAAATAGCATTCCACTCAAAAAGATCTTCGAGCTGGATATTACTACGGCTTCCCCTGATAATGCTAGGCAACTCTTGGAATTTCTTCCAAGATATTTAGGTAGAGAAGGTGGCAGAACTGTTTGCGGCGCTAACTTGGCAAAAGATTTTGGACTTAATAGCAAGTATAGCGAAAACTACAGAAAGAGGCTTAAACAGTTTGTAGAGTACGCATCCACTGCCAATAGCGGATACTATGATATGATTAAGAAGATTTGGGAAGATTTTGTATACCAAATTGATATAGAGCTCGACTACCAAGAGTGCTATGTTGAAGAATACTATATCTCTATTTTAGGTAAGCTTTTGTGCGCTAACTTTCTTTCTAAAAAAGCCATAATTTCGAGTAATGACGAATTAAAGAATATTCTTTTAGGCTCGTATTTTGAAAATTTCGGCTACAATAATTTTGCAGAATATGATTATTTTGGTTGGCTGAGCCAACTCGACAATATTGATGAAGTATTATCCATAATGCATGATATTCAACATGAGTTTTTAGTATATAATTTTGCTCTCAAACCTAAATCCGATTTGTTCGGAGAAATTTTAGTTGAATTGTCAACAAAACAGAGAAGAATACTCTTAGGGCAAGAACTAACCCCTCTTTGGCTAGCACATGATATGCTTGAAAGGGTTGAAGAGATGAAAGACCCCGCTTTACCTAATCACTATCTTGATATGTGCTGTGGTTCAGGTGCATTTATTATAGAAGCTCTTGAGTCTGCAAAAGCAAATCTGAGGCCTGACACACCTAGCCAGTTAGTTATAAAGCAAGTTTGCGAAGTCATTACCGGGTTTGATATAGATCCTCTAGCAGTAATTCTTGCTAAGATTAATTGGATTATTTCTGTTGATGACGTTTTAAAATATTATTCCATTTCTGATATATATATACCTATTTATCATGCTGATTCTCTATTTTTTACAACTCCAGTTACGAAATCAAATTTAAATCAACGGGAATTCCTCCAACTTCGCTTGTATAATAAACTCATTGATTTGCCCACTATTCTAATTTCTCACGAAAATCAACTTTTATTTGACGAAATTATCGATACATTGTATTCAAAGATATACGATACTAAACTATGCAAGAAGGATGTACTTGCATTAGTTGGGGAAATTTTATCGAAATATTCTTTTGATGATCCAAGATTTTTAGATCAAATTTTCAATTTTTCTTATCAGTTATATAAATCATTATTCGAACTCCATAGTGAAGGTAAAAATGGCATCTGGGCATTCTTAATCAAGAACGCATTCCGACCAAATTTGATCCGAGGTGATTTCTCTGCTATTATTTCTAACACACCTTGGCTTGCGATGAGCAAGATACGTGACTGTCCATACAAATCACGTCTCATGCAAATGTCTGAGGCGTATAACATACAGCCAACTGGCCCTTCCCGACCTCATCTTGAGTTAGCAACAACTTTCTTAATTCATGCAATTGATAAGTATCTTGTAAATGATGGAGTTTTTGCCTGTGTGCTTCCGCATTCAATTCTAGAAGGAGCTCAGCACGAGAAGTTAAGACAAGGTAATTTCAAACGAAATGGTCACGAGCGGCTTGAGATTACTTTTTCTGAGATTTGGGACTTGCCAAAAACTACTTTTAAAAATCTCGCTATAACCTTATTTGGCCGCAAAGCTTTGAAATCAACCAAAAATACAATATATGGATTTACCTTTGACGACTCCTACCAGCGCTTTCCGACTCCATTTCGTGTTCATAAACTTCGTTCACGAACTTCATGGGCGCTAGCCAAGAACCTTCATGATGATTCGCAAGTAATTGCTGATGATTATAAATTTCATGAAGGCGCCGACATTTTGCCCCGTCATTCTAGCTTTTTCGATTTATGTGACAAAGGAGACAAATATTGTGTTACTCCGATTTCCTTACAAGGCAACAACGCTTATTTGATTAAACAACAGAAAATTTTTATCCAATTCACGCTTACTAGATTTTTAGTATCAAAGAAATATTTTTACCCGACTCTTCTTTCAAATTTAGTTTTGCCTTTTTATATTTATGGATTTGCCAATGCCTATATACCGTTTACTCTTAGAGGTAACTCTTTACATGAATTATTAGACATTGAGGTTACATCAATGTCAAAGACAGACAGAAATTTTTATGATTATATACAGTATATTTTTCGTAAGTATAAAAATTCTTCCATATATTCAGCGTTCAACAAAATGAATAAGCTGAAAAAACAAAATCTATCTACTTCTGGTTATATGGTAGTTTATTGCGCAGGTGGTGCTCGAACTTGCGCTGCTTACTTAAATTTATCATTACTGAATCAATGTCCCATCATAGATCAAACTCTATATTACCATCTGACTAAGACTGAAGACGAGGCAATATATCTTGTCGGACTTTTGAATTCCCCTCTTTTGTCTGACCATATTTCAACTTTTCAATCTAAGGGCGCTTTTGCTGAACGTCACGTACATACATTGCCGAAAGCCTTCATCCAACAATTTGATTGTTCTAATGAGTTGCATCAATGTGTCGTGGAAGCGACTAGATCGCTCATAACTGATATCTCGGCCCATAAGGACATAATTGATAATATCGCAAATCCTAATAAAAGTTTGATCCAATTCCGTAGAACTAGATTTTTAGCTATGCTAAAGAATTTCAAATCGTATGCTTTTTACTCAGATGCTTGTCAGAACTATTTTTCACAGTTTTCTAGTCGTTAATTTCTTAATTCTGCGCCATGCTTTGATGCCCGAGCTTGCCGGTGGGGGTGGAGTCCGGTGTAGTCGGGGGCATGGAAGTGGAGAAACTGACGACGCTGGAGGTCTTGGACACAGAGGTGTACTTCATGCGGGAGACGGATGCGGGGGAGGCTGTGTTTCGGCGGAGTTTGCGGGAGTGGAACAGGCGGTTCAAGGGGAAGTTGATTGTCAAGACGCATCGGGAGGATGATGTTGCGGGATCCGTGTATGAGAGGAAAAACCGCATGGCGCGTGCTACGAGGGCGGAGCTGCTGTCCATGGATGAATTGGCGCGGTCGGCGATTTTGCGGGAGAACCTGGACATGTACATCTCGAAGGCTTCGGAAGTGCTGCGGCGGCTGGCGGAGTTGCATTTCATCCACAGGAAGATGTCCCTGTACGAACTCACATTCATGCTGGACAAGCTGCACCTCTGCCCAGTTTCGCGGTGGGCGTACATCGGCTGGCTGCGGGAAATCCTGTTTGCGCTGGCGTTCGTGCTGCCGCGGGAGGAACGCTGGCGCTGCCATGAACCTGCGGCGTCGCTGTACCTTATCCTGTTCGACGATGGCAGCATCAAGGAATTTTCGGGTTGGGAGCGGGGGAGGCTTGTGGAGTTTCTGCTGAGACACGCGTATTTCAGGGATGCGGGTGCATGCCAGGGAAACAACTGGCAATCTGTTGGGGAGGGTGGCAGAATTTGCGGAGGGTCGGGGTTGGCGATAGAACTGCGGCCGGCGTGAGATGGACACGATGACACCAGAGCAGCGGCACCGGGTGATGGTGGCGAACAAGAGCAAGGACACGAAGCCGGAGGTGGCGGTGCGACGCTTGCTGCATGCGCTGGGGTATCGGTTCAGGATTCACCGGAAGGATTTGCCGGGGAAGCCGGATATTGTGCTGCCGAAGCACAGGACGGTGATATTCGTGCACGGATGCTTTTGGCATCACCACGAGGGCTGCAAGTCGGCGAGCACGCCCGCAAGCAACATCGATTTCTGGCAGACGAAGTTCCGCCGCAACCGGGAGCGCGATGCGCAGGTGAAGGCGCAGTTGGAGTCGATGGGCTGGAAGGTGATCGTCATCTGGGAGTGCGAGGTGAAAACAATCCTCGCGCAGCGCGATATTCCCGCGCTGCGAGCGGGCAACGATGTTCCCGCGTACAACTGTGATGTGGATGACGAAGCCGTGTTGGAAGCCGCAGAAGCGGAACGGGAATAACCGCCCGCAAAGGTACTAAGTACTATGTACGATGTACTATTTGAAAATTCGCGCGCCTCGCGGCGCGTGGGGAATTTCGCGTGTGTGTACACACGCAGTTGTGAGGGGCGTTCGATGGCGCGGCCATAGGCCAGCCGCGAACGCGCTTGCCGAGCGTCAGCTTGCGGCATGCAAACGGCGTCGCGGTGATGCCCGGCATCCCCGCGACACTGCGAGCCGCACCGCGCGAGCAAAGCACGCGCCACGAACTACACACCCCAGCACTATACCACCAGGCAAATAATAAATCTGCCAAACAAACAATACTGCGCTCCTTTGCCGGGCAAAATGCCCAGAAATTCCCAAACAATGCGGGTTTTCGGGCGTATCACCTGCGCATAGCGGGGCGATTGGGGATTTGGGATTTCGGATTTAAGATTTGGGATTTGCGTAGCGCGGGGGCGCGCTACGCGAGGGGCCAGGGGAGGAGCTCGTTGATGTCGAGGATGCGGAAGCGGGTGTTGAGGAGGGAGAAGGCATCCGAGAAGTGCCAGTGGCCGGCGAACCAATGGGCGGGAGAGTAGGCGCGGTGGATTTCCGCGAGGAGGTCCTGTTCTTCCGTGATGTCGCCGCAGAGGCGGCGGTCTGCGAAACGGAGGGCGGCTGCGGCTACGAGGCCGGGCGTGGCCTTGGGCGGGGTGGGGGAGGTGTGGGCGAGCACGAAATCATAGTGCCGCTTGGGGCGGGAGCGGAACAGCGAGGCGTTCACGCCCTCGGCATCGGGCCAGCAGGTGAGGCCGGGGGTGCGCGCGTTGCGGTCGATGGACACGGCACCGCCCACTACGATACCGAGCTTGCCGCCGATGGAGACTTCCTCGAAGTCGTGCAGGGCGTGGATATGGGTATACGGCGCGAGGTAGTCGGAATCCCCGTGGAAGCATGCGGGGTTGTCGTGGTTGCCGCGCAGGACGTACAGCTCCGAGTTCATGGTGTGCAGCAGCATGTCCACGCCCGCCCACTCGTTCGGGGCTTCGTCGGGGAATCCGAATCCGGCGTCGCCGAGCAGGATGACGGCGGCATCGCGCACACCCGTCACCGCGAGGGCGCGCAGCGGCGGCAGGGTGTTGGCATGGGTGTCGCCGAGGAGGAAAACATTTGTTTGCGGGATAATGGTCATGGGAGTTGGAACTGCCGTTATTATAGCAAATTCCCGTCTCCCTGGCGAGCGCAAAGGGAGGGGGGAATGAGAATTGCGATTGGGGCGGGGCTTTGAAAAAGCTTTGAAAAACGGAAATCTTTAGGCTTGCCATTTGGGATTTTTTTGTGCATACTCTGCGCGCGGCGCTCCCGCGTGCTGTAAGACGCATTCAAACCCCTGGCGAAGGCATGATTCGTATTTACACACAGACAGATGATGGCATCAAACGCTCTTCGGGCCTGGAGGAACAGACGGACCGTCGCGGGGATATTTTTTGGATTGACCTGCTGACGCCGACGGCGGAGGAGCTACGCTACGCGGAGGACATCTGCGCCATCGAGATGCCGACCAAGGACGAGCAGAGGGAAATCGAGGCCACATCCCGACTGTACTGCGAGGACGGCGGGCGCTTCATGACCACATCGGTGCTCTCGCGCGTGGAGACGGACGACCCGGTCATCACGGAAATCACCTTCATCATCAAAGACCGCGTGCTGGTGACCATCCGCCACACGGATTCGTATTCGTTCCGGGTGTTCTCGCACCAGCTGCTGCGCATGCCGGGCACCAACAGGGATTTGGTGTTCGTGGGGCTGCTGGAAACGCTGGTGGACCGCCAGGCAGACGTGCTGGAGCGTTTCGGCACGGATCTGGACGCCATCTCCAAGAAGATATTCGGCTCCGGGCACGCGCGCCGCAAGGGAGAGGAGGAAGACCCGGACACGGAAGACCTGCGCGACGCCCTGGAGGAGCTGGGGCGCGTGGGCGACCTCATCACGCGCCAGCGAGACGCGCTGGTGAGCCTGCTGCGCCTCATCACGTACGCGGGCAACGAGGATTCCTGCATGGGCGCGCACGACAGCCTGTACGTACCGCTGCGCCCGGTGTCGCGCGACGTGAATTCGCTTTCGGAGTACGCATCGTTCCTGTCCAACAAGATCAACTTCATGCTGGACGCGGTGCTGGGGCTCATCAACATCGAGCAGAACGACATCTTCAAGGTGTTCACCATCATGAGCGTGGTGTTCCTGCCGCCCACGCTGATTGCGAGCATCTTCGGCATGAACTTCGAGCGCATGCCGTTCCTGCACACCGCGTGGGGCTTCTGGCTGTCCATCGTGCTGATGCTGATATCGGCGGGGCTGCCCCTGCTCTACTTCAAAATCAAGAGATACATCTAATCCGACATGATCAAGAAGCGCAAAATCGACCACCTGCAGGAGGAAATCACCAAGGCGGACATCCTGGTGGAGGCCCTGCCCTACATGCAGGCCTACCGTGACAAGACGGTGCTTATCAAGTTCGGCGGCTCCGCCATGGACAACCCGGAGCTGGTGAAATCGCTGATGCGCGACATCGTGGTAATGGAGGCGATGGGGCTGAACCCGGTGGTGGTTCACGGCGGCGGCAAGGCCATCACCAAGGCCATGGCGGAAGCCGGGCTGGAGGCCAAATTCGTCAACGGCCTGCGCGTCACCACCAAGGAAGCCATCAGCATTGTGGAAAGCACGCTCAGCTCGCACATCAACCCCGATTTGGTGGAGATGATGCGCAGCGCCGGCGGCAAGGCCGTCGGCATCCCCGGCACCAACGTCTTCGTGGGCGAGAAAATCCGCGAGACGGACGAGGAGGGCCACCCCGTGGACATCGGCATGGTGGGGCGCGTGATCAGCTGCCTGCTCTCCCGCGTGGAGGAGGCGCTCTCCCTGCAGCTCACGCCGGTCATCTCCCCGCTGGCGCGCGAGCTGGGCACCAACCAGTCCCTCAACGTGAACGCGGATTTGGCTGCGGCGGCGCTGGCGCGCGAGCTCAAGCCCGTGAAGCTCATCTTCATATCCGACGTGCCGGGCCTGCTGAGCGACCCCGCCGACCCGTCCACGCTCATCCAGAGCATCAACCGCAAGGAGGCGATGGAGCTGATGGGCGACGGCACGATATCCGGCGGCATGATACCGAAGGTGAAGAGCGCGGTGGACGCACTGAACGCGGGCGTTCGCAAGGTGCACTTCATCGATGGCCGCGTGCCGCACACCCTGCTGATGGAAATCTTCACGCCGGAAGGCATCGGCACGGAGATTGTGCGCGAGCAGCGGTAACAGTTTTTCTTCCCATCCCCGCATGAAGACGCCCACCGCCATCGGCATCCTGGCCGCCTACCGCACGCCGGAGTGCATGCAGGCGCTGCAGGTGTTTGCGGAGGAATGCGCCGCCGCGGGCATCTCCGCGTATGAAATCGGCCCGCACGCGCGGGAGGACGCATCCCTGCCCTCGCCGGACATGCTGCTGTGCTTCGGCGGTGACGGCTCCATGCTCAACGCCGTGCAGGAGGCCGTGAGAAAGGATATCGTCCTGGGCGGCGTGAACCTGGGGCATTTGGGCTTCCTGACCGCCTGCGGGCGGGATGAGGTGGCGGAGCTGGTGCGCGCGCTGGCAAGCGGCGACTACCGCGTGGAGGAGCGCGCGATTCTGCAGGCGCGGCGCGCGGGGTTCAGCGGCACGGATTTTGCGGAGCACGCGCATGTGGCACTCAACGAGGTGGCCCTCATGCGCGCGGAAACAGGCAAGATGATAGACGTGGATGTGGAGGTGGACGGCGAGCTGCTCAACAAGTACCACTCCGACGGCGTGCTGGTGGCCACCCCCACGGGGTCCACGGCGTACTCGCTTGCGGCGGGCGGCCCGCTGGTGTCCCCCGCGGCGGGCGTGCTTTGCATCACCCCCATCTGCCCGCACAGCCTCACCATCCGAACGGTTGTGCTGCCGGACAGCGTGACCATCACCATGCGCCCGCGCGAGCGGCGCGGGCGCGCCGGGGAATCCACCATCTTCTCGCTGGACGGGCGCTCCACCCACAGCATCGCCAACAACGAGGCCCTGGTGGTATCCAAGGCCTCCGCCCCGCTGCGCCTGCTCACCCTGCGCGGCACCACGTTCGGTGCCAGGCTGCGCGCCAAATTGGGCTGGTGAGCAGACGCGTCCTTCACGCTCACACGGCGTAGGGGCGGTTGGGGGTGAGGGTGAGGAAGAGCAGGACCCAGCCGGAGAAAATCATCTCCACGGCCACAAGCGTGCCGATGAGCCAGGCGGAATTCTCCGGCCAGCCCCAGGTAACCATGGCGCCCAGGGCCAGCGTGACCATGGCGCCGAGGAAGCGCCAGACCGCGCCCGGCCGGTACACCAGCCCCACCGCCACCAGCATGCGCACGCCGCCGACCGCAAGCAGGGCCATGCCCAGCAGCAGCGTCCACATCTGCATGGACAGCACGGGCATGAGCGCCGTGAACACGCCCAGCAGGAGGTACAGCACGCCGGCGAGCGTGTTCCACACGCGGTTGGCGCTGTGGCGCATGGCGTACACCAGGCGCAGCACGCCCGCGGCAATCAGCAGCAGGCCGCCCACCCACGCGGCGGAAAGCCCCATGAGGTACGGGAAAGCCAGCAGGATGAAGCCGAGCACCAGCTCCAGCGCCGCCAGGGAGCCCGTCATCCACGGGTTGGGGACCGTTCGCAAATCAGCAGGCGCCCTCATGCTTTCTCCCTTCCATTCGTTTGAGGGCGGCAGCCCAGTTGGCCTGGCGCAGGAACGCATCCACGTACCCGGCACGGTTGTTGAGGTAGCGCAGGTAGTACGCGTGCTCCCACACATCGCACACCAGCAGGGGCTTGAAGCCCGGCAGCAGGATATCCTGGTGGCGCTCCACGCCCAGCACCGCCAGGCGGCGGCTCAGGCGCTCCCGCCCCAGCACCACCCAGCCGCTGCCCTGCACGCCCATGGCCACGCCGCGGAACACGCGCAGGAAGCCATCGTACCCGCCGAAGGCATCGTTCAGGGCATCCGCGAGCGCGCCCGCGGGGCCGTCCTGCGGCTGCGGGGAAACGCTCTCCCAGTACAGGCAGTGCAGGATGTGGCCGCCGAGGTTGAAGGCGAGCTTGCGCGTGGCGGAGGCCACAACGGCCTCGTCGTACACATTGCCGGCCACCTTGCGGATAACCTCCGCCGCGGCGTTGGCGCCCGCCACGTAGGCGGCGTGGTGGCGGTCGTGGTGGGTGCTCACCGTCCGCGCATCCAGCAGCGGCTCCAGCGCATCCGGCTCATACGGCAGCGGCGGCAGCACGTAGCGGCCGTCCGCATACCCCCTACAGCAGAGACATGATTGTTCGTCCATGCCGCGTTGGACTCCCCCGCCCCGCCAGCCGTTGGGTAATTGGTAGAGAAGCGGTTCACTCTGCGTCCAGGGTGAGGATGGTCACGTTGTCGGCGAGGGGGAAGCGAAGGGCCTCCACGGCCTGCACGAGGGCGGGGGCCAGCGGCGTGTCCGTGGAGGAGAGGATGCGGCGCACGGAGGCCTTGGGGTTGCAGTCGAACAGCAGCTCCTCCACGCCGTCGGACGCCAGGATGATGCGGTCGTGCGGCAGCAGGGGGAAGCCCTGCGGCGGGGCGTCCACCATCTCCGGGGGCTCGCCGGTGAGCGCGCTGCGCAGGCAATGGCTGTCGGGCATGGCGCATTCCGGGCCGAAGCCCTGGTAGAAGGCGCGCATGGAGTGGTCCTCGTTCAAGCGGGAGAGGGAGCCGCCGCGCCAGAGGAAGAGCGCGGAATCCCCCACGCTGATGTGGTAGAGCAGATGGCGGGTGACGAACGCAGCCAGCAGCGTGGTGCCGCCGAAATCACCGCCGCGCTCCAGCAGGAGCGCGCCCACGGCCTCGTTCGCCTCGTCCAGCGCCACGCGCAGGCGGCGCGGCACATCCGGCATCTCCTCCAGCCGCGCGAAGGCGGCGCAGAAGGCGTCCGCCGCGGCGCGCGCGACCAAATCGCCGTGGCTGTGGCCACCCATGCCGTCGCACACCACGGCAAGCGTACCCTGCGGGAAATGGGAGACGGCGTAGGCGTCCTCCATCCGCTCGCGCATGCCGATCCACTGTGCCGCGTGTACATCCATACCAAGATTGCATCCTTTCTAGCATTGCCAGAAAGGAAAGACAAGAAAAATTGCCAACAGGTGGCAAATCACTTCTTGTCGAAGAAGTTCCCGCTGTAGTGGGTGGTGCCGCCGGGCGTGGTGTATGACGTGCCCGTGCGGCCCTGGTTGTCGCGGTAGTGGGTGGTGCCGCCCGGCGTGGTGTAGGAGGTGACGCTGCGGCCCTTGTTGTCCGTGTAGTGGGTGGTTCCTCCGGGCGTGGTATAGGAGGTGCCGTGCGTGCCCTTGTTGTCGGAGTAGTGGGTGGTGCCCCCCGGTGTGGTGTAGGAGCTGCCGTGCGTGCCGCGGTTGTCGCTGTAGTGCGTGGTGCCCCCCGGCGTGGTGTAGGAACTGCCGTGGTAGCCGTTTGGCCCGCTGTAGTGCGTGGTGCCGCCGGGCGTGGTGTACGCGCTTCCCTGCTGCGCCCAGGACCCGCCGCACAGCGCAAGCGCCATCAAAATTGCAATCGCTTTCATGGTTCACATTAAACCCCGCCGGAGGCGCGGTGTCAATAAAGATTCACAGGGAGCCGCAGCGCACGCCGATGCCGTTGGGCAGCAACGCACCGCCACCACACGGCCCGCCGTTTGCATCCGCCCCGCCACTTGCGAGGAGGCGGCACATCAGGCAGCCCCGCCTATCCACCCGGCGGGTGGATAGGCAAGGCCGGTGCAGCTTATGCTCGTCCAGAGCAAATCACTTTTTCTTGTTTTCGGCAATCAGGCGGAACACGCCCCACCCGATGAAGCCGACGCCCAAGGCAATGAGTGCACCGCAACTGTCTGTGCCGCGAAGCACAAACGCACCGCTGGCGCCGCCAATGATGAACAGAATGCCCCAAATAATGTATCCCATATGTTTTGTCTTCTATTTATTGTTGATAATTTGGCGGATGAAACCGCCGCCCAAGGAAATTGTTGCCCGGCCTAGAGAGAGCCAAGGAAACAAATGACTCCGATGATGGCTATGATGATACCCACAGCGGTTCCCTTCTTCCTCGTGTTCTCTTTCCAATTGCCGAACTGGAAAACAAACGCGATAACGGCTCCAATCGCGATGATTGGCGACATGGCCCACAAGTTTGATATGCTTTCTCCCATAACGGATCCCTTTCTCGTTGATTGATTATTCCATGCACTGCGGCGCGTTATTCGAAGGGAACACCTTTGGCGTCTTCCTTCACCACAATAGCTTCATAAATCACCCACACGCACACGGCCACATTGGCTATGCCGCCAGTCAAGGCCCCTCCCACAAGGGACACCACCAGCTGAATGGCGCCCCTCTTGTGGTAGCCCGCATAGAAATTGTGAATGCCGAAACCGCCCAGGAGTAGAGCCAAAAGGACGTAGACCCACCTTACCGTTCTCACGTATGTGGGAGGTATGTCGCTTGGAGCCGAGCCCGTTGCCTCGCTCCGGCGCATCGGCGCGGGAGTGCTCCCCTGCGGGGTGCCGTAGTGCTGGGATGAACTGCCCCGTGGGGCACCATAGTGTTGCGATGTGTTTTGATAATCACTCATAGCTATTGTTGTATTGTTGTTAGTTCTGTTTTGAAATGAGCCATACAGGCCCGTGGAGGAATATGAAGATTATTTATGACGCTTTGTCTAGCGGGGCATCCTCATCGGGAGCCTCATCCCC
The DNA here is from genome assembly GCA_024405455.1 of Akkermansia sp. GTDB lineage: Bacteria > Verrucomicrobiota > Verrucomicrobiia > Verrucomicrobiales > Akkermansiaceae > Akkermansia. Next base: position 17,059 of record JAKSOT010000005.1, on the reverse strand, counting down.
ATTGCCCCAGAAGGCATGCCAGGCGCTCATAATCGTCTTGTCCACCCTGTTTGCCGCGGCTTTTAGAAGCCTGGGGGTAGATTTGAGGATTTCCCTTCCAAGCTCTTTTCGGGCTTGACGTCGCAAGGCGATGAGTTCCTGCAATCTGCCTTTCTCATTGGGAGCGTGTTCCAGTTGGAGTTTGCGCAGGAAGATGTGTCCCGTGACATATACCGTAGACGCGGCGACGAGAGCTTCCAGCAGGGTTGAGATGGTGAACGAGCAGAATTTCGTTCCTGCGAAATCAGCGCCAATCTCCTCGGGGCTCATGAGCATTTCACCTATAGCCGTTGCAGCCATATCCCCGGCAACGGCGGTGGCGTTCTGTACAAAGAGGGCGTTGAGCACAGAGTTCGCCAAAATCCATGAAAAACACAGCGCGTTGAACACGGGGGAGGGCTTGTAGCCCGCCAGCCTTGCCAGCTCCACCACCAGTTTGCCCTGCGTGACCAGCATGATGATTCCATCCACCATGTTGTTGCGGCTGAACACAACGGCCACGCCGGCACCCAGACTGTATTTCGTGATCATTTCAGAGGCGGCCCGGGTCCGGGTGTCCTCTTCCGAGAAGCGAACCAGAAAATCCCGCTGCTCCTGTTTGTTGTTTCCGACGAGGGCGTTTTGGCATTTGGGAATCCATTGTACACGCAGGGCATCATTCTTGGGGAGGTGCTTGAGATACCTCAGGACGGCCTTCACCCGTTCCTTGTCCGTGCAGTTTGCGGCATTCTTGAGGGCGATGAAGCTGAAGACAGGGCGCAGCAGCCAATGCCAAACGAAAAGGAACAGTGCAATCCACAGCAGCCAGCCCAGCCCGGGCCACGGTGTCACGCTGTTAAGCGCCTGCCCCTTTTCAACGATATCCGCCCCGAAATACGCGATGAGCACCAATGCTCCCCATATAATGAAATTTTTCATGCCTGTAGTTTATTGGATTTTTGCCAAACTGTCATAGACATCGTCAAAACAAGCGACCATCCGGTCGATGAGGTCCATGTTTTGCTTTGCCCCCGATATTTTCGTTTCCTGCTCACGGATGTAATCGCTCATCTTTTGGCGCAGGCTGGCGTAACCCTCCTCTTTCACTTTCTTGAAAATGAGCTGGGCGGGCTCCAGGTAGTTGTCGGAAATGCACTTTGCCGTTTCATCTTCGTAGAACCGCTTTATTTTATCCAGTTCATCCTGCCATATTCCGTATGCGTATGTGACCTCACCCATACGCTTGGTGAGTTCCAAGTGTTTGGTTAAATCGTTGAAGAAATTTGTATTCTTGTATTTTTTTGGTTGGGAAGGCTTGGGGAACTTGGATGAGTCAATATTCAGGCGGTACATCTCAATCTTGGACTTTACCTGCGGGCGGTATTGGTGCTGAATCATATCATACAGGTGATGATAATCAGATGCATTGCCTTCCGCCTCGCCTGCGCCTCCCGGGAAAACTTCCCCCGTGCGCCATTTCTGGAAGATGCCTTCCAGCGTGTCTTTGCAACTTTCCCTCAGCGTGGTTTTCCTGCCGCCGGCAACTTCGACGTCGATGTCATCACACGTGGCGTTTTTCAGCAGGGCGCAGCAATGTTCTCTCATCATTTTATCGCACGCGACCAAGAAGCTGTCGATATCGCTCCCGGGAATGCTATCCTGGTTTTGGAACTTCTCCGCATATTCTTTCTCGCACGAGTCAACAACCTTTTGCAGCTCTTGCGAAAGGCTGGCGTGGTAGGAAGCGGGGCACTTGACCAGTTGGCTGTCCTTCATGTCCACATCCAGCCTGTCCCTCATTTCCACCCACCGTTTCCTGGTTGTTTCGGCTGTTTGCGACTTTTGCCCGAGGGTATCCCTGATTCTCCCCAGCACGTCCTCGGCTATGTGCCGGCAATGGTTTTTCAGGCTGCTGTTGCAGTGCTGAATCCTGTTGCTGGTTCCGTTCTTGTCCAGTTGGTCAATGAGGGAATCCTCGAGCGACTTCACCTTGGATGCCGCCCAAAGGGATTCGTATGTAACCCTGCCATCCCCGGCCTGAGTGTCTTGCAGGATATATTTCTCATTGTAGCGTTCCTGATCCTCGAACATGGAATCGTAGGCCATGCCGAGATTGACGAGGAAAGTGTCCGGTTCCCCACCATCGCGGTTGACCTCCTTGGCGAAAGCCTTGACCAGGCCGATGGCGTGCTTGTGCTGCCTGCCCTGTTCCGCGTTGTTCACGTCCGCGTTTCTCCACGGCTTGGAAAGCATGATATTCTGAACAATGGTGATGGAGGCGGAGCGGCGCTGGCTCAAGATGGCCTTCAGGTTTTCGCGGGCCTTTTCGTTCAGGGGTGCCACGGAGCTTTGCACAAACATCAGGGCGTCGCAATCCTCCAGCAGGCACATATAGCGCCGCATGTGCCTGGATACATCCGCCTCTCCGGAATCCAGACCGGGCATGTCCAGGAGCATGCGCCCTTCCTTTAACAGGATGTCGTCACATACGTGCATGCGATCCGAATTTATCAAATCCGCCCTGTTGCGGTAGGGGGTCTCAACCAAGACCAGAAGCGGTTCCTTCCCGTGCAGGTAGTTGTTCCTGTCATCCTCCGGTCTGGAGCAGAGAATAGTTTGCAGGTACTCTTCCTCCAGCGGGTATTCCTGTTTGGGGAACCCGCTGTCCTGCTCAATGCCGCGCAGCTCGTCCAAGACACATTCCATCTGTTTGTTCCTGTTGTCGTCATCCTTGTCCGAATCGCAGGAATTCGGCGTTGGAACGGTATCGCCTTCCTGCGGCGGCGTGTAGAAGTAGACGACAATGTGCCCCTGATTGCGGTTCTTGTCGTCTTCCCTGCGCATGCGGATAAGGGCAGGACGGAGGGTGGTATCCACGCCGTAACCGGTGGGAGAGGTGGTGTCGCACCGCGCCAGGACGTTGACGAGCGTGGACTTGCCGGCCTTCAGCATACCCATGGAGACCACAATGGAAATATCCGATCCGTATTGTTTGACATCTCTTCTCAAGCGTTCGAAGCACTTGTTGAGCTCGGAGTCCCTCAGCACCTTGAGTTGGTCGGAGATTGAATCAATGGTGCGGCTCACCTGTGCGAGGGCCGCTTGGGCTTCCGGTTTGTCATGCAGGATGTTTTTGCTCATGAGGATTGGGAGACGGGGTTGCAAAATGATGATGGGGCCTGCACACTATGAGTTGCACCCTCTGATGATGGCCAAGAGAATCAGGACAATGACGTATATCCAGCATCCGGCGTTGTCCTCCTTCTCCTTGGGCGGGGAGGGTTGGGACTTGGGTTGGGGTTTGGGTTGGGGTTTGGAATTCTCTCGTTTGCGTGGCGGCGGCGGTGGCGGAGTGGACAATGCCCTCCAACACCTGTATTGGGCATCAAAGGCGAGAACGGAGCGGCAGGAGCGGCAGGTGCAGGTTCCATCCGGTGAATTGAGCTGCCGTATGAAGAATGGTCGGCCGCACGCGGGGCAGGCTATGTGCCAACCGCTGAAAACCCATTCCACGGTAAACCGGTACTCCGCTCCGCATTTGGCGCAATGCAAACAGTTGTCCCTGCCGCGCTCCAGGCGGGGCGCGCCGCAACTGCTGCAGGCGAACCCCTGCGGCGCCTCGTCCTCCGTGTATTCGCCGTTCCCGAGCAATCTGCGCACCGCTCCACACGTGGGACACACTATCACCTCCCCGCGCCCCGTCACCTGCGTTTGGCAGAACCGGCACGGGTACGACACGGCGGGGCGGGCACCGGGAACGGTCAGGCTCGCCACTTGGGATTTGGACTCCCCCCAATAGCAGACGGCGCGGATTTCCGCATCTTCGTCGAATTCCGTCTTGAACGGCCTGGTGAAGCGGGAATCCACGGCGGAGGGGTCCTGCCCGTTGCACGTGTAGTACACCGCGGCGCCCTTGAGGTGTTGCCAGCCGTCTATATGGATATAGCCGGCCTTGGTCCTGCGGATCACAAACCCCGGAACCGGTTCCGTGCATCTCTCAAACAGCCGGGTGACATGGAACAGGTCTTCTCCGCAATCCGGGCAGACGGTGATGCCGTTCACAGCGGGCGGGACCGCTCCTTGAACGGTCCAGCCGCAGTTGATGCACTCCAGGCGGAGGTTTTGGCAGCCGGACGTCTCAAGCGGCTTGCCGGGCACGGCCTCGACATCCCTCCACTCGAAATAGTCCGGGTGTCTCAGCGCCTCTTGGGGCGCCAGGTTATCCGGCATCAGGGACTTTATCCGGCAAGCGTGCATCACGCGAAATACTGGATGGTGATGGCAAAGCCCTGCTTGCCGGAACTCCTGCCGCAGACGGAGAGGCAGTCTCCCTGCCGCAGTTCCGTCTTGCATTCAATGATGGAGCCGTTCACAGCCGTGGCGTTCTTGGTGCCGGGGATGGGTGTCACAAAGCAGGCATCCCCCTCCCAGCCGAGCTTGAACTGGGCGCGTTCGGCCACTCCCGCCCTGGCCACAATCCGGGAAAGCAGCGGCCTGCCCACCTCGCGAACGGTGGCAAGCCTGTTGAACACCAGGTTCCCCAGGTCTCCCACCATGTGGATGCAGGAGGCGTTCTGCGGCTTGGGCGGCAATTCCTCCTCAATGACGCGCCAATCCCCCTCCGCGAGCTCCGCCCCGCAATCAGGGCAGCTGGGCTGGGGCACCATGAAGGAGGCCGAACACTCCGGACAACAGTATTTTTTCATAAGTCAGCAGTCGGTTGATGATATGTTTCCCCCTGCCGCCACCGCCGGCGACAGGTGATGGGTGGGCAGGAGGTAGAAGCACACTTTCCCGCCACGGCGCCAATAGGCCAGCCCCAGGTCGCGTTCCATGGAAAGGCGGCTTTCCGCCGTATCCGGCTCGCGGGTCTGGAGCGTGAGCACGCCGCAGTTCTTCTGGTAGCGCTTGGAATCCGCATGGTAGGCGGCGTCAAAACTGTCCAGGCCGTTCCTGTGGTCATGCCCGCGGATGATGAAGGAAACGGCCCTGCCCGTTCTCTCGAAATGGATGCGGCGGAAGACGTTGACATCCTCCGTGCCGATTTCGCAACCGCTGGAAGCGCGGTTGGGGAACTTGCGCGGCAGGTTCTCCACCATGCGCAGCCATGCAAAATCCCGGCAGCATGCGGCTTTCAAGCCATCCCCCATGCCAGAGAGGATTCCTCCGTCTTCGGAATGCCTGGCGTGCCGGTAGATGCGCTCCTGCAAATCCACATGCGGCACACCGCCGTGGGTGAAGAGTATCGAGTTGGCGGGGCGGCTATCGTCCAGCCCGCAGATTTCACCCACGTATGAGGAGACGCGCGCGAGCTCCATGGCGGCGGCTCCCAGCGTCAGAGCGGATTCGGGGTCCGACTCGTAGAGGGCGTTGAGGACATCCGTGGTCTCGGAAGGCGACACGCGCGATGCGAAGCCGCCTTCCGGAAGCTCCGACAATCCCAGGTCATGGTTGCCTTTCAGGGTATACACCCGCAGGTTGGATTGCTCGCCGGAATACCTGAGCAGCAGCCCCTGCAGGAATGCGAGCAGGGACAGGGAATCCGGTCCCCTGTCAATGTAGTCTCCCAGGAAGATGAGATGGTGCCTGCCCGCGAGGGAGGGCATGCAGGAAAGGACAAAGGCGTACGCCTTGAGAGCCGCCGTGAAGGAGGCGTGCACATCCCCCACAAACCAGAAGTGGTCATCCGCCGCGGCCTGCAGTTGCAGGGCCTCTCCCGCAGGTCTGGCCTTGCTCCAGGCCAGGAAGCGTTCGGCGGTGTTCAGCTGTTTTTCAAAATCCATGTAATACTGGTTCATCTGAACGCGCCCGGGTTCCAGGATCAGCGCGTCCACTTGTTCCAGGGAGGGTGCGGGCACGGGAGCGCCATCATTGGTTCCCGCACCGGGTTGCGGCATGCAGAAGGCGGGATATATCTCGGAGAGCTCGGCGGGTGCCGGGGTGGAGAGGAAGAGTTCCCATTCATCCACGGGCTTGGGCGGTGCCGGCTTTTCCACGGGAACAGGTGGTTCCAGCGGTGGTGTATGCGGCTGCGGCTTTTCCGGGAAAATCGGCTTCACCGGTTTGCCGTATGGGGGAGTGTCGCCTTCCATGGCAGGGGGATTGAAGAAATCCCGGACTCCGCGTATCATCACCTTTCTCCGCTTGGGGTCGTATATCAGATACCTGCCTCCCTGAACCAGGCAAATGACAATGAACAGGCCGCCAAAGCAATAAAGCCCGTATTTGAAGATAGAGGGATGGTTGGATTTCCCAGGAGACGTTTTCATTTTCTTTTTTTCATAGGGATGAGGATTGTTTGCCTTTGGCACTGCGACCGACTTGCATTCTTGGCGGAGCGTTATGATGTTGTATGGGCACGGCACCGTCCAGACACACCGCATTTGCACCATATCCGCACAGGTCTGGCACTTGATGATGATGATGCTCGGCTCGTCACCGTTCTGCGGCAGAGGGTTGCCTCCCCCTCCCGCGGCGCGGAGGGGAGAAAGGACCGCGAGAGAGGCCAGGCACGCGCCTATGGCAAGCTTCAATCGCATGGTTTCAGAGACACGGTGATGCTCATGGCCTTGACCCCGCTGGACTTGCCCACCAGATGGATTTCATCGCCATCCTGCAGGGGTGTTTCCTCAGAGAACGCGAGGCCGTTGAGGGCGGTGGGATTGAGGGCATCCGGGCACGGGGAGATGTACCAAGTGCCCTCGCGGCGCGCCAGGTGGAATTGCTTCCTGCCGGCAAAGCGGGCATCCTTGGACACTTCGGCAAGCAGGGCGCGGCCCACATCCATGGATATTCCCACATCATGGGAGCCGGCATCACCGGTCAGGCACACCACCGTGCGCGGGACGCGCCGCGGTTCAGGCGCCGGGGCCGGCTTGGGTGCGGGCTTGGGTTTCTCCTGCGGTGCGGGCATGGGCGGCAGGGGTGAGGAATCCGGCGCGCCCATGGTGCTCGCCGCGCCTTTGTCCAGGGCCAGCAGCTCCTTGTGGAGCTGGGCGCATGAGGGGCGCTGGCTGGCCTGCAGGGAGAAGCAGCGCTCTATGAGCTTGGCGAAACTCTCCGCGTTGCCCTCCTTGTCTCCCAGCGTTCCCATGAGCCGCACCGGCGAAAAGCGGGATGCCAGCACGCTCTGCTTGTACAGGTCCGGGTCCCCGGCGTTTGAACCGAACGGATGCCTGCCGCCCAGCAGCTCGCCGAGTATCAGTCCCACGGTGAATGCATCCGAGGAGGTGGTGGGCGTTTTCCCCTGCAGGTGTTCCGGGGAGAAGTAGCCGGGTGTGCCGGTGTAGCCCTGCTTGTCCGCCCCGGTGGTCCACGGCGCCTGCTTGGCCGCCAGGATGGAGAAGTCCATGTCGATCATGCGCGGGATGAGGCCCAGCCTGGTGCCCTCGCGCGGCAGCATTTGCACGTTTTCCGGCTTCAGGTCGCAATGCACCACGCCGGCCTCGTGCACCTTTTTCATGGCTGCCAGGAACACCTTGGCCATGGACTTGCGCTTTTCCCACGGTATGCCGCCGGGGGCATCCATGAGCTTCCTCAAATCGTATCCGCTGTCGATGTACTCGTACACGGAGTAGAAGAACTCGCAGCTGCACTTGCCGGGCCGGGGATTGGCCGTGAACAAATCCTGCGCCAGCACGCAGTACTGCGCGGCGGCGGATTCATCCAGCTTCCGGTTAAGCTCCGCCACGTAGTCCAGGTAGGCGGGGTACCAGCTGACCGTGGGGGTGGGCGACTTGTAGTACTTGAGGAAGACGTTGTTTCCGGTGTTCAGGTCAACCGCCCGGAGCGCCCACGACATGTTGCCGTCGGCGATTTCCTGCTCCAGGCGGTACCTACCCCGCTGGCCCCTGACCTCGCTTCCGATTTTTGGACGTGGTGGCATGGCGGTCCGTGTGTTACTTGTCTTCCGACCAGGAGGTGCCGCTCACGGCAGACCATTCCAACTGGTCGAAGCTGGGATCGGGGTCCGTCTTGGCTCCATCGTAGGATTGGGAGACGGAGACGGAGCGGCCGATGGTGGCAAGCATCTTGCTGAAGTCCACGGAGCGGAGGCCGTCCTGGGAAGCCTCCAGGTCCGTATACTCGCAGCGGTCCGCCTCCGCCATCTTGAAGAAGGCATCGCTTTCCGGGGCAATGATGAAGAGCTTGATCTTCTTTTCCTGCAGCTTCTGTTTCATGCGCTCAAGCTGTTCCAGCTGGCGCTCTATCTGGATGCCGGTCTCCACGGCCTCGTCCGTCAGCAGGATGACCACCCTGTGGCAGTTCGCGGAGTCGCGCCACGGGAAATCCATGGCGATATCCAGCGCCAGCAGCTGCATTTCCTCACCCTCCATGGGCGTTGCCTGCATGGCCTCCTTGAGCTTGGACAGGTCCTTGGTGAAGAACGGGGCGGCGTTGCGGGTCTTGTAGATGTTCTCCACAAGCTCGATGGGGCCGCAGTTGACCGAACGGTAGAAATGGACTTCCCCGCCGGCACGGAAAAAGCCTCCCTCATCCACGGTGTCGTGGAACGCAAGGAGGTCGAAACGGACATCCCAATTGACGTTGGCATCCGTCTGCAAGCCCTCGATGAGCTTCTCTACATTGTTGCGAACGGCATCAAAGCACGGTTGCATGGAACCGGAGGCATCGATGCAAAACACGATATCGGCGCAATTTCTTCCAGCCATAGTTGTATTTCGGTTTATTGTTTTCTAGGTATTGAGCAGTGGTGCTCGGTGGTTAAAGCTCTTCAATGTCCGCCGCGGCGGACTGGGAAACGGATTTGGCCAACAGCTCCATGACCTTCTGGAAGTTTGCCTGGTTGCCCGTGTACTCCGCCAGGGCCTTCACACGAGCTTCCATGGTCGCCTTGGGGTCCGTGCTCTCCTCCACCTCGATGGCGTCGTAGCTGCACTTGTCCGCCATTGACAAATCGTAGTGGCAGCTCATCTCCGGGGCAAAGAGGGAAAGGCGGATGCGCTCCTGCTGCATGAGGTTGCGGATATCCGCCACGGTGCCGCCCTCCGCGCCGGGCACGGACATCGTCTCGTGGAAAGGCGCATCGGTCATCACAATGATGCAACGAGCGGCGGCGCTGGGGTAGCGCCACTTGTCCTCCTGCGGTGCCTCCTCCTTGCCGGTGGAACCGCGGTTGATCACCTGGAACAGGGCATCCAGCAGGGATTCCGGCTCGTCGCCGCCGCCCTTCGCCTGCAGGTTGTCCAGTTGGCGGTAGAGCTCGTCCACATCGGAGGTGAAGTTGTTCATCACCATCCATTCCTTGCTGTTCTGGGTTTCGTATTCGTAGTCGCGGTACGCGCACACACATGCACGCCAGTCCGTGAGCGTGATACCGCCGTTCTCGCCCTCTGATGTGACGGAGGCGATAAACGTCTTGATGTTGTTCTTAACCGCATCTATGCAGGGCTGCATGGAACCGGTGGCGTCCAGCAAGAAGCACATGTCAACGACACCGTGCATCTTGAATTCCTGTTTCTCTTGGTATGTATCTTCTTCCATCATCGGATTCGGGGGTTAGGGGAGGTTTTCTTACACCCGCACGTGCTCTGCGGCGGGCCAGTCTTGGGGGGAGAAGGATTTGATGCCCTCGTCTTTCTCACAGATGAGGATGCAGCCTTGCGGGGCGTTGCGCGCAGCCAGCACGGCGCGCCGCTGCGCGGGAGTGAGGCGCCCACCGCGCGCGGTCTCCACCACCAGCGGCTCCAAGCGGCCGTCCGGGTGGCACACCATGCAGTGCCGCGGCTCCGGCGGCGACTGGTCGCCCATCTCCACCGCACCCGCGGAGAGCACGTCCTCCAGCGTATTCCACTGGAAATCCGGGCCGGCATCCGTGTTGCGGTTGTCCGGGTAGCGGCAGTGCATGCAGCGGTATCCCAGCACCTCGCCCTGCAGCTCGTCCGTGCGGTCCAGCGGCTCCGCATGCACGCCGTGCCCCTCGTCCGTTCCCAGGCGCAGCAGGCAGCGGTGGATGGCCTGCTCTATGCGCATGAGCTGGTGGCGTCCGCAGTTGGGGCATGTGAAAGATACGTTTGGCATTACAAAGTAGCTATTACGCTTCAAGAAATACCTGTTTTTAGATACATTGTCAACCTTTTTTCTTCATTCAAGAAAAAAAATGGGTTGAAATTGGCGAAAAAACTTGCGGAATGATGGCAGAATTGCTACAATGGTTGGCGTGGAAGCACCAAACCAAGACGAGCTGAAGATGAACATCAAGCTCTGGCTGAAGTCCAACGGCATGAACTATGCCTGGCTGGCGGAGAAGTGCTATGTCACGGAAGCGACGGTTCGCAACTGGATGGCGCGCAAGCCCATTCCCGCGGCGAAGGAGCATATCATCCGCGAGCTCATCAAGCAGCTGCCCATCTCCCTTCCCAGCCGGGTGAAGGTTCAGGAGGAGACGCTGGTGACGCTGAGCCTGGACCCGGCCACGCGAAAGGCGCTGGAGCAAAAGGCGTTCCGCTGCGGCAAGACGCTGGCGGAATTTTTGGCGGACGAAGTGCCGCGCCTGGGCGAAAGCGACAGCACGCCCGCCGAGTAGCAGAAGCAACCTTTTTCCAACTACACGGGGACATGCAAGCGGTCGCCGCCCTGCCGCCGGGCACCTTTCTCGGCGAAAACAAGAAGTACAAAATCCTGGGCGTGTGCGGCCAGGGCGGGTTCGGCATCACCTACGCCGGGTGGGATTTTTCGCTGGAGCGCAACGTAGCCGTCAAAGAATGCTTCCCGCAGGAAATCTGCGTGAGGGATGGCGACACCGCGGCAATTGCGCCGCGCACGCCCGCGTTGCAGGATGCGTACCTCATGGCCATGGCGGACCTGCAGAAAGAGGCGCGCCTGCTGGCCAGACTCAACCATCCGAACATTGTACAGGTGTATGATGTGTTCGCCGCGAACGGCAGCCTGTTCTGCGTGATGCACTGGCTGGAGGGCGACACGCTGCGCGACCGCCTGGACGCCGCGGAGGCGGCGGACGCGCCCATACCACAGGAGCAGGCGGAGGAGTGGCTGCGGCTGCTGCTGGACGCGCTCGGCTACATGCACGCGCAGGGCATCATCCACCGCGACATCAAGCCGGAGAACATCATGTTCGACGAGGGCGGGCGGCCCGTGCTGGTGGATTTCGGCTCCGCAGTCAATATCTCGCGCCTCACGCACACGCTCACGCAGGGAGCCTTCTCCGCCGCGTACGCCGCGCCGGAGCAGCTTTCCGGCAAGGGGGAAATCGGCCCGTGGACAGACTTCTACTCCCTGGCCGCCACCTGGTACGAGGTGTTCTCCAACTGCGCGGCGGAGGAAACCGTGCGCCGCATGATGGAGGACAGCCTGAAGCCGCTGGAGAGGCTGGTGCCGGCGCGCGTGCACGCCGCGCCGCGCATGGCGGCGGGCATCATGTGCAACCTGGAGCTGCGCGCCGCAGCCCGCTGCCGGAGTGCGGCGGAATGGCTGGCCATGCTGGACGGCAAGGCAAAGCCCCGCCGGAAAGGGAAGCGCCGCGGCCTGCTGTGGGTGTGCGCGCTGGCCGCCGCCGTGCTGGGATGGTGCGTGGGGGGACCGAACGCCGCGCCGCACGGGCAGGATGAGGAATCGCACGCCGCGGAAACCGCCGACGGGGAGGTGGATTTGGATGCGCTCACGGAACGCGCCTGGAAGCACTACGGGCTGGACAAGCTGCTGAAGAAGCGCAGGCCGTTCGTGGAAGAGCAGCGGAAAATCATATCCCGATACCGCGAGAAATGCGCAGGCTTGCTGGAACGCTTTCGGCACGACCCCTCCGTGACCGACAACCTGGATGCACCGCGCCGCGCATTCTCGGAACTCTGCAAGCGAACCCAACAGCAAATCGACGACTTGGAAAACCGCTACCAGAAAGAAATCGTTGAACCATACCGAGCCATCTGCGAATCCATGGAGAGCGGGCAAGGCTGGAAGGGGCTCTCCGCCGCGGAAAAGCTGGCGCTCATGCACGCCGTCTCCTCCCGCATCAACTCCCGCATGGACAAGTCCTGCGGCTACGGCCTGTACAGCATAGGCGACCCCGCGGACCTGGCCATGGCACAAAACGAGGAGGAGGGCAAGCTGGACAACGCCCTATCCCAAGCTCGGGAGAAATACCAAGAGGAGCGCGACAAGCAGGAGGCAGCACGCCAAGAGGAGGAAGAGCGCCAGAAGGAAACGGAGCGGAAGCGCAACACGGAGGCCCTGTACGGAAAGGTGCACGCGCAAAGCGGCATGGTGGAGCTCATGCAGAAGGCGGAGCGCATGAAGAGGGAGTACGCGGCCATCCCCGCGGAGGGATTGCAGGCCATGGAGCGTATCGCCAAGGAAGGCATCGCCAAAGCCAAGGCCGCTCCCATGGACGACGCCTCCAAGATAGAGTCGGATGCAGACGGCCGCATCCTGGCGTGCGAGCGCGAGTACAGGATGAAGATGTACGATTTCAAGGAGCGCTTCCGTGCGGAGGTGGAGCAGCCCCTCGGCGGCATCATCGAGAACTGCGGGCGCAACTCCAAGTTCAGCTTCGTCACGGAGGAAGAGCGCCATTTGCTAGGCGACATCGAGGAACGCGTCAGGAAGGAAATCGAGCCGTACAGGGAACTGCCATACGCGTACAGTCCAGACGAGGATGCAGCGCGCGACATGCTGCGGAAGGGCATCCGGGAAGTGCGAGCGCAGAAGGAGACGGAGCGAGATGCTGCGGTGGAGAAGCTGTACCGCCGCGTGGTTGACGAGAAGAAGCTGGAATCCCTTGCAGCGCGGAGGAAGGAGCTGGAGCGGAAGAGCAGCGCCCTGTACAAGGCGTGCAGGAAGGAAATCAACAACTACGCGGACAAGGTGGTGCCGCAAATCAAGGCCATGCCCCGCAAGCAGTGGGACGCCGCCATAGACGCCGCGGAACAGCAGGTGGCGCAGATCAGCTACAAGTACGAGCTGCAGGACAAACCCCTGGTGGAGGAATCGCGGAAGGTGGCATCCGTGGCGAACTCCTACCTGGACCGCATCGAAAACGCCAGGGGCAGTGAATTCTCCGGACTCACCGCGGAGGAGAAGGAGCTCATGCCGCGCGTGGCGCACCTGGCCATGGTGAAGGTGGACGGCGGCGAGTATCAAATGGAAGTCACCGTGCCCATGACGGAAGGATGCTTCACCATGGGCAATCCCATTGAAGACCGCGTGTACGAGGGCGTGGACGAAGGAGAGCTGCAGGAGGAGGACGAGGAGGCAACCATGGACGAGCTCGGCCTGTGAGCGCTACAGCGCGCGCAAATCCTGCCGGATGGCCTTTTGCAATTCGTCCACGCTTGCGAATTTCTGTTCCGGGCGAATGAAGCGGTGGAGGGAAACGGCGAGGCGGGAGTTGTAGAGGTTGCCGGACCAGTTGGGGAAGTGTGCTTCCAGGCGCGGGAGCTTGCGCGATTCGTCGATGGGGGGGCGGAGGCCGATGGTGGCGATGCCGGGGACTTCCGCTCCGTCGATGATGGCGGAGACGGCGTACACGCCGAAGGGGGGCAGGCAGGAGTGCGGCGGCGGGGTGATGTTGGCGGTGGGGAACCCGATGGTGCGGCCCAGGTGGCGGCCATGCTCCACCACGCCGGAAACGGCGAACGGACGGCCCAGCAGGGCGGTGGCATCCTCCAGCCTGCCCTGCGCCAGCAGCTCGCGGATGCGGCTGGAGGACACGCGCGCGCCGTCGCGCTCCAGCAGCTCGTTCACCGCCACGCGGATGCCGTGGCGCTCGCCGTACGCGCGCAGGGTGTCCGCATTGCCGCTGCCTTGGCTGCCGAAGCGCCAGTTGCCGCCCACGGAGAAGCACGCGATGTCCAGCGCGCCGCGCAGGGAGTCCAGGAACGGCTCCGCCTCCGTGTCCGCCAGCTCGCGCGTGAACGGCAGGCACAGGTGCACCTGCATGCCCGCCTGCTCCAGAAGATGGGCTTTGTATTCGGGGTCGGGCGTGAGCAAATCGGGGTGCGCCTGTGGGCGCAGCACGCTGGCTGGGTGGTTGGCGAAACTCATCACGGCACGCACGGAATCCGGCGCGTCGGCGGCATCCAGCACGCGGCGGTGCCCCAGGTGCACGCCGTCGAAAAACCCCATGGCCAGGCTCGCGCGGCGTCCGTTCAGAACGCGCGCCAACTCATCAATGCTGTGGCATGTTTCCATCATGGCTGAATTCAAAGCAGGGCCTTCGCCAAATCCGCCAAGGCCAGAACCTGGACACCGTTCACTTCTCCCAGGCTTTCCTGTCCGCCGTAGACAAGCGCGGGGGGAGCCGACTCCGCCACGCCTGCCGCGAACTTGCGCACGTTTTGCCCCATGCCGTCCATATAGGTGGTGCCGGACTTTATCTCGATGGGATGGGGCCTGCGGGCATCGTCCCAGATGAGGCCCACCTCGAAGCCGCGCGTGTCGCGGAAACAGTAGAGGTCCGCTTTCTTGCCCGCGTTGAAGCGCGTCTTGAGGGCCTCGGATACCACCATGTTCTCGAATATCTGCCCCAGAAGGGGGTCGCGCCCCATCTGCTCCGCCGTGGTGATGCGCAGCAGGGAGGCAACAACACCGGGCTCCGTGAAGTAGATTTTCGGGGATTTGGTGAGCCGCTTGCCAAAGTTCCGGTAATAGGGGTACAGGGTGAAGACAATGTACGATGCCTCCAGCACGGAAAGCCAGTTTTGAAGCGTGGTGACACTCACGCCCACTCCCTGCGAGAGGGATGACAGGTTGACCACCTGCCCCACTCGCGATGCCAGCTGCCGCAGGAAGAGGAAGAAGGCGTGGTAGTCGCGCACTTGCACCAGCTGTCTCAAATCACGCTCCAGGTAGGTGCTGATGTAGTCCGCATACGCAAACTCGCTCTCCACACCACCTGCATGCACACGCGGCAGACCGCCGCGCAGCAGCATCTCGTCCCGCGTCAGGCAGATGCCGGCATCCCTCAGCTCCGCCTGGGAGAGCGGAAGCAAATCCACCAGCCCCGTGCGCCCGGAAAGTGATTGGCTGACCGCCTCCTGCAGCTCGATTTGACGGCTCCCCGTCAGCACGTACATGCCGGGGCGGTCTTCACGGTCGATAAGCCCCTGCAGGTAGCTCAGCAGGTCCGGCGTGTTCTGCACCTCGTCGAATATGCACGGCGCTCGGTGCACCTCCAGGAAATGCAGCGGGTCCGCACGGAAATGGTCCCTCTGGTGTACATCCTCCATGCTCACATAGTCGTATTCCGGGCACAAATGCCGCACCAGCGTCGTTTTGCCAGACTGCCGCGGGCCGCTGACCGTCACGGCAGGGTACATGGACAGAAGCCTCTGGAAGTGGCTGCTGACATGGCGCTCGATGTATGGCTTCTTGTCGCTCATCGCCAATAACTTAGCACATCTTGTGTAAAATTTCAAGTAAAACTTTAAATTTTACACAAGATAACACAAAACTTCCATTGTAAATGCTTTGTGTTGTGCAAGGAAGGATATCCAGGCGCGGCGCGGCTATGGCTGTTGCCTGTCGTGCAGCACTCTTTCCAACGGGAGGAGGCGTGCCAGCAGCTCGTCGCGCCCGGCGGCCTTGAGGGTGGGCACGTCCACGGCATCCGCAATTTCGAACGCGCCGGAGCGCGTGCGGCGCAGGGCGGTGAGGTGCGCACCGCAGCCGAGGCGCCGGCCGATGTCGTGCGCGTAGGTGCGCACGTAAAATCCCTTGGTGCAGTGGACGGTGAAATCCACCTCCGCGGCGGCCAGGTCGATGCGGGTGATTTGGTAGTCCAACACCTGGACACGGCGGGGCTTGCGCTCCACTTCCCTGCCCTTTCGCGCGAGCTTGTAGCAGGGCACGCCGTTGATTTTCACGGCGGAGAACATGGGCGGCAGCTGGTCGAACGGCCCCTGGGCAAACGCCTCGAACGCGGCACGGACGCCGTCCTCCGTGATGCCGTCGGTGGGCTTCACGGCCACCACCTCGCCGTCGGCGTCCTGGCTGTTGGTCTCGATGCCGAGCTTCATGGTGGCGGTGTAGACCTTGTCCTCGCACATGAGCATGTCCTGCACCTTGGTGGCCTTTCCCACCACCACAATGAGCATGCCGGTGGCCATGGGGTCCAGCGTGCCGCAGTGGCCCACCTTCTTGGTGTTCAGGATGCGGCGGCAGAGCGCCACCGCGTTGTGCGAGGTGAAGCCGGGGTCTTTGTCCACCAGAAGGACACCGCTGGGCGCGTCGTCGGGCATGGTGAAAAAAATCAGGATTGGGAGATGGAAGCCACGGCCTGCCGGATGGCCTGCAGCACGCGGGCGCGGACATCCTCCAGCTCGCCGCGGCAGCGGATTCCGGCGGCCATGGAGTGCCCGCCGCCGCCGAACTGCGTGGCGATTTCCGCCACGTTCACGCGGCGGTCCTTGGAGCGCAGCGACATGCGGATGCGGCCATCTTCGAGGTCCTCGAAAATGACGGCCACCTTCACGCCCTTGACCATGCGCACCACATCAACGAGGTCCTTGGTGTCCTCCAGGGTGACGCCCAATTCCCGCTTGCGCCCGGCGGGCATGGAGTAGTGTGAGATGAGCCCTCCGTCCTCCACCACCATGTTGTTGAGCACCTCACGCTGCATGAGCATGGTGGTGAGCGGCAGCTCCTGGTAGAGCTTGCGGTTGATTTCCGCCACGTCTGCCCCGGCGGCGATCAGCTCCGCGGCGGCGTGCATCACCTCCGGCGTGGTGCAGCCGTACTGGAACGAGCCGGTGTCCGTGTTCACGGCCACGTACAGGGCCTCCGCAATGGCGGGGGTGATGGCGCAGCCCCATTCCTTGAGCATCTTGAAAATCACGAATCCCGCGGCGGGGCCACCCTCCTCCACAATGTTCACCGCGCCGTAGCGCGTGTTCGTGCCGTGGTGGTCGATGTTGGCAATCAGCGGCGCGGATGAGAAGACCTCCGCGGCGCGGTCGCCCAGGCGCTTCCAATCCCCGTTGTCCACGCACACCAGCAACTGCAGGTCCGCCGGCATCGTGTCGGGTATCACCTCCAGCTCCGCGCCCGCCTGCATGAACTCGTAGCG
>JAKSOT010000049.1 GCA_024405455.1 Akkermansia sp. | reverse complement strand
AGAGGTCCAGCCAGCGGTGGCGGCGGCGCCACAAACGGCGCGGCAGGTAGGGGTCGGGGTGCACCAGCGGGGCGTCGTTGCGGCAGAACTGCACACCCAGGCAGATGCCCGCGTACACGCTGAACGACAGCAGAAAACCCGCATCGAACAGGCGTGACGGCGCGAACAGCAGCGCCACGAGCGCGGCGAAGCACCAGATGTTGCCCATGCCCACGCGACGCCGCAGCATCAGCCCCATCATCACCAGCGCGAGCATCAGGAACGCCCGCACCGCCGGAACCGCGCAGCCCGTCACCAGCACGTACGCCCCCACCAGCAGGAGGATGAGCGGACGCGCCACCTTGGGACGCACCACCCGCAGAAAGAAAAAGAGCTTCCAGCAGATGAGGAACACCAGGCCCACATGCAGCCCGCTCACTGCGAACACGTGCAGGCAGCCGCCCTTGCGGAACACGTCCATCGTCTCATCCTCCGCGGACGACTTGTCGCCCAGCACCATGGCACAGAGCACCTGGCGGCGGGCGTCACCCTCCGCGCCGGGCGGCATCATGCGCCGCAGCAGCGCCGAGCGGATATCCAGCCCGATGCGGCGGATGTCGATCAGCGAGAAGCCGTGACCCAGCACCGAACCCTCCACATAATCCAGCGAAATTGCAATCCCCTGCCCGCGGCGCCACGCCGCCGCATCGAACATGCCGCGCACCAGCGGGCGGTGCTCCACCGAGGGCACGCCGCGAACCCGCACGGTGTCGCCCAGCCCGAATCCCATGCGGTCGCGCTCGCCGCGCACCACGATGTCGGCCTTGTTCCAGCCGGGGGAGACAATGCAGCCGCGCTCCAGCTCGCGCACCACCCTGCCCTGCACCTCCAGGCTGCCGCGCGAAAACGCGCGGTCGCGCATGGCCGCGCCGCTCTCCGTCAGCATGCCCGCATACAGCAAAGCCAGCAACCCGCACAGCAGGGAGGCAAGCGATATCCGCCAGAGCCGCAATCCCGCAGCAGCCAATACCGACGCCACCGCACCAAGCATCCATGGCGACACCGCAGCACCCGCCACGCCATGCCCTTGCTCCACCGCCAGGATGCAGAACACCACCGCCGCCAGCGGCGGCAGCAGCGGCAAGGCCTGCAGGCTTATGGCGGCTCTAGCGCGAGATGGCTTCAAATTCGGCATTTTGTTAGATTGTAATACAATCCGTTACAAAATGCACCCCCTTTCCAGGGTGGGGCATTCATTTACCACCACGGTGTACCCCAAAGATTTCTTGTCCGCATTACAAGACGTTGAAGCCCATTGCAGTGGAAAATCAGCGGGAATTGAAGCACCCCCTTTGCATGGCAGCAAAAAAGCGCCGGTATTGAGAGAAATCAAGCCGTTCTGCGCCTGCGGGCGGCCAGGACCGCCAACGCCAGCAGGCTCAGCGTGGATGTGGCGGGTTCCGGGGTGGCGCAGAAGATGGCCACCTGGCCCACGTTGGAGCCGTCGTAGACCACATAGTACTTCTCCGGCTCCATGCCGTGGAACCAGCCGGCCGCGTCTTTCTGCATTTCAGGCGTGATGGCCTCCGCATAAGTAGTCTGGTCCAGGGTGAGGCTGTCCACTCCGTTGAAGAGGACGTAGCTCTCACCGTAACCCAGACCCGCCACGGCCTTGAAGTCGGCATCCGAGAGGTGGAGATCCCCCTGGATGGTGAGCGAGCTTCCCAGCGAGATGCCGCTGCCGCCGGTGGCGGAGGCATCCATCGCAGAGCCGGTCTCCATCACCACGTTGGCGTTCAGCCTGCCGTTGGCACCCTGGGCGGCCAGCGTGCCGCTGATGGTGAGCGTGGCCTCATGCAACTCGTCTGCCGCCGCGGTGGTATACGCACCCACGGTGGCGCCATCCGCGAGGACGACATCCTGCACGCTCAGCGCGGTTTGGTTGAAGAGGTTGAGGATGCCCTCCTGTGCATCGATGGAGCCGCTGAAGCCGGACAAGCTGCCGGAAAGCTCCACGGAGCCCGCGCCCTCCTTGCGGATGGTGGTGGAATCACCGCCGGCGACGGCACCCGAGAGCGTCAGGTTCCTATCCTGCCCCGCGCCCACGGAGAGAGAGGCATTGTCGCGGATATTAATCTGAACACTCGCCTGTGCGGATTGCTCCGCCGTAATTTCCGCGCTTCCCTCGACATGAACGAGGCCGATCATCTTGTCGGCGGTTCCCGCTTGGGCATCGGCCAGCACAATCCTGGTGCCGTTGAGCACATCGTTGTTCTTCCTCTTGCCGGAGTCGAAATCCAGCTTGCCCTTTTCAACCCGCAGGGTGCCCTCGTTGAACGTGGTGTTGACAAAGCCGAGGGTGTTGGAACCCACCTTGGTGAGGATGTGGCTATCCAGCTTGACGCTGTTCGCGGCAAAGCCGCCGGAGAGTATGCGGAATTCACCGTTGTTTCCGCCAATGCTGGAATCATCCGTCAGCACCAGGCCGGAGGTCTGAGCCCAGTTGTCTATGAGGGCGCCGCCCGTGTTGGTGAGGAAGCCGCCGTCCAGGGTGTACACATACTTGGCATCGGACTTGCCGTTGACATCCACCGTGCCGCCCGTGCCAATCACAACCTTGTTGGAGTGGCTGCCGAAGGCTTGGGAATTGCCCAGCACCACATAGCCGCCGTCTCGCACCTCAATGGCGCCCGCCACAGCGGTGTCGGCTCCCACGGCCATGGTGAGCCTGCCTCCATCCGCTCCGGTGACGGCGAGCGTCTGGCCGTTCTCCAGGCCCTTGACGGCGGAGAGTGTGGCGTTCTGGGTGACATGCAGGGTTGCGGACGCAGAGGGCGACACCTCCACGGTGTTCAGCGTGCCGCCGGTGAGGTCCATGTTGAGCGTGGTGCCGTCGGTCAGGCGGACGGTGGAGAGGTCGCCGCTAGAAGCCTGCTTGGCGTGCGCCAGGCTCTCGGCGGTGCCGGAGGCGTTCACGTAGAAGGTCTCGTAGTGCGTGCCGGGCTGCCCCTGGAAGGTGCAGAGCCCGGTTGTGGTGTCAAAGGTGCCAAGCTCGCCCTTGTAGGACATGGTGACGCCGTCCTCCGCGAGGGTGACGGGAGTTCCCTGCACCACCTGGATGGAGGGACCGCCCACCAGGAAGCCGTTGCGGAGGGAAGACTCGCCGTCTGCAAACTTGCTGGAGCCGGAGATGTCCATGGCATCCAGGACGAATGTGCCGCCGATGGTGAGGCTGCCGCTGTTGGCGATGGTCTGCGCCAAGGAGGTGGCGGAGGTCGCATGCAGCAACAGATTGGCGCCCACCTCCACATTCACCGCGTGGAGGCTCAGCGCGGCGGTGGGCGTGATGTTGAGTGTGCCGGCCTTCACATCGATGGCGCCGCTGAAGGAAGCCATGTCCCCGGTGAAGGACTGGGTGTGCCCCGCGCTGTCCATGGTGATGTTGAGGTTGGCGCCCACCTTGGCCTTGGAGATGCCGCCGTTGCCCACAATCTCAAGCGTGCGGACGGTGCCGTCGGAGGTGAACCCGGTAGCGTTCGCACCCGTGTGGTTGGTGGGGTTGCCGCTCACCAGGGTGTACACGCAGGCGCCCTCCGCTTTGACGATGTTGTCGTTCAAGCCGCCCACGCGCACGGTTTCGGCGGCGATGCCGATACCGATGTTGACGGTTTTGCCGCCAGTCTTGTTGATGGTGGTGTTGATGACGGAATGCTCGGCCACATGCTCATCGCCGATGGTGAGGAGCACGCGGCGATCACCGCCGCTGTATCCATCACGCATGGCGTTGAACTCAATTGTCGCGCCCGAGTAGTCGCCGCCGTTGATGGCGAAATGGGCCAGCCCGTCGGACTTGCAAGTGTTGTCCAGGGTGAGCTTGCCGGAGCCGTGCAGGCTGTTCACCTCCACCAGGGCGGCGAACTGGCCGTTGGTGAAGTTCAGCGTGGTGCCGGAGGCGTGGGTGGTCAAATCCGCGATGTGAAGGGCGCGGCCATTGGCATGGGAGTTGTAGGTGAGGGTGTTGATGCCCTCCAAAGCTCCGTTCAGATAGACAGCCTGCAGGGTGTTGTCCACGGTCACGTTCACCTTGTGGGCGGCGTTCGCGCTGGTGTTGCGGATGGCCGCGCCGATGAGCGAGGTGGTGTTCGTCAGGTTGATGGAGGTGGTGTTGGCATCATTGCCCGTGCTGATGAACGCGCCGGTCCAGTTGGAGAGGTCGCCCTTGAACTGGAAGATGGCATCGGCTCCGGTGTAGGAGGCCAGCATATCCCCCTGCCCCGTCACGCCGCCCGCGAATGTGTAGGTTTTCGGGGAAGCCGCCGTGATGTTGAGGGCCGCCTTGTCCGGTGCGGAGGCATCGCGCTCCAGCATCAGGCACCCCTGGAGGTTGGTGTTCAGGTCGAGCCAGCCCGCCAGGCCGCGGACGGCCACGGTGGCATCCGAGTTCTTGGCGTAGTTCGACAGGTTGAAGCCGGACAGCCCCTCCACGTTGGCCATGCGCACCGTGCCGTTCCAGCCGTCGCCCAGCGTGACGCCCAGCTCAACGGACTCGCCGAGGTCGTACAGGCCTGCACCGGTGAGGGTGGTGGCGGCATTCGCATGCAGCTGGGAGGCCTTGAGCAGCACGCCTTGCGCCAGGTTGACGGTGCCGCCGTCGGAGTATATGCCGGAGGTCAATCCCTGCGCGAGGTTGGCATCCAGGTTCAGCGTGGCGTTGCCGCCCTGCACCAGCGTGTTGTCCAGGTGCAATCCCACCAGGCCAGCCTCGTCCTTGATGTCGGAGTAGCTCACCTCACCCTCGTGGATGTAGTAGGTGTGCGCGCCGTGGCGGTCGCCGAAGGTGCCGTCGTCCAGCATGGTGTACAGGTCGCCGCGGTAGGAGACGATGACGTTTTCCGCGCCGGAGAGGGTGGAGCCGTTCCGCATGTCGATGAGCGTGGCGGTTCCGCCGGTGCGGAAGCCGTTGCCCTTGGTGGTGGTTGTGCCGTCCTTGTCCGTGTAGGTAACATCGGAGAATGTGAACTCCCCGTCTTTATCCAGATAGATGTTCTGCACCTCCGCCCCGGTGAAAGAAACGGCCCCGTTGTTGACGATGGGAGTCTTCAGGTCGGATATGGAACCGCTGACGTTGAGGGACGCGCCCTTGTCCACGGTGACGGAGCCGTAGGTCATGATGTCGCCCACGCTGAACTCATCCGCAATTTCCACGGCGCCGCCGTCGCCAATCGCAAGGGTGTCCGCATGCACGCGGGCGTTGAATGCGGCGGTCTTGTCCACATAGATGTTGACGTTGCCTTCGGCGTCCTTCTCAATGGCGGCGTAGACCTGTGCGTGGTCGGCGTTTAGGTTGACCGTTGTGGTGCTGCCGCTCCCGGTGACCAATGAACCATGCCAGTCGGCGAGGTTCCCATTGAAATCGAGCGAAAGCTCCGCGCCGCTGTTGTTCACCAGGTCGCCCGTACCGCCGACGGTGTTGTTGAACACCACCTCGGTATCGGCCCCGGAGGTGTCCAGCGTCATGCCGTTGAGAACCACCGCGGCACCCACCTCGTTGGAGCCGGCGGCCAGCGTGCCGTGCCAGTTGTTGAACTCCACCGTGGAGCCGTTTGTCCAGAGGCCACCGTCCGCGCCGAGGTTCACGCCGCTGGAGCTTCCGGTGAGAACCACCGTGCCGCGCCAATCCTGTGTGAGCGAAGTGTGGCGCGCGAGGGCGGCGCGGTTGGAGAGCTGCACCGTGCCGCCGCCGGAGATGCGCATCTCGCCGTCCGCACCCGCCGCGAACTCGCCCATGGCGAGCGTGCCGGACTGCATGAGCTCAACGTTGGCCACGGAGAGAATATCCACCGAAAACATGGAGGAATCCGCCGCCGCATCCAGGGTCAGGCGCGCCTCGCCGATGGCATCGAACGCCACATGCTCCAGCGTGCCGCCGTGCTCCGCCGCCGCGTTCACGATGGCGCTGTACACAGCTGCATCGCGCAGGTAGTAGGTGTCCGCCAGCACGCTGCGGTCGCTTTCCAGGATAGCCAGGCCGTCCTCGTCCATGTGCACGGTCTCCTGCCCGTAGCGCACGGTTGCGGCATCCGCATTGAGCGTGCCGCCGGAGACGTTGCGTACCACGCGCACAGCATCGCTGCGGACGATGAAGCCGCTGCCGTCATCGGTGGTTTCGCCATCGGTATTGATGAAGCCGACATCCATCTGGTCGGCGGTCAGGGCGCTGGCATCCAGGCAACCTGAGAGGGTGAGCGAGCCGGAGTTCTGGATGGCGCGGCCAAGCTGCACGATTGCGCCGTTTTCCACGGTGATGGCGGCCTGTGCGCCGGAAGTGACGCGCGCCGCGCCCAGCGAGGTGCTGCCGCCGCCGAATTCCACGGTGCCGCCATTCATGTTGAGAACGCCGATGGTGGTGGCATCGTTGCCCTGCTGCAGGCGCAGCGTCCCGGCCACCATGTAGATGTCGCCGTTGAAGGCGGAGAGGTCACCGGTCAGGGTCTGGGTGCCGTTGCCGTGCATCTCCAGGTCGATGTTCGCGCCGATTCTGGCAGAGGAGCTGTGCTCTCCCACGGTGTACAGGGCCAGGGTGCGTACATCCCCGCCAACGGCCTCGATGGTGCCGCCGCCCTCCAGGGCGTTCACCTCCACCAGCTCGGCACCGAGGCGCACCGTGCCGCTGCCGTCCAGCACAGTCTGGCGCGCCTGCAGCTCGTTGAGCAGGAGGTTTGCGCCGTCCTGCACGGTGATTTTCTGCCCGGTGTATTCCTTGGCGGAAAGGGCCACGCTGCCGTTGACCGTCAGGCTGCCGCCGCCGGAAAGTTCATTCACCGCCAGCGTGCCGATGTTGCCCGCCACGGTGGTGCCGTTGGCGTTCGTTTCCAGGGCTGCCACCGTGAAGGTGTCGCCCTGCGTCTTTGCGGTGTAAGTGAGGCTGTCGATACGGGAGAGCGAGGCGTTCAGGGCCGCGCCGTCGGCCATGCCGGAGATTTCCACGGCCAGGTCGCCGTTGTTCTCAATGCCGCCGGTCCAGTTGGAAAGGTCGCCGCCATTAAAGGCGAACGTGGAATTGTCCGCCGTGTTCACGATGTGGCCGGAGCCGCTGATATTCCCCGTGAAGGTGAACGTGCCGGAATTGGTCACGGTGAGCGCGGAGCGCCCGCCATCAAGGTCCGTGAGCAACAAGTTGGGGTGGATGGTGCCCGCCTGCAGCGCGGATTGCATCCCCGCCAGCTCCAGGGCCGCGTAGCGTTCGCCCTGGCGCGCAATGGTGTCCAGATTCACGGTCTGGTCCGTCTCCCCGGTGAGGCGGAGCGTGCCGTTCCAGCCGCCGCCCAGCTGCACGCGGGTGCCGAGGGACGTGCCCTTGGCGACGTCCATCAGGTACGTGCCGCCACCGGTCAGGCTGGTGCTGATGGAGGGGGCCGTATTGGTCAGGCTCTCACGGGAGAGGATCACGCCCTCGCCGATGTTCACCGTGCCGCCCTGGGCCACAATGGCAACACCATCAGCAAGCCCCGCTTGCAAATCGAAGGTAACGCCGTTGGACAGGGAGACTTTGTCAATGGAGGTTTCCGCGGCCACGACGGCGTTGTACACCGCGGTTCCCTTGCGGGCGTAGTAGGTGCCGGCCTCCACAGCCTGGTACGCCCGGCCGTCCGCCTGGAGCGTGTATTCCCTGCCGCTGTAGCTGACTTCCACCTCGCCGTCAACCACCCCGCCGCCGGTCAGCACGCTGACATACCCGCCGCTCTTCAGACCGTTGCCGTCCGTTGAGACAGTACCTGCGGCAATGTCGCGGTAGACGTTGTCCTGATGCTCGAACGTGCCGCTGAGCGTGAGGGTGGTGCAGTCGTCGCCGAAGGAGACCGTGCCGCTGTTGGAGATGGCGGAGGCGAGGGTGGAGTTGCCGTTGAAGACCAGGGTGGCGCCCTCCTGCACCGCGAGGGAGGAGCCGCTGGACCCGGTGTAGGTGTTTATGCTTGTGGTGCCTCCGGTGACGGTGAGGGCGGCCTTGGAGGTGACGACGTTGAAGGTGGCGTTAGCGTTCACCTCCACGGAACCGCCGTTGACAGCCAGCGTGCCCGTGTAGTTGTGCGCGCCGTAGCTCGATTGCAACGTGTCGAACACAAGCTTGCCCGCCCCGGTCTTGGTAATCGTGTTGCCCCGGTTGTCGGAATAGGTGCCGCCGGCAAGCGTCAAGTCACCGCCGCTTGCCACTT
This sequence comes from Akkermansia sp., assembly GCA_024405455.1. Lineage (GTDB taxonomy): Bacteria > Verrucomicrobiota > Verrucomicrobiia > Verrucomicrobiales > Akkermansiaceae > Akkermansia. The sequence goes on along the minus strand of JAKSOT010000049.1, from coordinate 9,264 downwards.
CGATCTTCACGCTGTTGCGCATTCTGAACGGCACGGCGATGAGGTTGTTCGAGCCGGAGGCATTGATGCTTTGCTGGCTACCATAGAAATCCAGCATGGGACGGTCGGTTCCGCCCCTGGTGTTGGCCATGGCGCGCACCTCCGCGTTGCCGTTCATGTTGATGAGCGTTCCCTGGACAGTCTGGCGTCCTCCCAGTTCGAGGACGGCATGGGCATCCGCGGTGCCCTGGAGGGTGATGGATGCGGTGCATCCACCGCCGTAGCCCATGGCGTCCACGTTGTCCAGTTGGAGCTTGCCGCCCGCGTTCACGTTCACCGCGTTGTGCGCATTGAAGCCGCCGCTGCCTGAGTGGTTGGAGTACACCGTGGCGCCGGTGATGTTGAGCGTGGTGATGGTGTGCTGCGCCGAGCCCAAATCCAGCACGCCGCTGCCGGTGACGTTCACGGTGGTGCCGCTCATGCCGCCGATGGAGGCGTGCGTGGTGGGGGTGTCCGTCTGCATCTGCAGGGTCACGGTGCCCCCTGCCGCCACCTTGGCTGCGGTGGAGGCATCCACCACCAGCGTGGTTCCGTCTTCCAAATCCAGCGTGGCCGTTCCCTCCGCTTTCACTTGGGAAGTGCGAAGGTTCGGCACCTCGCCGCCGTCCACGCGCAGGTGGGTGTCGGATGCCATGGTGATGTACTCCAGGGCACCGTTCGCCTTGGAGGCTATGGCGCTGTACGTCACGGCATTGTCCGTGGTGAGGATGCGGTAGGATCCGTGGTTCACCCGCTTGGTGATCACACCCGTGGTGACCACGTCATCCGTCACATCAACGCCGCCATAGAGGATGACTCCCTTTCCGGAGTTGGTGATGGTGGCGCCGGACTCGCGCACGGTGAGCGTGGTGGTGGCGAAGCCGTTGCCGTTGGAGGTGCGTCTGCCCAGGGCGTCCACATAGTCGGTGACCTCGCCTTCCATCAGGGAGCTGATGACGAGGGTACCGGTGTTGGCAATGGTGCCGTTGGTGAGCTTGGTGCCGATGGTGAGCGTGCCGCTGTTGGTGATGCTGCCGGAATTGGTGAGCGCGCCGGTGAGGGTGGTGGTGCCGCTGTTGAGAAGCTGGGCGTCCGCATTGACGGTGAGGGTGCCAATGCTGTTGTTCGCGCCAACCAGTTCCGCGGTGGAACGGGCCTTGACCTCCAACGAGGAAACATCGCGCAGAGAACCGCGGATTTCCGCGTGGGTGGCGCTCGCGCCGTCGCCCACCGCCATGTTCAACGTGCCGTTGCTGCGCACGAAATCAGCGCCCACCACCTGTCTTTCCGCCGTGCCGGCGAAGGTGACCAGGGAGGTGTCGCCGTTCTGGATGTAGCGTCCGGTCCAGCCGGAGAGGTCGCCCTTGAAGGTGAAGTTCTGGCTCCTGCCCGCACCGCCCACAACGAACGAGCCGGAGCCGTCCCACGTTCCGTTGAAGGTGATGGTGGCGGCTTTGGCGGCTTCGGCCCTCCCTTCCGTCCACTTCCAGGCGTAGGCTCCGCCCTCCGTGTCCGTGAGGCGGATGTTGGTGTCGAGTGATTCCTGCCACTGCTTGAGATAGCCGCCGGTGATGCCGTACATCTCCACGCGGGAGGTGCTGTTGGCCAAGCCTGTAATGTCAGCGTCCTTGAAGGACGTATTGGAAATGCGCACAGTACCAGTCCACTCACCCGCGTCCGCAAGGCCCATCTGGTCGGGCATGACCACCTTTCCGCTGTCCAGGGCCAATGTGCCCTCGCCTTGCAGGGTGGTGTAGGAGAAAGGCATGATGTCGACATCCCCGGCGGCAAGCACCACGTTCCTGTCCAGGCGGATGTTGCCGCCGTTGCCGGAGACGGTGATGCGCACGCCCTCGTCCAGGTTGCGGGAGAGCTGGAGGGCGGCGGGTGCGAAGGGATCCACGCTCGCCAGGCTGAAGCTCTCGACCGCCTTCGCGCCGGGCGCGGCGGCAAAGGCATCGTCGTACACCACCGTTCCCAAACGCACGGTGTACGCGGAATTGCTGCCGCCCCTGGATGCCACGCCCGTGGCCAGGTCCAGCGTCAGGGTGTCGCCCATGTAGGCCACCTCCGGCGCAATCCCCTCGATTTGTCCGTCCCCGGTGTTCTCGAACACTTGGATGGTGAGGCCCTGGGCGAAGCCGTTGTCGGCTTTGTTGCCATTCACGTCCAGATAACCGTCGGTGTGGATGTCAAACCCGCTTCCGTTCTCGATTTCGATGCTGGTGCCGGGGGTGCTGAAACGGAACGTTCCGGCATTGTCCACGGCGTGGGAGAGCCTCAGCATGTCCCCGGTGAAATCCAGCGTGGCGCCCGCCGCCACGGACAGGTTTCCGGAAACGGCGCAGTCACCCAGGGCAAGCGTGCCGCCGCCGACGGAGATGTTGTCGAGCTCACCGCCGACTTCAATCTCCAGCGTGCCGCTACCGAGCTTGGCAAGGGAGCCGTTGCTGATCTCACCGGAGAAGCGGGTGTCCACGGTAGAGTCCACGGTGAGCCGCTTCGTGCCCAGGTTGATGGTGGCATTCTCGCTGCCGGAGAGGCCGCCGACGGTGAGGTCCTTCTTGAGGACGAGTTCGCCGGCGGTCATGTTGAGCGTGCCTGTGCCGAGCGCGCGCTCGTTGTTGGTGGTGAGCCTGTTCCCGGTGATGGTGGTGCCGCCGCTGTAGGTGTTGGTGCTGGAGAGGGTCACGTTTCCGTCGGAGGAGAGCGCCAGCGCGCCCGCTTCACCGTCCTGCAGCAGGGATTCAATGCTCCAGGAGTTGTTCCAGAACGAACTCTGGGCTTTCAGGAAGAGCGTGCCGTGTCCCTCGATGGAGCCGCGCACGACCGTGCTGTTGCCGTAGAGCGTGCCGTAGAGGGAGGCGGAGGAGCCGTCCATCACGATATGGGCGTTCACGATGTGGGAGCCGCCGGCGCCGTTCTCCATCCGCAGGCTGGCGTTATTGCCCATGTGGATGGTTGCGCCGCCCTCCAGCCCGGTGGAGATGCCGAGGAAGAGCGTGGTGTTGGCATCCATCGTGATCCCCGCCACGTGGGTGTTCGCGCCATCGTACAGGCTGAGCGTGCCGGATTGCACGTGCAGGTTGCCGTCGAAGTTGGAGCCGCGCAGGGTGACGATGCCGCTGGTGGTGATGGTGTGGCCACCCGTGATGTCGGCATGGAGTTCGCCGCCGGTGCCGGAGATGGCCAGGTCACCCTGCATCACCACCATGGCGGCGGTGAGCTTGCGGGTGCCGAGGTTCAGCATGGCGGGAGAGCCGCCCCCGCCCTGCCCCGCCTGCACATACGCCAGCGTCTGCTGCGCGCCCACGGTATACCCCGCACCCTCGTCCAGCAGAACACCCGCGTATCCCGGGGTCCAGTACGCCTCAAAGGTGCCGCTCACCACGTGCAGGAAACCCACGGACGAGTCCGGCGCAAACAGCGCGGCGACAGTTCCCGTGTGCCCCTTGCCGAAATCCACGCCCAGCGTGCCTCCGCCTGTGATGGTGTCCACGTTTTGCAGCACGGCATCATCCGTGACGCGCAGCTCGCCATCGGTAATGTTGACGGTGCCGTGGCTCTGGTCGGTGCCCACGCGCACGGCTTCTGTGAGGGTGGTGATGCCGCTGCCGGATTGGACAACGTTGCCCGCGGTGACGGTGGAGCCATTATCCGAGGAGAGGTCATAGTCGCCCGCGGCATCGAAGACCAAGCCCGCCACCTTCACATTGTCCGTGATGTTGACGTGGTGGTTGGTCGCGGCATCGTTGAACACGGCGGTCTGGTTGGACGTGGGCACCTGGCCCGACGGTCCGAAGGTGCGGGAACTCCAATCGTGGTTGTCGTCCGTGCCGCCCCAAATCAGGTTGCCCTCCTTGGTGGTGAAGCTCACGTACAGGCCGTTTGCATCCGTCTCGTAGGAGGCGGTGAGATAGGTAAGCCCCTCCGTGGCATCCGTGACGACGACGTGGCTCCAGTCCTGGTCGGCAAGGTGGTACCGCACGTCGGAGGTGAAGGCGTGTGTCTCCGTGAAGTTGAGGGTGACGCTGCCGCCGCTCAGCGAGCCGATGCTCAGCGCAGGGGCGGAATCTGAAAGCCCCTCCGCGGAGAAGGTGAGGGTGCCGCCGTTGAGGGCAAGCTCGCCGCTGAGCATGGCGGTGGTGCCGGGGTCGTTCGCCAGCACCGTGAGGGTCTTGCCGCTGTCCAGCGCGTACGCCCGGCTCAGCTGCAGCTCCGCGCCGCGGGTGATGGTCACGTTCTCCTTGATGGTGAGGTCCGCGGAGGCGAGCTCCAGGACGCCGGAGTGCACCGTCACGCTGTTGAAGCGGGTGTGCGCGCCGTTGAAGGTCTGTTTGCCCTGACCGTCCATCACGATGCTGATGCCGGCATTGGTCACGTCCGCCACCTGCACCTGAGAACCGTCCTCCTTGGTCTCGTAGCCGATGTAGCGGTCATGCCCGGAGACGTTGCCGCTGAACGTGTGGTTGCCCGAGCCGGTGATAGTGAGGGTGGCGCGGCGCGTGGATTCCGGCGCCGCCTTCAGCGGTTCGTCCTTGTCATGGTCCGCGCCCTCCAGGGCGGCGCCCGCATACAGCAGGGCGAACCCGTTGCCGGAAAGGCTGCGCATCTGCAGGTTGTCCGTGTTGACCGCCAGCGCCATGTTGCTCTGGTTCCCCTTGCCGATGACGGAGACGTCCATGTTCTGCATGGCGAGGTCGTGCCGGGCCTCCACGAAGGACTGGTAGCAGCGTTCGGCAACGTTGCCGTATATGCGTTCCGCGGTGAACTGCCCGGTGAAGGAGTTGGCGCCGTCCAGCACCACGCGGGCGGAATACCAGTGGGTGGTGTTGGACACCCACTTGAGGTCGCCGCTGCCGGTGAGGCTGTGGATGTTCCAGATGGTGTTCCACGAGGCTTCCTGGATGGCGGCGCTCTGGCCGTCCACGATATGGAGCTCGTTGATGTTGCGGATCATGTTGTCCGACGAGCCGTCGCTGTAGAGGGTGACGCGCTCGTTGGCGGCGAGGCCCTGCCCCTTGAGGCTGACGACACCGCCGATGGTCATCTCCTTGCCGTTGGTGAAGGCGATTCTGTTGCCCTCCAGGGCGATGGTTCCGCCATCCTCGTTGATTTCCTCTGCGGAGAAGTTGAAGTTGCCGTGGTTGCCGGAGAGCTTGAGGGTAGCGCCCTGGGCCACCTGCAGGCCGGAATTGATGGAAGTGGTGATGTTGTTGGCGTTCTGCTGCACGGTGCCATCATATCCCGCGGCCACGGCCAGGCTGCCGGCCACCCTCTTGGTGCCCACCTGCAGCGTGCCGCCCGCAAAGCCGATGGAGGCGGAGATGTCCACATTGCTTGCATCCAGCACACCGCCGCTTTCCAGCATGGCGGTGCCCGAGGCGCTCAGCGCGTTGCCGTTCTCCAGCAGCACGCGGCCCTCGCGGATGAAGAACACGCCGTAGTTGTTGCTGCCGCCCAGCACCATATCGCCCTGCCCGGTCTTGGTGCGGCTGTACACGTCCACCTTGCCGCCCAGACGGGATGTGGCGCCCGCCGCCACATCCACCACGGCGCTGCCGCTCCACAGCTCGGAGGTGTCCACCAGCGCGCTCCCCGCCTCCATGTTGAAGCCGTGGAAGGTCTGGGTGGTGCCGTTGATATCGATGCTGCCGCCCTCCTTCACGGTGATGCGGGAGGCGGACGTGATGGCGTTCGCGGTGTCTAGGCGCAGCGAGATGTCGCCGCCGCTGAATTCGGGATGGCGGTCGGTGTCGTGCCCAGTGACCACCACCTCTCCGGTGAGGGTGGCCTGCGTGGCGAGCGCGAGCGTGCCGCCGGCATAGCCCTGGCCGTCCACCAGCAGGTTGCGGGTCTCGCCGTCACCGTCCGTCAGCGCGGTCTGCAGCTCCAGCGTGCCGGTGATGCCGCCGAAGCGGTAGCTGCCCGCGGTGGGCGTGATGCTGCCGCTGTACACCATGTCGCCGTCGGAACCCAGCGCCATGAAGTGGTGGTCGGTCAAATCCACGTCCGCCTCCGGCATCTTGTCCAGCAGGAGCACGCCGTCCGAGCTGCGGGTGATGTTCTTGAGCAGGCTGGACGAGCCGATGACGCGGTTGGAGTAGCCGAGGCTGATCTTGGAGCCGCCGAGGGCCTCCTCGTCGGTATAGTTGAGGGTGACGCGTCCCGCGAAGTTGATGGAGCCTATCTGGTTCCAGATGTTGGTGAGGGTGACGGTGCCGGTGGTGTACTCGTTGCCGAGCACGAGCTCCGCGGCGCTGTCCTCCAGCAGGAAGTTCACCACCAGCTCGCCACCGCCGCCGCCAAGCTGCCACTTGCGCTCGCCGTCCAGCTCCACGGGAGCCAGCCTGTCCTCCGTGTAGACGGTCTTGTGCCCCTTCACCTCGGGGGCTTCGCCGTACTGCACCACCTGCCCCGCCAGCGCGCCCACGAACATGCCCGTGTGCCCCGTGCCGGTGAGGTCCACCTGCTCTGTCTGGTCCTGGGTGAGGGCAATCACGCCCGTGCTGTCCCCTGCAATGTGCGTCAGGGCCTGGTTGCCGTCGATTCCCTTCACGGCGATGAAGGCGTCCTCCTTCACGTGCCACTTGTTGTCGGTGGTGTAGCCGAGGGAGGCTTCACGCGCCGCCACCAGGCCGCCGCCGGAGAGGTGCTTGGTTCCGGTGAAAGTATTGTTGCCGGAAAGGACGAGTGTGGCACCGCTGCCGCCCAGCTGCATGTCCACGTTGCCCGCGCCCGTGATGTCGCCGCCATACACGTTCTCGGCGTCCGTGCCTTCGGAGAACTTGAAGCGCAGGGTGGAGTTCTCGGCCAGGGACACGTTGCCCTTGAGGCCGTAGAACCCGCGGTAGAAATCAGAGGTGGTGTCCTCCGCAATCAGCCAGCCCTCGATGTACTCATAGCGGTGCTTCACGCCCTCCGCAATCTCCAGCGTGCCGCCGGACTGCACATCCACGTTGCCGGTGAGGCGGGCGTGGCTGCCCAGGCGGAAGGTTGCACCTTCCCGCACCTCCACGTTCATGGCGGCGTCGGAGTAGTGCCAGTCGTCCGGGTGGGTGTAGCGCGTGCCGCCCTTGCCCTCGATGGAGCCGATGCCGTGCACGGTGTGCTGGCCCACCAGCTCCGCAGTGCCGCTCTGCACAATGAACGAGCTGCCCGCATTCAGCAGCTTGGTGTGGATGCTGTTGAGCGTCCAGGTGCCGCCGCCCTCGTAGACGACGGTGAGGGTGGAGTCCTTGGTGTCCTGGAAGGAACCGAGGAAGGTGGTTTCGCCGCCGGTCTTGTAGTGCAGCGTGGTATTGCCTTGGGAATTGATAAGCGTGGCGTCCTGCGTGAGGGCGTTGACAGTGAAGCCGTCGGCCTCCACATTGCTGTTCTCCCCGCTGTACCAATCAAAGTCCTTCAGGCCGGAGAATTCCAGGTATCCGCCGCCGTTGCCGAAGGTGACATCGCGTGCAATCTGCTTGATATCCGTGCCGAAGTTCAGGGTGGCGCCGTTGTTGATGAGCACGTTGTACGCGGCATAGCCGCCTTCCTCATGCAGGTAGGTGGTGCCGCTGCCGCCCAGGTTCAGGAAAATCTCATTGTCGCCCCGCCCCTCCAGGAACATGTCGCCCGCGCCCTGCTTGCGCCACTCGCGGAAATAGGCGTTGCCTTCCGAATCCTCCTGGGTGTTGGTGACCTGTATGTGCAGCTCCGCGCCCTCGTCCACAATGTAGCCGGCGCTGTTGAGCATGTAGTCGCGGCCCAGGGCGTTCTCATTGCTCCGGAGGTAGAATTTGGCGGTCTGTCCAGCCTCTTTCGTGGTGAACTGCGCGTAGCCGATGCCCATGTCGATGTCCGCATCCAGGACGATGTTGTTGACGTCGCTGCCATCGGATGAAAAGACGATGTTCTCCGTGTAGAAGAGGTCGCCCAGGTGCATTTCCTTGCCGCTGCCGTTGCCGTTGGCGTTGAAGTAGGCGTTGCCGTAGCTGTACCAGTTCTGCACGTCCTTGCGGTCGTACAGGGAGAGCCAGGTGTAGATGGTCTTCCCGTCCTTGGGTCCGACACCGCAGAAGGACACATCCTCAAACGCGCCGTCGACTCCGGTGATGGAGCCGTACTGCAGGGTGGTGCCCACCTTGTTGGTGTCGTCGTACTTGTAGTCGCCCTGCCTCTCGACCGCGCCCATGTGCACGGTGTGGCCGGCCTGGTCCATGTCCACGTGCTCGTTGAAATACTCCATGGCGGCCATAGTCCACTCGCTGGCGCCGCGGGAGTAGCTGTTGTCGCCTCCGCGCGCCTGGTGGCAGGAGATGAGTTCATAGGCCTTTGTCTTCTCGTTCCATGCCCAGACCGGGCTGCCGGAGTCGCCGCCGCGGGAGACGAACGGCAGCAGGTACACCTTGGGGTTGTCCTCTGAGGGCTGGCCCGCGCCGCCAGGGCCGTAGTCCTGGATGCCGCGGATGCTGATGGTGTACGGGTCGTCAATCACGCCGCGGGAATCGCGCGGGCCTTCATCGGGTCCGTAGTTTCTCTCGTAGTCGTACCCCTCATACGTGGCGCTTTTCTCCATGTAGGAGAAGCCGAGGGTTGCCACCACGCCGCCGGTGATGTAGGCGTAGCCGCCCGCCAGGTTGTGGGTGTTGCCCTCGAAATCCGCTTGGTCGCAGGTTCCGGCACCCGCGCGGTAGTGCACCAGGTCCGTCACCTGCCCGCCATCCCGCAGGAACTGCGTCGTGTCGAACACGCCGGATGCCGTGATGTCGGTGAATATCTTGCTGGAGCGGGTGATCTTGTAGTCGATGCTCGGGGAAAGCAGGAACACCTTGTTCTGGCTGCTGCGGTACTCCACGCCCTGGTAGTGGACGGCTTGGTCCTCGCCCACGTAGCGGCCGGTGAAGCAGGGATTGGGGCAGCCGTTGTGGGCTACGGTGGCGGTGTAGTTGTAGCCCACGGCGGTGAAGGCGCCGTCGCCGTTCACGCTCTCGAAGCTGATCATCGGCTGGCCCACGCCCATGGTCGCCGGGGGCGTATCCGTGGTGTAGGGTATCTGCACGCCGTTGTTCGCACGGATTTGCGTCAGCAGCTCGTTCACCTGGTACACGCTGTAGCGCGCCATGTTCTGGCCGAAGTCCGTGTAGGTGGTGGGCGACACCGCCGCATGCAGGCAGGCGGCCTCCGCCGTGCTGAAGTACGTGGTGCTTGCAAGGACGGCCAGCAATGCCTTGCGGAGAGAGAACGGAAGATGAAGCTTCATAA
>JAKSOT010000048.1 GCA_024405455.1 Akkermansia sp. | reverse complement strand
CGCCGGTGATGGTGGTGTCTGCCAGCAGGGTCAGGCGCTTGCCATCTGCCACGGTCAGGGAGCCGTCAAACGTGCCGTTGCCGATGGTGGCGGAGCCCTGCATAGTGAAGGGTTTGGAGAAGGTCTCACCCCCGAAGTTAAACGTGGCCCCGTCGCCCAGGATGATGTTGCCCTGGAGCTGCAGACCGGCATCCTTGCTCCAGGTGTAGGAGACATTATCCGCCAGTATCAGGTCGCCGGTGATGATGCCGTTTGTGATGGAGGCATTGGAGCCCTGCAGGGTGACGGAGAGGGAGATGGCTTGGTTGCCAAGGTCCAGCGAGGTCTTGTCGCCCAGGATGATGGTGCCCGAACCGGAGATGCCGCTGCCCAGGGTGAGCTTGCATTTTTCGCCCACGATGGCCAGCGTGCCGTCGATTGTAGCGTTGGCGATGTCGGCGGAGGTTCCCTCGATAATGACGGAGCCCTCCCGCACTTGCCACGTATCCACCGTCAGGGAGACATTGATGAAACGCAGCTCGCCCGTGCCGCTCTTATCCAGCGTGCCGATCTTGAGCGTGCCGGGCTCCAGGGTACCCTTTTTCTCGTCCCTCTTAAGCAGGAACCTGTAGTCGTACTCGTCGTTCACCACTTCCATGAGCGGGGTATTGACATCTCCCTTCACATAGTTTCTGAACTCGTACGCGGCATCCGTGAACAGCACGGGGTGTCCGTTCTCGTAGCCGCTGGTGTAGGTTCCGTCCCCGATTTTCACGTTCCATCCGAGAGTGGTGTCGGTGGACCAGTATTCGGTTTCGCCGGTCCACTCCATCGGTGTGGCCGGGTTGTGGAGTGTGTTGTACAGCTCTTTCAGCTCGTCGGGTGTGTTGATGTGGCAGATGCCCGTGAGCCCCCACTTGGAGAAGCCGTCGCTGTGCCAAGCCTTCGTACACGCCTCGTCCGTGAATATCAGCAGGTGCTCGTTGCCTTTGCTATCCGCCTCCACCTTCAGGTGGATGTGCTCGATGCGGTACTCCGCATCGCCCGAATCCGCGATGTAGAGGGAATTCACCAAGCCGTCCGCCCCCAGGGTGAAACCGTAGCAGGTGAGGGCGCAGTCGGTCAAGCTGTCGCTGGCGGAGAGCGTGGGGATGAGCCCCTGCTCCACGAGCTGCAGGGTGCCGCCTTCCTGCCGTTCCAGACCGAAGGACTCGAAAATGCCCGATGTCACCTTATCCATGTCCACAACGCCTTGTGCTTGTGATGCGTAGACACCGCATTCTTTGCAGGTTTCTTTGCCGTCGTAGTATTCTCTGAAGAAGCCGCCTCCGCCAGGGCCGACGTTGCCGCTCATGTACCAATCAAAGGCATTGGTGACGCCTTTCTCCACGTCCGACCAGCTGTCGTAGAACTTCATGTTCACCTCCAGGCTCTGGGTGCCGGCCAGTGCCTCCAGGTTGTTCTTGTCGTAGGTGAGACCCTGCGGCAGCTCGCGCGACTGATCCCACCTCTTGAAAAACGGCGCGTAGCAGTCCTGCCAGTATTGGATGGCGTTGGACCCCGCGTTGTACCAGCTGGTGAAATTGTCATTTATCAGCCCCTTGAACGCATCCGGGTTGAATTCCGGTTGCTTGACATAGCGCTCCCCCAGCTTCCCCATGAAGGAGAAATCCCCCGTGCGGTTGTACAGCTCCTCCGTGGTCGACAAGTGGCTGTACCAGTAGTAGGCTCCCTTGCCTACATCATAGAACCGCGTGGAGGCCGTGATTTGTTCCAAATTCACCCCCGGCGCCAAGTAGGTAACGGACGCAGTTTCCGCCGCCGCGCACAGTGCCGGCAGCAATGCCGCCGCCAACGGCGCCAATCCCCTCATGAAAAACCTCCGCAAACGCATGCCGCATTTTCCACCATCCCGCTCCGCATGTCAATTTCAAAATTCCCGCACGGGCATACCGCCCGCGGGCGTCTCATGCGGGTTTTCCCGCATGCTGGCGCGGGGCGCGCCGCGTGTGCTATACCCCGGGCATGCAAGAGATTCCCATTGTACTCGGATTCACGGCGGGCGAGCTTTCTCCCTGGCTGGACGCCCGCATCGATTTGCAGGCGTACCAGCGCGGGGCAGGGCGCCTGTGCAACTTCACCGTGCTGCCGTACGGCGGCATCAAGCGCCGCCGCGGCACGCGCGTGGTGGACTACGCGGAAAGCCAGGAGGGCGTCACCCGCCTGGTGCCGTTCCGCTATTCGGAGACGGATGTGCTCATGCTGGAGTTCTCCCCCGGCACCATGCGCGCTTACAAGAACGCCTGGGCCGTGCGCCGTCCGGATGAAGAGTACTTCTACCTGAGCATCCCGTGGACCACCGCGGAGCAAATCAACTCCCTGCGCTTCATACAGGTGAACGATGTCCTCTTCGTTACCTGTCCCACGCACCCCGTCGTAAAGCTCTCCCGTCTGGCGGACAACCAGTGGACGGTGGAAACCCTGGTGCCGGAGCCCTACCCGCGCGCGTCCTACGCCCCCAACGCCGCAGCCCTGCACGTCTCCTTGGGCACCGACGGCGCCACCGCCGCCCTGGAGCTGGACTCCGGAGGCGGAACCGCCTTCTCCTCCGCCATGGCGGGCGCGGAGTACCTGCTGGCGGATGCCGACATCCCGGAGCGCACCTACTTCCGCAACGAGTCCATGACCGCCACCGTCACCGCATGCCCGAATTTGTCCTCCGCCCAGGTGGCGCACGGCGCCATGGTCTACGTGACGGACTCCAGCAACATGCGTCGCTACTACACCTGCCGCGCCGCATACGATGCAGAGCGTCATTTCGTGTCCGGCAAGACCTCCCCCGCAGACTACCCGCAGCACTTCATGCCCGGCATCATGCGCCTGGCGGATGGCATGCCCATCGAGGTCTGCGGCGATTGGGAAATCGCCACCCACGGCGAGTGGAACGCCACCTGGGAGCTGCGCCGCTCCTACGATTCCGCGGCGGACACCGGCAGCGACTACCTCAACTGGCAGTGGACCACCATCAAGAGCTTCGGCCAGTCCCCGTACGAGGAGCGCAAGAACTGGGCGCTGAGCGGCTCGGAAAAGCTGCCCTGCCGCATGGTGTTGGTGTGCACCGCCTCGTCCTCCCTGCCCGTGTCGCCCATGATGTACTTCCGCACGCTCGCGGGGCAGCGCGAGTACAAGTTCCGCATCACCTCCGTCGCGGACGGTCGCCACGCCACCGCGGCCGTGCTCAGCCGCTACCTGGACCGCCCCGCCTCCTTCGCCACCCGCTCCTGGAGCCTCGGCGCCTTCGGCCCCACCATGGGATACCCCGCCTTCGGCAGCTATTACCAGAACCGCCTCTGGTTCAGCGGCGTCCCCAACCTCCCCACCACCATCTTCGCCAGCGCCGTGGACGACTTCCCCTGCTTCCGCATGGGCTCCGACGCCGATGACGCGCTGCACCTCACCCTGGCCTCCGACGACCAGAGCCGCATCTGCTGGATGTGCGCCACGCGCGAGCTGCTGGTGGGTACCGCGGAGGACGAGTGGGCCCTCACCGCGTCCGACAACGGCGCCATCTGCGCCACCAACGCCGCATTCAAGCGCCAGTCCGCCGTGGGCAGCGAACCCCTGCCCGTGCAGGCCGTGGAAAACTCCGTCCTATTCGTGCAGCGCGGCGGCCGCCGCCTGCGCGAAATCTCCTACAAGCTGGAGAGCGACGGCTTCAGCTCCGTTGACCTCAGCCTGCTGGCGGAACACCTGTTCCACAGCGGCGTGGCGGAGTGGTGCGTGCAGCGCGGCACGGATTCCTACATCTGGATGCTGATGAAGGACGGCTCCCTCGCCGTGCTCACCATGAACATGGAGCAGCAGGTCACCGCCTGGCAGCGCATGACCCTGCCGGACCGCACCGTCCACCGCATCGCCGCTCGACCCTCCCCGGAAACGGGCGAGGACGAGATCTGGTTCGTCACGGAAAACACCACCAACCACCTTTTCCTCATGGAGCGCATCAGCAGCGCCAACCCGTGGTACATCGACACCGCCTTGGGCGTGAGCGTGCAGAGGGACGGCGTATTCTCCGGCATGCAAATGCTTGCCGGCAGCCACGCCGTCGTCTGGCGTGCGCAGACGCCCGGCCTCACCTACCCCGTGGAGGTGGATGCCGACGGCAACGGCCGCATCGTAGGCCCCGAACTGAGTCCCGGCTGGCAGGACTTCTTCATCGGCCGCCCCTATGTTTCCGAGTTGCGAACCATGCCTCTGGAGCGGGATTTGAGCTTCAACGCCGTCCGCCAGCTCAGCCGCGTCAAGCTCCGCCTGCTGGAAAGCGAGCCCCGCTTCAGATACAAATCCACCGCCTCCCCGCGTTGGGAGTCCTTCGACCCCGCCGCCATCCGCGCATCATACCCGTTCAGCGGCGCCATCCGCATCCCCCAGATGCCGGACGCCGCCGTCGGCCAGTCCCTCTCCATCGTCTACGACGGCCCACGCGAGTTCGCTCTCCAGGCCCTCACCGTGGAGGTGGACCAGCATGGACGATAGCGCGCTGGATGCGCAAACATATTGTCATTCTCCCGCGCCGCCCTGCAACAGTGCGCGCAGTTCGTCCGTCATGAGACCGTCTTTCTCCAACCGCTCCATGTGGGCGCGGATGGCTTTCCAAACGGGCAGAAACTGCAGGGCGAGCTCTTGGGAGGCCATGTAGTCCTGCATGGTGGGTTCCGGCAGGGCTGCCTGCGCATCCGCCAGGCGGCGCGCCTCCTGCGCGAGCTCGCGAAGTTCCGGCAGCGCTGCCTGCACGGATGCGGCATCCGTGCATCCCCGCAGGCACACTTCCGTGCGGGAAAGGAAATCGGTGATGGCGTGCGCCAGGTCGCGGTGGCTTTCCAGGCTCGCCTGCGGCGTGCCTCCCTCCTGTGCAGCCACGGGAGCAGCCAGGAGCATCAACAAAGGTAGCGTGGTGAGCAGGGCGCGCATGTCGCGTGGAATCCTCAATGCGTGCGGTGGCGGCGGATGCCGTAGAGTTCGTTCTCGTGGCTGCGGTGGTGGCGGTGCCTGCTGTGGCCGCCGAGCTTAAGCTTGGTGCCGCAGGCGGGGCAGGAGAACTTCAGGGTGAAGAAGACGCGCAGGGCGGTGGAGATGCTGTAGCCGAGCAGGGGAATGCGGAAGGCATACTTGTTGCGCGGATACTTGCGCAGGGAAAAGATGTGGATGTGGCACACCGTGCAGCGCGCGTGGAAGTTCATCAGGAAGTAGAACGCCAGTATCACCAGGACAATGCCCATGCCGATTCCCAGACGCTCCGGGGGAAGCGTGTTGCCCCGCGTGACAACCTGCCAGAGCAGGGTGAGGATAATGAGTGCCGCCGGTATCAGCATGATGGTGGCGAAGGCACCCACATACACAACGACGGGGTGGCCGCAGCGGATGGTGCTGAAGCGCATGCTCTTGCCGCGCTCCGCCTTGGCGGGGTCCAGGTTGGTGACGGGATCCTTGGTTTGCTTGATATCCTTGAGGAACGCGGATTCCGTGGGCTGGTGGCGCACGAAGAATCCCTCGTCCCTGTGCTGCGGCTGGACACCGTAGACCATGACGTTGGGGCGGATGCGTTCGGCCGCCAGCATCTCGCTCTCCTGCTCCGCCGTGTCGGGGAAGGTGGAGGTGGCTTGGGCGGCGGCGGCGCAAATCTCTGCGAGGCGCGCCTCGTCCAGCAGGCTGTCGGGGATGTCGCCTTGAAAAAAGGAGCGCGCCTGTTCCAGCTCCTGGTGCAGGGCCGCCGGGCTGATTTTGGCGAGCTGCCGGGCATCGGTGATGCCGCAGAGGGAGAGGGCCTTCTGCTCCGCTTCCGGCAATGTTTTCAGCAATTCGTCGCTCATGGGTATGGTGCGTTAGGGGTTAGGTGAGTGCTGCCAGCATGGTTTCCAGCTGGGCTTTCTTGGCTTCCCAGTCGGCCAGGCGCGCGCGTTCCTGCTCCACCACGGCGGCGGGGGCGCGGTCCACGAACGATGCATTGCCGAGCTTGGCGTTGCTCTTCTGTATTTCCTTGGTAATCTTCTCAATTTCCTTGCCCAGGCGGGCTCGTTCCGCCTCCACGTCCACCAGCCCTTCCAGCGGCAGGAACAGCTCGCCGAACGGCGTGAGCGCCGTGGGAGTGCCCTTGGGTGCCTCGTACGCCGCATCCGCCGTGGCGGATTGAGCCCCGGCCAGCAGGGCCAGGCGCGCGCACAGGTCGTCGTCCAGCGGTAGGGCGGGTTTGATGACGAAGCGGACCTTCTTGTTGGTGGCGAGGTCGTATTCCGCCTTGAGGTTGCGGGCGCGGTTGGCGGTCTCGTAGAGGGCGGAGGCCATGGCGCATGCCTTGGAGACGGCGGTGTCGTCCAGCCCGGAGAGCAGGGAGTCCGCGCAGGGCAGCTCGGTGCTCATGAGGGGCTTGCCGTCCTCGCGCGCGGCGAATCCCAGGCTGGCCCACAGCTCCTCCGTGATGTGCGGCATGATGGGCGCCAGCAGCGCCAGGTAGTGCCGCAGCACCGTGTCCATGGTGAACAGGGTGGCGTTCTTCACGGCGGGCTCGCCCTCGCGCAGGTCGTTCTTCACGGCCTCCAGGAACAGGGAGCAGTACTCGTTCCAGAAGAAGGAGTACAGGGCCTGGGTGTAGGTGTTGAACTCGTACTTGGAGAGGGCGTCCGCCACTTCCGCGTGCAGTTTCTTGAGCTTGGAGAGGATATCGATGTGCACCGCGGTGAATTTGGGAGCGGGCTCGGTGGTGGCCTCTCCCTGCATCATGCGGAAGCGCGCGGCGTTGTACAGCTTGTTGGCGAAGTTCTTGCCTTCCTCAATCTGCTTCTCGTCGAACTTCACGTCCGTGCCGGTGGGCGCTATGCGCATCAGGCCGAAACGCAGGCCGTCCGCGCCGTACTTGGCGATGAGGTCCAGCGGGTCCGGGCTGTTGCCCAGGCTCTTGCTCATCTTGCGGCCCAGCAGGTCGCGCACGATGGAGGTGAAGAACACGTTGCCGAACGGCTTGCCGCCCGCAAAGCGGTAGCCCGCCATGATCATACGCGCCACCCAGAAGAAGATGATGTCCGGACCCGTCACCAGGTCCGTGGTGGGGTAGAACTTGGCCAGGCACTCCTGGTCCATGGTGGCGAAGGGCCACAGCCAGCTGCTGAACCAAGTGTCCAGCGCGTCCTCGTCCTGCACCCAGTTCTCCGCGTCGGCAGGCGGTTCCACGCCCACGTAGATGTCGCCCGCGGCGGCATCCTCGTTGTCCAGCTTGGTGGCTTCCTGCAGCTGCTGCGCCTTGTCCTTGCGGTACCACACGGGGATGCGGTGTCCCCACCAGAGCTGGCGGCTGATGCACCAGTCCTGGATGCCCTCCAGCCAGTGGGCGTAGGTCTTGGCCCAGCGGGCGGGGCGGAAGGTGATGTCGCCGTTGGCCACGGCGTCCGCGGCCTCCTGCACGCAGGGATACTTCAGGAACCACTGCATGCTCAGGCGCGGCTCGATGGGCACGTCGGAGCGCTGGCTCACGCCCACGTTGTTGTCGTACTCTTCCACCTTTTCCAGCAGGCCCTTGGCCTTGATGAGCTCGATGGATTTCTCGCGCGCCACTTCGCGGTCCAGGCCGTGCAGCTCCGGGCATTCCGGGCAGTTGATGTGGGCGTCCGGCGTGAGCACGTCGATGATTTCCAGGTTGTTCTTCATGCCCACCTCGAAGTCCGTGCGGTCGTGCGCCGGCGTGATTTTCAGCGCGCCCGTGCCGAAGTCTATCTCCACGTGCTCGTCCGCAATGATGGGTATCTCACGCTCCACGAGCGGGCGGATGACTGTCTTGCCGATGAGGTGGGAGAAGCGCGGGTCCTTCGGGTTCACCGCCACCGCCACGTCCGCCATGATGGTTTCAGGGCGTGTGGTGGACACCAGCAGCTGGCCGGAGCCGTCCGCCAGCTTGTAGCGGATGGTGTAGAGCTTGCTGTGGGTGGGGGTCATGATGACCTCCTCGTCGGAGAGGGCGGTGAGCAGCACGGGGTCCCAGTTGACCATGCGGCGGCCGCGGTAGATGAGGCCTTGCTTGAAGAGTTCCGTGAAGGCGCGCGCCACCTCCGGGGCGAACACGTCGTCCATGGTGAAGCGCTCGCGCTCCCAGTCGCAGGAGCAGCCGAGCTTCTTGAGCTGCTTGATGATGATGCCGCCGTGCTTCTGCTTCCACTCCCACACCATCTTCACAAAGTCCTCGCGGCCCACGTCGTAGCGGGTGCGGGGCGGGTTCTCCTTGGCCAGCTCCTTCTCCACGCGCGCCTGGGTGGCGATGCCCGCGTGGTCGGTGCCGGGCAGCCAGAGCACCTCCTTGCCCTCCTGCCGCGCGCGGCGCGCCAGGATATCCTGGATGGTGTTGTTGAGCACGTGCCCCATGTGGAGCACGCCGGTCACGTTCGGCGGGGGTATGACAATGCTGTAGGCCGGCTTGGGAGAATGCGGGTCTGCATGGAAGCAACCCCCGCTCATCCAGCGGGTCTGCCACTTTTCCTCAACCTCTGCGGGTTCGTACGCCTTTGGCAAATCTGTCATATCGCGGGGATTGTACCACTCGCGCGCGCGGTAGTCAATCACAAACCGCTTTTTTCAATCAAAGGCGGGCGGCTTCCCGCAGCAGGCGCGCGGCCTCCCTGTAGTAGGCAATCATGGTGGCCTTCTGACCCTTGGAGGCAATCTCCGGGTGCGCCATCACGTTGGCAATGGCCTGCGTGCCGATGTTGCCCTGAATCATGAGCTCGTGCGCGGTTTTGTTGAGCATGCGCTCGTTGAGGGCTGCGGCGGGTTCCGGGTACTTGGCGTCAATGGCCTTGAATTCCCCCTGGTGCGCGTCCACCACGGCTTTGGCGTCGGCATCCGTCGCGTTTTCCATCGCCTGCACCTCCTGCACAATGGCGCGCAGCACGGCGTGCCGCTCCGCCAGGTACGCGCGGTGCGCCTCCGGCAGCTTGTCCGTGGGTACGCCAAGGTTGGCGGCGGTGACCTCCGCGAGCATGCGCTTGATGTCACCCTCCGCGTTCAGCTCGTACAGCTCCGCGGTTTTCTCCATGATGGCGGCGGTCACCAGCAGCACGTAGGATTTCACCTCCGGCTGCAGGTTCGCAGCCGCCGGAACCGCCGGCGGAGTAGGCGCGGCGGGCTTGTCTTGGGCAACAGACGGCAGCATGGCCGCCGCAAGCAGCGGGAGAAGTGCGGAACGCATGGTCATGGTTGGTTTGATTTGGGATTGGGGGTGTATTCGGATTCGTTCTGCGGGTAGTCCGGCAGGGGCTCCTTCCAGCGGCCCTGCACATCCGCGGGCATGGTGGAAAGGCAGGCCTGAACCTCTGCGGCAAAGGCGGCATCCGCCTTCGCGCGGCTCTGCACGCTCCACTTGGCGGCCATGGACACGACGTCTATGCCGTTGGGGGCTTTTGCTGCGCGCGCCCGCTGCTCATCGGTCACCATCCAGAGCTTGAGGGGCTTTTCCGGCGCGGCGGTGCGGGTGCCGCAGCGGATGAACGAGCTAAGGATGTCGCGCCTGCGCGTGGCATCGTACGCGCCCCACGCCATATCCAGCGCCATGGCCTCCATGGGCTCGGAGGTCAGCTCCTCCAGCTTGGTGAAATCCGGTTTGGGCGTGCCGGGCTTGATGCGGGACCACGCCTCTATGATGGGGTCGTACTTCAGTATGGTTGCGGCGGCCTTGTTGCTCTCCGGCGTGTCCGCCAGCCAGCAGCAGGTGCAGATGTGCAGGCGGATGGTCGGTGAATCCCCGCCGCCCGCCTTCTCCAGCAGCTCGTTCAGGTGCGCGCTGTGCTGGCGGATCAGCTGGCTGCAGAACCCCATGCGGTACGTGCCGTTCTCGTCGTCCAAAGATGCGAGCCCCAGGATGCGTGCGGCGTTCTCCAGCGTGGGCTGGGCGGCGTAGGAATCCAGCAGTTGCTGGTCGCGTTCCGCCGCGGAAACCTCTGCGGGAGCCGCTGCGGGGGCAGGGGACTCCTGCGCGGCGGTGATGCCGCACAGGCACAGGGAGAGTGCAAGGATGGCGCCTTTCATCAGTTGGTGGGGGGCGGGGGAATCTTCTTGCCGTCCAGCATGATCGGGGCGTCCTTGCCCTCCTGGATGCGGATGCGGGCGTTGGTGATCTGCTCGATGTACTTCTCCGGCTTCATGTTGGGATTGTAGCTCAGGTTGCAGATTTTCGTGCCGTTGGGCTCCACCAGAGCACCCATCGGCATGCCCTTGTCGCACCCGTACTTGGGCAGCGGCGACGTGCTGCGGAACCCGATGAACAGCCCCTTGGCATTTTTGAGCTGGCGGGAGTTGATGATGTCCTTGTCCAGAAGCTGGCACACGCCGCACGTGGCGGGGTTGGAGTACAGCACCCACACTGGCAGGTTGTACTTCTTGGCATCCTTGAAAGCCTTTTTCTCATCGTTGTACCACTTCACCTTCAGGTTCTCGGACTTCTTCTTGAGCTTCTCCGCCTTCAGCTCCGCGGGCGTGGGCTTGGCCTTGGCGGTGTCTTCGGCCGCGGGTGTGTCGTCGGCGGCGGGTGCGGGGTCCTGGCAATACACGGGGCTGCCTAGCAGCAGCCCCAACAGTGCGAATGAAACAAACGGTTTATTCATTTGTCCCCATTCTGGCACCACGCCCCCGCCATGTCAAGCACATACGCCCGCCGGAAGAAAAATGTTCGCCGCGCGGGGTGCGGTGTGGTAGAGTATGCGCATGCAGAGAGACGTGCTGGAAAAGAGCCTGGGCTACATTTTCACGGATGCCGCGTGGCTGGAGCAGGCGCTCACCCACCCCAGCGTAGACCAGAAGCGCAGCACCAACATCGCGTACGAGCGCTTGGAATACCTGGGCGACGCCGTGCTGGAGCTGGTGGTGAGCCGCGAGCTGTTCACGCGTTTCCCGAAGGCGGACGAGGGTCAGCTCACCAAGATGCGCGCCGCCGTGGTGAGCCGCCAGCACCTGGCGGGGCTGTGCCGCGGCCTCGGCTGGGGCGATCAGCTCGCCATGAGCCCGCAGCTGGAGAAGAGCGGCGGCCGCAACACCCCCTCCGTCCTCGCCAACACCTTTGAAACCGTCATCGGCGCCGTGATGATGGATTCCGGCTACCCCGCCGCCCGAAAGGTCTCGCTCGCCCTGCTGAGCGACAGCCTGGACCGCGTGGAGAGCCTGACCGCCGTCAACTACAAGGGCGCGCTGCTGGAAACCCTGCAGGCCATCAACAACTGCGGCCCGGAATACACCGTGGAGGCCGTGGGCGAGGATGTGGGCATGGGTCCGTTCCGCGCCACCGTCACCTGGTGCGGCATCCTCCTCGGCTCCGCGGAGGGCCCCAGCAAACACAAGGCGGAAATGGCCGCCGCCAAGGACGCCATGCAGCACAAGCGCTGGGAGAAATAAGTGCCTTATTTCTATTTTGCCTGCAGCGTCATCATCTGCACCGCGTTCTCCGTGGCCTGGACGGGCAGGGTTTGCGGGGAGTTTGCGATGCGGATTTGGAATTTGCCCTCGCGGGGCAGGTTGAGCTCGGCAAACTTGTTGGCATCGTCTTTCAGCGTGGGCAGGGTGGCCTTGTCCACCTCCTTGCCGGATTCATCCAGCAGCACGATGGGCAGGGCCTCTTCCGTGCGCGGGGTGATGTTCACCATGAGCCTCTGCACGTTGGCGGGCTGGCCCTTCTGCTCGTGCCAGGCGCGTGAGAGCTTGAGGTAGCGCGCGGTCACGTCCTCCGATGCCACGGGCTCCTTGCCGATTTGCTTGGCCAGCATGGGCGGGTAGAAAAAGTCCTTGCCGTCGGGCGTGGCGGCCTTGATGCGCTCCAGGGCGTTGCGGTCGGGGTCCAGCATGCCGATGTAGCTCATGACCCACGCACTGTTGAAATCCTTTTCGTTGTACTCGATCATGTGCCACTCGCCGTCGAACCAGGCCTCCGCCCAGGTGTGGTTGCCCTGGATGTGGTGCCAGGACAGCAGCCCCGCCACGCGCGCGGGAATGCCCACCGACCGCAGCGCGCACACCAGCAGGATGCTCTGCCCGGTGCACGACACCTTCTTCTCCGCCAGCGCCTCCAGCGCGTTCATGTCCGCGCGGCGGCGTTCCGTGGTGTAGTACACGCCCGTGGCCTTGGGCAGTTGTGTGGAGAGCGCCAGCACGGCCTCCCGCGCGGTTTTGCAATCCTTCACCATCTCCTTGCACATGGGCGTGAGGGTGGGCCGCCAGTCGCACGGCTCCTCGGTAAACACCCGGTCCGGCGCTACGCTAGCCGCCTTCAGCTCGGCACTAGGCGCATCGCTCCAAGGAAACTCCCCCGCTAGAGCAACACACCACGTCATCAACAATCCAATCAGAGTCGCCTTCATAATCCTAATCCTAATCCTAATCCTAATCCTAATCCTAATCCTAATCCTAATCCTAATCTTAATCTTAATCCTAATTACCCACTTCGCCGTACAGCGTGAACCCGGTGCATTCCGTAATCCTCACCGGCACAATCCTCCCCACCTCCGCCTTGCCTTTCTGGATAATCACCGGCTTGTTCTGCGAGGACCGCCCCTGCTGCCTGTCCGGGTTGCTCTTGCTCGGCCCCTCCACCAGGATGCTCTGCTCCGTGCCCACCAGCGCCATGTTGCGCGCGGTGGCGATGCGGTTCACCGTCTCCAGCAGGTCGTGGTTGCGCTCCTCCTTCACGCGCAGGCAGATTTGGTCCGGCATGGCGGCCGCCACGGTGTCGCGCCGCGGGGAGTACTGGAACACGAAGGCGTTGTCGAACTGCACGCGCTCCACCGCGGCCTTGGTTTGCTGGTAGTCCTCGTCGGTCTCGCCGGGGAAGCCCACAATGATGTCCGTGGTAATGGCCAAATCGGGGCGCGCCTCGCGCATGGCGTCGCACAGGCGCAGGTACTTCTCGTTCTTGTAGGGGCGCCGCATGAGCTGCAGGATGCGGTCGCTCCCGCTCTGCATGGGGAAGTGAATGTGGCTGCACAGCTTCGGCAGGTAGGTGTAGGCGTGCACCAGGTCCTCGCGGAAGCCGATGGGGTGCGGCGAGGTGAAGCGCAGGCGCTCCAGGCCGTCGATGTCGTGCAGGCTCTCCAGCAGGCGCACGAAGGCGCCGCGCCCGTTCACGGCGGGCTCCTCCCTGCCGTAGCGGTTCACAATCTGCCCGAGCAGGGTAACCTCCTTCACACCGCGCTCCACCAGCTCCCGCACCTCCTTGATGATGTCCGCGGCGGGGCGGCTGCATTCCGCGCCGCGCGTGCTGGGGACGATGCAGTAGGAGCAGCGCATCTCGCAGCCCTGCATGATGGACACGAACGCCGTGCAGCCGCCGGAGGGCGGCAGGTGGTCGCGTATCTCGTTCTGGAAGCCCTCCACCTCGCCCACCTCGCAGATGTGCGCGCCGCGCTTCAGAGACTCGGTAATCCCCATGCCCAGGCGGCTTTTGAGCAGGCGGTTGCAGATGGCGTACACGTTGTGGTACTGCCGCGTGCCCGTCACCACGTCCAGCCGGTTGATGTCGTGGAAGAGCGACTGCGCGCGGCTCTGCACCATGCAGCCCATGAAGCCGTACACCACCCACGGCTTGGCATCCGGGCGCGCGCAGAGCAGACCCATCTTGCCGAGCGCCTTGAGCTCCGCCTTCTCGCGCACGGCGCAGGTGTTGATGAGGATGACATCCGCCTCGTTCTCATCCCTGGTGAGAGTATACCCGCCGGCGAGGAACATGCTTGCGACCTGTTCGGAGTCGCGCTCGTTCATCTGGCAGCCGTAGGTTTTGATGAGGACGGAAGGCATGGCGGTGTCAGGATTCGTATTCGGTGGGGTCGGGGATTCCGGCGGCGGCGAAAGCCTCCTTGCGCTCGCGGCAGGTGGCGCATTGCCCGCAGTGTTTCTCGCCGCCGCGGTAGCAGGAGTACGTGTGCGCGTAGTCCACGCCCAGCCGCGCGCCCTGCGCCGCTATCTCCCCCTTGCTGGCGTGGATGAACGGTGCCAGCACCTGCAGCTGCGCGTAGGTGCCCAGACGGATGGCCGCCCCCATGGCGTCCATGAACTCCGCGCGGCAGTCGGGATACAGGTCGTGATCGCCCGCGTGGGCCGCAATCACCAGCCCCTCCGCGCCCGCGCTCTCCGCCACGCCCGCGGCGATGGCCAGGAAGATGCCGTTGCGGAACGGCACCACGGTCTGCTTCAAGTTTTCCTCCGCGTAGTCACCCGTGGGGATGGCGTCCGCCCCGCTCAGCAGCGCGCTGGCCAGGTGCGGCTTCAGCACGGTGAGGTCGATTTCCCGGTACGGCACGCCCAGCGCCTCCGCCTGGTGCCGCGCGCACGCCAATTCCCTCTTGCCGTGGTTGCTGCCGTAGTCGAACGCGATGGCGCACACTACCTCGTGCCGGGCCTTCGCCCAGTGCAGCGCGGTGGTGGAATCAAGCCCGCCGGAGAGGAGTACGGCTACCTTCATGGCTTTCTATTTTTTCTTTCTGTATTCCCACGGCGGCACGGCGTTCGGGTTGGCCCAAAGGCCCTTTCCCGCCTTCTTGGCCTGCTCTTGGTCGTTTGCCAGGTCTTTGTCCTTGGGGGCGTACTGCACATAGTGCCACGCGCAGCCTTCCTGCACCATGGCGCGGTTGATATTCCTGCCGTCCAGAAAGATTTCCCCGATAACACGGTTGTAGCGGTCGTGGCTGTGGGTTTTCACGGTCACAACCTCTCCATCGATGAGCTCGGCGATTTTGGCGCGCGACTCTTTGCCGAACTCCTGCCCGGATTCCGGGGCATCGATGCCGTTCAGGCGGATTTTGACGCGCGTGCCGTTGTCGGTCTCGATGGTGACGGTGTCGCCGTCGGAAATGCGCACCACCTTGCCCTCCAGCGTTCCGGCGGTGGGGGCGTCACCGGTGCAGGAGAACAGGCACACGGCCAGCAGGGCCATGAGCAAGGCTTTCAGCGCGTGCATCATGACAGCCTGTTTTCCGGCTGGTGTTCCGCGGTGCAGGTGAGCTGGATGCCGCCGCGCATGCCGAAGCGGCCCTCCACCACCATCCACGCGGGTGAGATGGCCTCCACCAAATCATCCAGAATGCGGTTCACCACCTGTTCGTTGAAGGCGGGATAGTTGCGGTAGGAGGCCAGGTAGTACTTCAGACTCTTGGTCTCCACGCACTTCTCCGCGGGGCTGTAGGTGATGGTGAGGTGGCAGCTGTCCGGCTGGCCCGTCACGGGACACAGCGACGAGAATTCGTGCGTGTCCAGCGTGATTTTGTACGGCCTGCCCGGCGTGCGGTTCGGGAACGATTCCAGCTTCGCATCATCGGGAGAGCCGACGAATGCGGTGTGCTTGCCCAGTATGGTGACGTTGTTTTCCATAATCAGATTTTGGTCAGTTTATATTCGGTCTTGCCGTCCTTCATGCCCCAGCCGAGCTCTGCGAGTTTGGCGCGCAGCTCGTCCGCCTTCGCCCAGTCCTTGGCGGCGCGGGCGGCCCAGCGCTCCTCCGCTATCGCGCGGATGTCCTCCGGCACCTCGATGTCCGCATCGGGGTCCGGCAGCTGCAGGCCCAGCGCCTCCGTGACGAGGCGGAACTGCCGCCACAGCTCCGCGGCCTGCGCGGCGTCCATCTCCGCGGGCTTCATGCCCTTGATGGCGCTGAACACGTGGCCCAGCGCCTCCGGCGTGTTGAGGTCGTCTTCCAGGCTGTCCCAGGCGGGCTGGAACGGGCCCGGCTCCGGGCGGTTCTTCATGAGGTCGCGGTAGGCGGGTTCCTTGGCGGCGGTTCCTGCGGCCTTGGCGAGCTCCTTGTCGAAGCGGCCGAGCTTGTTGAGCGCGCTGGTGGCGTCCTTCATGCCGGAGAGGGTGAAGTTGAGCGGGCGGCGGTAGTAGGCACCGGCCAGCACATAGCGCAGGGCGGCGGGCGTGTAGCCCATCTCCTGCAGCTGGTCCAGCGTGTACATGTTGCCCAGGCTCTTGCTCATCTTCGCACCATCCACCAGCAGGTGGGTCACGTGAAACCAGTGGCGTGCGCTCTCGCCGCCGCATGCGCAGCGGCTCTGCGCTATCTCGTTCTCGTGGTGCGGGAACACCAGGTCCACCCCGCCCGAATGCAGGTCGAAGGTGTCGCCGAGGTACTTGTGGCTCATGGCGGAGCATTCCAGGTGCCAGCCGGGACGGCCCTCCCCCCACGGGGAATCCCAGTGGTTGGGGCCGTCCTCCGGGCGGCGCGCCTTCCACAGCACGAAATCCGCCACGCTGTCCTTGTCGTACTCGTCCACGTCCGCCCGCGTCTCCGCGGTCTTGCCCAGATCCAGCGTCTGGCGATCCAGGTGGGCCAGCCTGCCGTAGTCGGCATACGATGAAATCCTGAAGTACACGGAGCCGTCCTCGCTCTGGTAGGCGTGGCCTTTCTCCATGAGCTTCTGCACAATGTCGATCTGCTCCGCAATGTGCCCCACGGCGCTCGGTTCCACATGCGGCGCCAGGCAGTTGAGCGCCGCGCAGTCCGCGTGGAACTTTTCCGTCCACTTCGCCGTGTACTCCTGCAGCGGCACGCCCTGCGCCTGGGAGTTGCGGATGGTCTTGTCGTCCACGTCCGTGATGTTGCGCACGTGCTTCGTGCGAAGCCCTCCCAGCTCCACCACGCGCCGGAACACGTCCTGAACCACAAACGTGCGGAAGTTGCCGATGTGCGCCGCGGCATACACGGTCGGTCCGCAACAGTAGAAGCGCAGCGTCTTGCCGTCTTCCGCCACCACGGGCTTCATTGCCCCCGACTGTGTATCGTATAGGTTCAACATGCCCGCAGTATGCCTCACGCGCGCGCGCATGTCAATGCCCGTCTGTATCATCCACGCGTTGGCCATCCTCCAACGCAGCCCGCATGGCACCGGTGTCCGGCATGGTGCCGAACCATTTTTCAAAGGCGTAGGCGCCCTGCCAAAGGAGCATGGCGCTGCCGTCGGCGGCTTGGCAGCCGCGCTCGCGCGCGGCGGCCTGGAACGGCGTGGGGTGGGTGACGATGTCGTACACCCATTGGCGCGGGGTGAGCCAGTCGGCGGGCAGAGGCAGCTCGTCGCCCTCGTTCAACCCCAGCGAGGTGGCGTTCACCACCAAATCCGCCTGCTGCACGGCGGCGCGGCGGGCGTCGTCCTCGCCCACGGCCACGGCCTGCACGGGGGCGTGGGGAGAGAGTTTTCTCTCCAGCTCCTGCAGGGCGGGCTTGGGGCGGTTCACCAGCGTGAGGTGTTTGCAGCCCGCGAGGGCACATTGACACGCGAGCGCGCTGCCCGCACCGCCGCACGCGCCCAGCAGCACGATTCGCAGCTCCGAGAGCTCTTGCCCGCACCATTCGCGGATGGCGCGGGCGAACCCGGGGCCGTCCGTGTTCCACCCCACCCAGCCGTTGCGCCAGGCAAGGGTGTTGCAGCTGCCGCAGAGGGAGGCCAGCGGGTCGCCGCTGCAATCTGCGGCGGCGAACGCGCGCCGTTTGAACGGCACGGTGACATTCAGCCCGCAGAACCCCATGCGCTGCAGCGCCGCGATGGTGCTTTC
>JAKSOT010000047.1 GCA_024405455.1 Akkermansia sp. | reverse complement strand
CCGGGCAGCCCTTTCTGCGGCGCACGCCGCCGAACTTGCAAAATTGCAAATCGTAGATTGCTTGTCTCGGCGTAGCCTTGGCGAAGACGGAACCACGCCTTGCAAAATAACATTGGGACACATGTGGTCGAGATGTGCCCATTCCGCATTTTGCTTGCCGCCGCGCGGCGGGAGGCGGTATAATGGACGTCATGAAGAGATGGCACATACGCACGCTCGTGATACTGCTCTTGGGCGCGGCGGGCATGGTGGCGCTGGCGTACCGCCCCGCGCTCGTGCCGGACACCGTGCAGTGGGAAACGGAAATGCCGCTCGGCATCGCCCTGCGGGAGGATTTCCAGGAGAACCGCGCCGACACCGAGGTGGAGTACCGCTGGAGCTTCAAGCACAGCCCCACCCGCACCGCCTTCTTCCACGCCAACGCGCAGGACGCCTTCTCCCTGCTGGCGGGCGACCCCGTGTGGGTGCTGCGGTTCAAGACGCACGACGGCACGCTGGTGCTGGACGGCGAGCTGCCGCAGATGAAAACGGACGGCATGCACGGCGAGGTGGACGCGCACTTCCACGTCTTCCAGAACGGCGCCAGCACGCTGCGCCTGCCCAACGGGAAGGTGCATTTCCAGCGCCACTTCATGCTCATTTGCGAGCTGGTGGTCACTCCCTGCCTGTGGGGCGAGCGCGCGCATTCCATCGCCGTCCAGCAGATGGTGGCGGATTTCTACGGCGATGCCATCGACCTGGCGGACCCGGAGCTGCCCTACGCCGACATGGGCGGGATGCGGCGCGTGAACGTGGTGTCCGCCGTGCCCACCGGGCTGCCGGAACGCTTTTGCGGCAACACCTGCGAGCGCGAGCTCACGCGCTTCCTCTACCAGGTGGCATCCATCGACCGCAAGGGCGTGGCCGACATGCTCGTGCCCATGCTGGAGGCGCGGGGCAGGGAGCTGGCCGACACCTTCGCGGAGAGTGAAAAGCCCTGGCCGGAATGCTGGGGCGATGCCGCCGACACCGTCCGCCTCAACGCGCAGAAAATCATCCCCCTGCTGCAAACCTTCAAGGAGCGGCACGCCTACGGCAGCGCCAAGTTGGTGGATTTCGTCAACGGTCCCGTCTTCCAGCGCATCTTCGGCGAGAATCTGATGGACATCAAGCTGCAGGAGCCGGAACCGCCCAAGGAACAACCCGCGGAGACACCCAAATGAACGAGGAACCCCCCATGCCCGCCTGGCGGCGGATCTACCGCATCTGCCGCGATGCCGTCCTGCTCGCGGTCGGCGTGGCCGTCACCGTGGCGGGAGTGCGCATGATTGTCCAGGCCCGCGAGGCCGCCGCCGGGTTGGCGGAGGTTGCGGCATCCTGGGTTGCCGCGCCCGCGCAGATTCGGGAGGCGACGGTCAGCCGCAGCCAGAGCCATGCCTTCTGGCAGTCGCGCGAGGACAAGCGCCTGCTCTCCGCCACGTATTCCTACACCTTCGGCGGGCGGGAGTATGCATCCTCGGATTTGGGGTGGTACACCCGGCGGGATGAAGAATCGCTGGTGCCGTTCTCCCTGCAAATCGGCACGCAGACGCACGATGCCTCCGCCTATGCGGATATGGCGCTCACCTGCCGCGTCAACCCCGCCAACCCCGAACAGGCAAAGTTGTTCTGCAATCCGGAAACGGCCGCCCTCTCCAAGCCCATCGTGATATCCGTCTTCGGCCTCGCCATGGTCCTCGGCACCGCCGCAAACCTTCTCTCCTCCATCCGCGGGAAGGTGGAGGATTAGCGTGTCGCCCGCCGCTTGCGCTCGCACGCGGGGATTAGTCGGAGATGAACGTGCGGCCCACCAGGGCGATGGCGATGGCAAGGCCCGCGCCGAGACTGGCCCCGAGAACGGGATCGCCCGCAACGGCTATGCCCGCCACAATGCCGCCGGCAATGAGCTGGACGACCACCATGAGGAAGAACAGCCGGCATGCCATGCGCAGCAGGCGGTTCGTGTCCTCGTCCCGCGCGGGTGCCGCCTGTCCCTGGGCCTGCGGCGCCGCTGCAGCGGCCGGCTTGCTCACCTTGGGCAGCAGCTGTGCGGTTTGGGTGGCCTTGAGCTTGATGGTTTGCCCGGCGCTGCCGTTGGGCAACACCTCGGCAATGTACACCTCGCAGCCGCCTGTTGCCTTGCGGATTTGCTCGATGGTCATGGGCTCGGTGGACCAAGCCCCCGTCTCTTCATTATAGAGTAGATAGTTTTTCATAGAGGTGGCCGCATGTTAGCACCGCCACCCACCCATTGCAAGCGTAAAATTCGGAAGGCCCGCAATCCGCGCTGTCATGCGGGTTGCGAGCCTTGCTCTTGAGCGGACAGGGAGGGATTCGAACCCTCGGTACGCTTTTGGCGCACACACGATTTCCAATCGTGCTCATTCGACCTCTCTGACACCTGTCCAATGAAGTCGGGCGGGAGTATAAGCGAGAAGATGGCGAATGGCAAGCACAATTTTTTTGGCTGGCGAAATTTTGTGTCCTGTCGCACGTCAAGGCGGTCGGCGGTTTCGGGGAACAAAAATCACGCCGCCCGTGATGGCGGGCGGCGTGATGATGAATGGGGGATGTAATCCGCGTGTTAGATGAGGCCGAGCTCCTGGCCGGCCTTCTGGAAGGCGGCGATGGCGCGGTCCAGCTGCTCGGTGGTGTGGGCGGCGGAAATCTGGGTGCGGATGCGGGCCTGCTCCTTGGGCACCACGGGGTAGAAGAAGCCCATGGCGTACACGCCCAGTTCCAGCAGGCGGGCGCTCATCTTCTGGGAGAGCGCGGCATCGCCGATCATGACGGGCACGATGGCGTGGCCGGCACCCGCCAGCTTGAAGCCGCACTGCTCCATGCCCTTGCGGAAGTACGCCGCGTTGCTCTGCACGCGCTCCGTCAGCTCCGTGGAAGCCTCCAGCATGTCCAGCACCTTGATGGTGGTGGCGGCAATGGCGGGCATCACGCTGTTGGAGAACAGGTAGGGGCGGGCCTTCTGGCGCAGCACATCGATGATTTCCTTCTTGGCGGAAACATAGCCGCCGGACGCACCGCCCAGGGCCTTGCCGAACGTGCCGCTCGTGATGTCGATCTTGCCGAACAGGCCGCAATGCTCATGCGTGCCGCGGCCGCGCTTGCCCAGCACGCCCGTGGAGTGGGACTCGTCGAAGTGCACCAGCGCGCCGTACTTCTCCGCCAGCGCGTGGATCTTGTCCAGGCTGGCGATGATGCCGTCCATGGAGAACACGCCGTCCGTGGAAATCATGATGGTGCGGGCACCGTTGGCCTTGGCCTCCTGCAGCTTGGCTTCCAGGTCCGCCATGTCGTTGTTGGCGTAGCGGTAGCGCGCGGCCTTGCACAGGCGCACGCCGTCGATGATGGAGGCGTGGTTCAGGGAGTCGGAGATGATGGCGTCCTCCTTGTCCAGCAGCGCGCCGAACAGGCCGCCGTTGGCATCAAAGCAGGAGCCGAACAGGATGGTGGCTTCCGTCCCCAGGAACGCGCTCAGGCGCTCCTCCAGCTGGTCGTGCAGCGTCTGCGTGCCGCAGATGAAGCGCACGGAGGCCATGCCGAAGCCCCAGCGGTCGATGGCGTCCTTGGCGGCCTTCTCCAGCTCGGGGTGGTTGGCCAGGCCCAGGTAGTTGTTGGCGCACATGTTGATGACCTTGCTGCCGTCGCGCAGACCCACCTCGGAGTACTGGGGCGTGTCGATGTAGCGCTCCTGCTTGTACAGGCCGGCGGCCTTCAGGCCCTCCAGGTCCGTAACCAATCGGTTTTTGAATTCGGTGTTGTACATAATATAGGCAAAGAATTGTCCGGACGGATTATAGCGCGGCGGGGCGGGAGGGTCAAGCCAATTCATCCGCGCTGCATGCGTTGTGTCATGCGCGGGCGGGTGCCGTGCGTGCGAGCTTGACATTGCCGCCGCTGTGGGGCAAAATACGCCCGCGCCCGCTGCGAAGTGCGGGCAAGAAGCCCCGAAAGCGCCATGAAGACCAACCTGTTCACAACCGCCGTGATTGCCGCTGCCGCCATGCTGGCGGCCAGCTCTTGCGATGAGAACAAGGGCGGCAGCTCCGCCCCCGCAGAACAGCCCCAGCAGGACCAGGCAAACGCCCAGGCCCCGGCGGAGCCGCAGGCCCCCGCCGCGCCCGCCGACCCCACCAACGAGGAAATCTGCAAGGCTGTGACCGACCAGCTGGCCCAGTACACCTTCGTCACCCCGGGCGAGTTTTCGTACCAAGTGGAGACCGTGGCTCCGGGCAGGCAGAACATTTCCGCCTCGCTCAAGATGGTGGTGAAGGAGAACATGTACACGCAGGTGGCCGCACCGGAGGATTTCAACCGCGAGCGCCAGGCTGTGAACGAGGCCGCCAACCTGGCTATCCGCCCGGATGCCGCCTACCTCATGCAGGTGGGTGCACCCACGGATGCCGTCACGGATGAGGACCGCGTGGCCAAGCAGCTGCCGCAGGAGCTGCAGTCCGCTCTCGTCGCCCTGCGCGAGTTCGCCGAGCAGAAGCTCTACAACAAGGTGGCCCAGGCAGGGCAGGAGGCCGGCATCTCCGTTGCGCTGGATGCCGAGTGGAAGGACGGCGCGTGGGTGTTCACCACCGCGCACCAGGATTTGTCGCAGCTGCTCGCCCTGCGCGATTTTACGCCGGAGAGCGCGCTGCCCGAGGGCGCACCCATCATGAGCCCGGAGTTCATCGAAGCCCGCAAGGCTGAGATAGCCGCCAAGGTGGCGGAGTTCAACGAGCTCGCCAAGCCCTTCAACCAGGGCCGCGAGGAGGCCGCCCGCCAGATGCTCACCGAGCGCCTGGCCAGGGTGGAGGAGGAGGCCCGCCGCAGCCAGGAGCAGGTGGACGCCCAGAAGGCCGAGCAGCAGAAGTGGCAGGAGGCCTGCACCAAGGCTCTCGCCGCCGGATGCAACTTCGCCGGCGAGTGGACACGCGGCAAGCACTTCGGTGAAATCACCCTCCACATCGAGCAGGCCAAGGCCTTCGACAACTCCATACAGTTCTTCGGCACCATCTACGACACCAAGCTCCCAGAGGCCAGCCTGGATATCGCCGGCCGCTGCGAGCTCACCCCCGGCGAGAACGGCTCCGAGGTCAACGTGACCATCTACGATGGCCAGTACGACCCCGACCAGCCCACCGCCGAGGTGTACGACGCCAAGGACGGCATGCTGGTGCTCCACCTGGGGCAGGATGGCAAGCTCACGGGCGTGATGACCTGCGAATCCTGGGGCGAGGCGCCGGAGCGCGCGTTCGCCGTGCAGCTCACCCCCAAGACCGCTCCGGCCCCCGCTCGGCAGCCCGCCAAGGCCAACAAACGTTGATACCAATTCAAACCCCACCGCTGACATGCCGAAAAACGCATTGGGAAAGGGCCTCGGCGCCCTCATCATCAAGAAGGACGACACCCCCGCCGCCTCCGGCAAGGCGGATGAGGAGCGCGTCATCAAGGCCGCTGTCAGCGACATCACGACCTCACCGTTCCAGCCCCGCCGCCACTTCAACGAGAAACAGATAGCCGAGCTGGCGGACTCCATCCGCGAGCGCGGGCTGGTGCAGCCGCTGGTGGTGCGCCGCGTGGACGGCAAGTACGAGCTTATCGCCGGCGAGCGCCGTCTGCGCGCGCTCAAGAAGCTGGGCATGCGCACCGCCAAGGTGGTGGTGCACAACGCCACGGACCAGGAGGTGGCGGAACTCACCCTCATCGAGAACCTGCAGCGCGAGGACCTCACCCCGCTGGAGGAGGCCGAGCAGTACCGCCTCCTGCAAACACGCTTCGGCATGAAGCAGGAGGTCATCGCACGCCACGTCGGCAAGTCCAGAACCGTGGTGGCCAACATGGTGCGCCTGCTGGACCTGGTGGCGGAGGTGCGCGGCATGCTGGAGGCCAACTCCATCACCGTGGGCCACGCCAAGGTGCTGCTGCAGCTCAAGGACCAGGACGACCAGCTGCGTGCCGCCCACCGCGTGGAGCGCCAGGGCCTCACCGTCCGCCAGACGGAGCAGCTCGTGCGCGGCATCCTCTACCCGGAGTCCAAGCCGGAGCACTCTCCCGCTCCCGCCCAGCCCCTGCCGCCCGCCTACCAGAAGGTGTGCAGGCAGCTCGGCAAGAGCCTCGGCGCAAACGTCAACATCTCCCTCAAGGCCAAGGGCAACGGCGTGATTGAAATCCCCTACACCGGGCAGAAGGACCTGGTGCGCATCCTGGAAATCTTCGGCATTTCCGCCAAGCTGTAAATGAAGGCGCGGGCGTTCATCATCCTACCGCTGGCGGCCATGCTCTGCTGCTGCGGAGACGGCTCATCCACCCGCCCGCAGCCCGCCGTGCCGCAGATGCCCACGCAGCTGGACAACGCGGATACCCAAAACTTCTCCGGCAACAACGCCTACGTGCATTGCGCCGCCCTCTGCGCCCTCGGTCCACGCGTCAGCGGCACACCCGCCTACCAGCGGCAGCTGGAATACATCGAGCGCCAGCTCTCCGCCGCAGGCTGGCGAACTTTCCGTGATGACTTCTCCGCTCCCAACGGCACACCCATGGTCAACCTCCGCGCCACTTTCGGCGGTGCGGACGCCACGCGCACCATCCTGCTCAGCTGCCATATCGACACCAAGAGCGGGATTGAGAACTTCGTGTCGGCGGACGACGGCGCGAGCGGTGCCGCCGTGCTGCTGGAGGTTGCGCGCATCCTGGCCGCGGACGAGAAACTGGCCGCGCGGGTGGAGCTGGTGTTCCTGGACGGCGAGGAGGCCTTCGCCCCGCGCATGAGCGAGCAGGACGGCCTCTACGGCTCCAAGCACGATGTCGCACGCCGCAAGGGAGCGCTGCCGAAATTCCAAATCAACCTCGATATGGTGGGCGGCGGCTCCAACACCATCGCCATCCCCGCGCTGGATACCTCCCAGTTCATGTTCGAGCAGTACACAGCCGCCATCGCCGCGCTGCACCTCAACCCGGAACGCTGGACCGCCTACCCCGGTTCCTACATGGACGACCACCAGCCCTATCTCCGCGCGGGCGTGGACACCCTCAACCTCATCGCCCTCTTCCGCGAGGGCAACTGGTGGCACACCGCGCGCGACAACATGGACCGCATCTCACCCCGCAAGCTGCAGGAGTCCGGCTCCATCACTCTCCAGCTTCTCCGCCAACTGGCAGGGAAGTGACTTGGGGGGTGTCATCCCAATTTCCGGGCTTTGCCTGAAAAAACTTGACACGCGCGCGCGGGGGACGTACAATACGCGCGCATTCAAGCCATGCAGGAATATTTTTCAGCGTTGATCCAGTTGGTGGCGGGCTTCGGTTTCGCCGGGATGATTATCGTGTTGAGCATCGTGTTCGGGCGGCGCTCGAAGATGCGCAACGCCATGAAGGTGCCGTACGAGTGCGGCAACGTGCCGGAGGGCGACGGCGCTCCCGCCATGTTCTCCATCAAGTTCTACCTGGTGGCCATCCTGTTCCTGGTGTTTGACCTGGAGGTGGTGTTCCTGTACCCGTGGGCGCTGGGCTTCAAGGACTTTGTCGTGAACAACGGCGCGGCGTTCGGTGCCATGGCCGTGTTCATCGGCGTGCTGATGATTGCCTACCTGTACGCGGTGGGCAAGGGTGTCATCACCTGGCACCGCAACCCCGCCCCGCGCAAGTTCTGATTGCGCGCGGCCCAGCCGCTGCACGCCCATGTCTTCCCGCCAACGGTATCTGCAGGACACCCTGGCCGAGCGCATCCTCATCCTGGACGGCGCCACGGGAACCATGGTGCAGCGACACCATCTGGAGGAGACCGACTACCGCGGCGGGCGCTTCGCCGACCGCAAGGCATACCCCGCCGACCTCAAGAACAACAACGACGTCCTCTCCCTCACCCAGCCGCATATCCTGCGCGGCATAGCGGACGCCTACCTGCAGGCGGGGGCGGACATCATCACCACCTGCACCTTTTCCGCCACCTGCATCGGCCAGCATGAATTCTTCCACCATGAGGAAGGCTCGCCGCGGCACGACCAGGCGTACTTCGACCGCGTGCTGGCGGATGCCCCGCTGGCCGCGCTGGTGCGCGAGATGAACCTGGCGGCGTGCCGCATCGCGCGCGAGGCCGCGGATGCCGCCGAGGCGGCGGACGGCCGCCCGCGCCTGGTGTCCGGCTCCATCGGCCCGCTGTCGGTCACGGCCTCCCTCTCGCCGGACGTGGAGGACCCCGCGTTCCGCGCGGTGAACTTCGACCAGCTGCGCCGCGCGTACCGCGCGCAGGTGGCGGCCCTGGTGGAAGGCGGTGTGGACATCCTGCAGCTGGAAACCGTCTTCGACACCCTCAACGCCAAGGCCTGCCTGTTCGCCATCGACGAGCTGCGCGAGGAGCTCGGCGGGCTGCCTCCCGTCATCGTCTCCTGCACCATCACGGACAAGGCGGGGCGCACGCTCTCCGGCCAGACCGTGGAGGCGTTCTGGAACGCCGTGCGCCACGCGCGCCCGCTGGCCATCGGCATCAACTGCGCGCTCGGGGCGGACATCATGCAGCCGTTCGCGCGCACGCTGGCATCCGTGGCCGATTGCGCGGTGTGCCTGTACCCGAACGCCGGAATGCCGGACCCGCTCAGCCCCACGGGCTACCAGCACACCGCCGCACAGATGGCGGACATGCTGCGCGGCTACGCGGAGGAGGGCTTGCTCAACATCGTGGGCGGCTGCTGCGGCACCACGCCGGAGTACATCGCCGCCATCCGCGAAGCCGTGCAGGCGTTCCCGCCGCGCCGCATCCCGCAACACGTTTCCGACGGCACCATGAGGCTCTGCGGGCTGGAGCCGCTGGCCCACAAGCGCAGCGACGGCATCCTGTTCATCGGCGAGCGCTGCAACGTGGCAGGTTCCCCCAAGTTCGCACGCCTCATCCGCGAGGGCAACTTTGAAGAGGCCCTTTCCATCGCGCGCCAGCAGGTGCAGAAGGGTGCCAGGGTGCTGGATTTCTGCTTCGACGACGGACTCATCGACGGCCCGGCGGCCATGACCCGCTTCCTGAACCTGGTGGCGGCGGAGCCGGATATCGCCCGCGTGCCCTGCATGATCGACTCCTCCAAGTGGGAGGTGATAGAGGCCGGGCTGCGCTGCCTGCAGGGCAAGGGCATCGTCAATTCCATCTCCCTCAAGAACGGCGAGGATGAATTCCTGCGCCGCGCGCGCATCATCCGCCGCTACGGCGCCGCCGTGGTGGTGATGGGGTTCGACGAGAACGGCCAGGCCAGCGGGCTGGACGACCGCATCGCCATCGCGGAACGCGCGCACGCGCTGCTGGTGCAGGCGGGCTTCCCGGAGGAGGACATCATCTTCGACCCCAACGTGCTCACCGTGGGCACGGGCATGGCGGAGCACGCCAACCACGCGCTGCACTTCTTCCAGGCCGCCGCTGAAATCTCCATGCGCCACCCGCTCTGCCACATCTCCGGCGGCATCTCCAACGTCTCCTTCTCCTTCCGCGGCATCAACCCCGTGCGTGAGGCCATGCACTCCGCATTCCTCCACCACGCCTCACTCGGCGGGCTGGACATCTGCATCGTCAACGCCGCCCTCATGACCGACTACGACAGCATTCCCGCCCAGCGCCGCAAGCTGGTGGAGGATGTGCTGCTCAACCGCGGCGCGGACGCCACGGAGCGCCTGATTGCCCACGCCGCGGAGCTGGCCGCCGCCAAGGAGGCCGCCAAGGCCGCGGCGGGCACCGCACCCGCACCGCAAAAGCCCGCCGCCGACTGGCGCGCCGAGCCCGTGGAGAAGCGCCTCGCCCACGCCCTGGTCAACGGCATCACCGAGTTTGTGGAGGCCGACACGCAGGAGGCTCTGCAGCGGTTCGGATCGCCGCTCGCTGTGATTGAAGGCCCGCTCATGGACGGCATGAAGCAGGTGGGCGAGCTGTTCGGAAATGGAAAAATGTTCCTGCCGCAGGTGGTGAAGAGCGCGCGCGTGATGAAGCAGAGCGTGGCTGTGCTCACCCCGCTCATGGAGCAGGGAAACAACGCCGCCGCCGCGGGTACAGTCGTCCTAGCCACCGTCAAGGGCGACGTGCACGACATCGGCAAGAACATCGTGGGCGTGGTGCTTTCCTGCAACGGCTACCGCGTGGTGGACCTCGGCGTCATGGTGCCGTGCGAGCAGATTTTGGAGGCAGCGCGCCGCGAGAACGCAGACTGCATCGCGCTTTCTGGGCTCATCACGCCGTCGCTGGACGAGATGGCGCGCGTGGCGGAGGAAATGGAGGCGGCGGGCATGACCATGCCGCTTCTCATCGGCGGGGCCACCACCAGCCCGCGCCACACCGCCGTGAAGATTGCCCCCAAGTACCCGCACGGCGTGGTGGTGCGCACGGCGGATGCCTCCACCGTGGTGCCGGAACTCGCCGCGCTCATCGGTGCGAACGCGGCTACCGAGCGCGCGCGCATCCTGCAGGAGCAGGAGCGGATACGCCAAGAATTTTCCACCAGGGACGCCGCCCCGCTCATGAGCCTGGTAGACGCCCGCGCGCACGCCCTGCAAATCGACTGGGACGCCCAGCCGCAGCCCGTACCCGCCCGCACGGGCGTGTTCACCCTCGGCGTGCAGGACGACACGTTCACTCCCGACTACGCCATCGACTGGTCCACGCTGGAAAAGGCCGCCGACTGGAGCATTCTGCTGCGCTTCTTCCAGCTGCAGGATGCCCTGCGCGACGACGCCCCCGCCGACAAGCGTCAGGAGGCGGACAAGCTGCTGGCGGACGCCCGCCGCATGCTGGCGCAGGCACAGGCGGAGCAGCGCCTCCACCCCCGCGCATGCGCCGGGATATGGAACGCCGAGCGTAGGCAGGACGACATCGCCGTGTTCACCGATGGCAGCGAGGTCGTCCTCCACACCCTGCGCCAGCAGGCGCAGAGCGGGAAGCCGCGGTTGGCGCTGTCCGATTTCGTGGCACCGCAAGGGCAGGGGGGCTATGCGGGCGCGCTCCAGGTTTCCGTGACCGGCGGTGTCGAGTGGTCGGCCGAGTTCGAGAATCGGCACGATTCCTACAACGCGCTGCTCTGCGCCGCCCTCTGCAACACGCTCGCGGAAGCCCTGTCGGAAGCCGCCCACGCCGTCGTCAACGAAATCTGGCCCGCGGGGGACGGCGTATCCATCCGCCCCGCATGCGGATACCCCTCCCAGCCCGACCACGCGGAAAAGCAAACCGTGTTCGCCCTGCTGAACGCCACGGAGCACACGGGCGCCACCCTCACGGACACCTTCATGATGAACCCTCCCGCCTCGGTCTGCGCCCTTCTCCTCAACCACCCCCAGGCACGCTATTTCGCCGTGGGTTCCATTGCCCAAGACCAGCGTGAAGACTACTGTGCACGCACGGGCCGCTCACGCTAGCGCGGCGAGAATGGCGTTCACAATTTCATCCTCATCCACCAGGCGTCCCGTCCCGCTGCATCCGCAGGCGAGCTCTCCCTGCGCAGGGCCTACAATCTTGTGCTGCGGGCGTGCGGCGAGGATGGCCGCGTTCTCCCGCGTGGCGGGGTGTTCCCACATGGCGCCGTTCAAGGCGGGGAAGAAGAGCACGGGCCCGCGGTAGGCGAGGTACAGGCTGGTGAGGGCGTTGGGGGCCAACCCGCGCGCCATGCAGGCCATGGTGTTGGCGGTGGCGGGAACAATGGCCAGAACGTCCGCCTTCTGCGCCAGCTCGATGTGCACCGGCACCCACCCCTGCGTCTCGTCCTGGAACGAGGATATCACGGGGTTGCGGGAGAGCGTCATGAGCGTGAGCGGCGTCACGAACTGCAGCGCGGTGGGCGTGCACACGCAGTGCACCTCGTGGCCGAGGTGCACCAGGCGCGACGCCACGCTCGCCGCCTTGTAGGCGGCAATCGAACCGGTGATGCCGAGGACGATGCTGGCCATGGGATTTTTGGTTTGGGAAAAAGAGTTACAGCTTGGCGGGGTCGAACTCAACAATCATGTTGATTTCCACCGCCACGCCGAGCGGAAGGCTCGCCACGCTCACGGCGGAGCGGGAGTGCGCCGCGGCGGGGCCCAGCAGCTCCACCAGCAGGTCGGACGCGCCGTTGATGACCTTCGCCTGGTCGGTGAACTCCGGCACGCTGTTGACAAAACCGTTGACGGCCACAATCTTGGTGAGGGCGTCGAACGAGCCGCCGAGCTCCTCCTTGATGACGGCGAGGCGGTTGAGGATGGAAGCGGCGGCGGCCTTCTGGCCGACCTCGACGGACACGTCCTTGCCGAGCTTGCCGTAGTAGGCGTCCTCGCCGTTGACGGAGATGCCGCCGGAGAGGTGCAGGCAGTTGCCCGTACGCACGCACTGCACATAAGAACCCACAGGCTTCGGCACGGGATAAAGCTT
The DNA here is from genome assembly GCA_024405455.1 of Akkermansia sp. Classification (GTDB taxonomy): domain Bacteria; phylum Verrucomicrobiota; class Verrucomicrobiia; order Verrucomicrobiales; family Akkermansiaceae; genus Akkermansia. The sequence goes on along the minus strand of JAKSOT010000047.1, from coordinate 5,224 downwards.
CAGCCCCTTCTGCTCCAAAAGTTCGTAATTGAATTCCATGCCCCTAGGGTACACCATTTTTCCCCTCCGCGCAAGCCCGCACATTTGCCATTGACTTCCTCCCGCTTTGTTCCATAATGGAAGCATGAAAAAGGTACATCTGGTTTTGGCAATGTGCGGATGCCTCATGCTGGCGGTGCAGCCGGCGGCGGCCGACCCCGCGACAGGTTCGCCCAAGGTGGTGAAGAAGGACAAGGCTGCGGACAGCGAAAAGGCCCCCGACTCCCCGGAACTGGCGGCCGCCCGCAAGCGCCTGAAGGACGCGCAGGCCGCCATGGACAAGTTCCAGAAGGAGAAGAAGGCGCGCTCCAAGGTGAAGCCCAAGTGGTACAAGGATGCAGACAAGGCCTTTGCGGAAGCCAAGAAGCACAATCTGCCGGTGTGGTGCGTGTATTCCGACCCGCCAACCTGCGGCGTGTGCCAGAAGTTCGAGAAGGAAATCATCAACAGCGGCCCCGTCAAGAACGCCAAGGGCGCGTACATCGGCTACATCTCCAACACCCCGCTGCCGGAATACAAGTGCACCGCCAAGCCCTTCGGCTACCTCTTCACACCCGACAAGCAGCCCATCATTCCGCTACCCTACATGAGCTCCAAGCCCGCCAAGGGCTACGCCGAGCGCCTGCAGGAATATTCCGCCAAGCTCATTGAGAAGCAGGAAAAGCAGGTCACCCGCGAATTGGAGTACTCCAAGAAGCTGGTGGCCGCCCTCGCCGCGGGTGAGCCCGCCCCCGAGGAGGAGCCAGACGAGGATGAAGCGGAGGAGCAGCCGCAGAACCCTGCCATGCGCCCCGGTTACGGCCCCAACATGCCGCCCCGCCGCCCCATGCCGCAATACGACGACGAGGAAGAGGACTCCGACACCTTCTAGAAAAACAAGCCCGGCTGGCATTCCGCCAGCCGGGTTAAATAGTACCTAGTACATAGTACCTAGTAAATCCGTTATCCTTCCTGCGTGGTGATGTACACGTAGGCGGCGGCCCAGCGGTTGGGGCCGCAGCGGGAGATGGCCTGCATGAGGGCGGCGCCGGGATTGGGGGTGGAGCCCATGGCCAGCAGGGTCTTGTTGAACTCCTGGGCAAAGTTGCAGGGGGCGCCGCACGCCACGGCCACCACCAGGTCCTGCCCCACGGGAAGGCCCACCACCAGCTCGTCGTCCGTGTTGGCGGGGAGCATCACCTCCACGCCCGCCGGGGCATGTGCGGGAGGCTCGGTCTCCTCCGCGGGTACCAGGAGGTACGCGTTGCCCATGGAGTCGAACTGCACGAGGTACACATCACATTCCTCCGGGCTGGTGACCTTGAACTTCAGGACGGAGCCGGGCGTGAGCACGGCATCCAGCGTGTGCATCTGCAAATCCAGCGCAAACTCGTACGGCAGGCCGAATTCCGTGGCGGGCATGCCCTGGTATGCCTGGCGGTCCTTGTCAGCGGTGTGCAGCTGGTGCTGCACGGGGGCGGCGCTTCCCGCGCGCTTGGTGGCGAGAGCGGGGGCCTTGCCCTTCCCGGCGCGCGGGGGGCGCTGGGCGGGGGATTCCTGCTCCAGGCAGAGGGTGCAGTTGCCCACGGCGTAGGTGCGGCCGGGCTGCATGGGTTCCTCCAGAATCTTGGTGCCGCCGACGGCGATGCCGGTGGGCGACATGTTGTCGCGGATGACGATGCCTCCGTTGCTGCGGGTGATCATGCAGTGCTTGTCGGCAAGCTCCTCGTCGTCGGGGATGCAAATCTTGCAGACATCGGAGCGGCCGACCATCCAGACGGCTCCCTCCTCCAGGTCAAGGGTGATGAGCTGCTGGTGGCCGTTGGGCTTGGTGAGTTTCAGGATGTTCATGACTTGAGTTCGATACCTTTTTCTTGAGCCTGGATGCGGAGTGCGCGGAGGGCCTTGCCGCAGAATCCGCTGCCGGCGCCCGCGGCGTTCATGTAGTTGCGCAGGGCCTTGCCGCGGGCTTCCGCGGCATCCTGCAGGCGGGAAACGGCCTCCGAGTTGCTGAGGCCGCGCAGCTCCTTGGGCAGGTTGCCCGGACCGCCGATGACCTCCAGCGAGAACTCGTCCTCATAGCGGCGGCAGAGCTCCACCAGGTCCCAGTCGTAGCTGCGCATCAGCAGCTCGGAGTTCTCCGCCAGCCAATCGTTGATTTCGCCCTGCTTCTTGGGCATGGCCGGGCGGTCCGCATACTCTTTCATGCAGCGCACCTGCGCATCCGGGCCGCCCATGGCCATCACGGGCACGTCCCACAGCGCCTTGGCCGCTGCGTGCAGCTTCGCGTCGTCCGGCGAGCCGGCGGGAGAGGAGCCGTCCATGGAGATGACCAGGCCCAATCCGTCGGCGTAGGTCGCGGCGTCAGCCCACTCCTTGCCCTCCGGTGTCATGAGGGCTTCCTCCTCCATGCCGGGGTAGCAGTAGATGGTGTTGACGATGATGTTCTTGCGCTTGGCCTTGTGCATGGCGGTGCGGTAGTCCAGCGAGCCCTGCTTGAAGTCCTCGTTGCCGGCGATGAAGATGATCTTCAAGATGTCCTGGCGGTCGCGCATGTTCCACTCGAAGTTGTCGAGCGCGAAGTCGATGACCTCGCCGCAGGGCTCCACGGCACCGTCGCACTGGATTTCCTTGAGCTTGGAGCGCATGGACTTCACATCCGTGGTGAACGGGGTGAGCACGCGCGGCGCGCCGTTGTCCATGGCCTGGCCGTACACCACGATGCCGAGGTTCACGCGGGCCTTCTTGCCGTTCAGGCGGCAGCGGGTCATGGTGTTCACCAGCATGTTCAGGGAATCCGCCGCCTCCACGAACAGTTGGTCCATGGAGCCGGAGGCGTCCAGGCAGAGCACCACCTGAACGTCGTCGTTCAGGCCCTTGCCGCCGCCGTCGCCCTTGCCGTTGCCCTTGCCGGTGCCGTGGCCGAAGCCGGAGCCGTCGAAGCCCATGCCGTCACCCTCGCCGAGGCCGTTGCCGACGCCGAAGTTCGGCACATCCACGTCCACCTGGGCCATGACCACGGCGGAAACGCCGGTGGAGACGATAACCGCGGGGTTGATGTCCGGGGAAGGCGCGGCGGCGCGGGAGGACATCTCCTCCTCTGTGGGGGGCTTGGGGACGTCGGAGTTGTTGGGCGGCGGGGTGTAGGTGATGAATTCCGCCGGTTCCTCCTTGGCGAAGAAGATGACGACGAAATACATGATGATGCCGCCGAGGACGAGGACGGGGAGGGCGGAGAGGAGGGAGGAGATGATCATCCTCTTGCGGCGCTCCGCCAGGAGCTTGCCTTTTCTGCGAACATGAATGGCCATAATGGAAAAACGTGTAAGGGGTTACTTGGCGGGTGCGGACTTGAGCAGCTGCTCAATCTCGGAATTCTTGATTTGCTGGGCGTAGAACGCGGCATCGTGCCCGGCACGGTCCCTGGCTGTGGCGCGGTTGGGGGCTATCTTCTCCTGCACGTGCTGCACCATGGCGGGCTTGCCGCTGAGCACGGCGTGCATGAGCGTGGTCTCGCCCGCGGAGTTCGTGTTGTCAACCTTGGCGCCCTTGCCCACCAGGTAGTCGTACACCTCCACGTTGCCGCGGCGCGCCGCCTCGAACAGCGGGAGGTCGCCCAGCGAGTCCTCGCGGTTGATGGTGGTGGGAAGCGCCTCCGCCACGGTCTGCACCACTTCCTTGGATGCCACGCGCGCCGCCAGGTTCATGAGGCTCACGCCGCCCATCTCCATGCGTTGGGCAGCACCGCCCGCGCCCTGAATGAAGGCCTTGACCACCTCCGGCTTGCAGTGGGTCATCAGGTACTCCATGGGGTGCATGCCGTTGACGAACGCCTGGTCCGCGGGGATGCCCGCCGCCAGGAGCGCGGAGACGATATCCGGATTCTGCTTGCGGAGCGCCAGCTCCAGCAGGGGCGTGCCGTCCGTCATCTGCACCTTGAGGCGCGGGTTGAAGGTGAGCATGGTGCGCACCAGTGAGGCGTTGCCGCTCTTGATGAACAGGCCGATGGGCGGGTTGCCGCGCACCAGCTGGTTGGGGGATACGCCGCTGGCCATCAGGTTCTCCGCCAGCTTCTCGTCCGCGTTCGCCACGGCGTCCTCCCACTGCTCGGAGAGGTGCTGGATGATGACGGAGCCGCCGCCCTCGCGCTCATGCGCCACGGCTGTGCGGCCCAGGCGGTCCAGGATGGACAGGTCGGGCGCGGGGGAGTCCTTGAGGATGAGGGAGACCACCTCGTCGTTGCCGCAGTCCGCGGCGCGCATGATGAGCGTGCAGCCCTCCTTGTCCTGCACGTCGATTCCCTCGCCGGAGGCCACGCGGCGCAGCAGCTCCTTCACCTTGGCGGTGGCGGTGGTCATGCGCGATTTCTCATCGCGGATCTGCCTCTGCAGGTTGCGCTTGGCGTCGTTGTAGTCTTTCTTGGCCCTGGAGTCCTTTTCCTGCTCCAGCTCGTCGAGGCTGTCCTGGAGGTGCTCCAGCACCTCGCTGTGGCTAAGCTTGCTGAGGATGAGCTTCTCGTCGATTCCGCTGGATGTGCCGGTGCCTGCCGTGAGCGCCAGCGCCAGTAGCATGTATAAGAGATTTCGCTTTAAAAGCATGCAACGAGGCTAACACATCGCGCGCGCGGTGTCAACTACATAATGCAATCCGCTTGAAACGCAATCGGCGTTTTTTTGCAAAAAAAAGCGGGGGCTCCGGAAAGGGAGTCCCCGTTGGTTGAAGGATGGGAGGAAAGCCTACTTCTTCGGCGCACCCTCCAGCACCAGCACCTCGAACGGCGCCAGCTTGATGGTGACGGGCTTTCCGGCCTCCACCACCCTGGCGGGCAGCTTGTCGCCCTTGGGCGAGCTGAGCGCGTACTTGGTGGGGGCGCCGACGGGAAGCTCCCAGATGGCGGCGGGGTCGAAGACGAACTCCTGCGGCTCTGCGGCGGGGTTGCGGAGGGTGAGGATGCCCTTGGCGGGGGACCAGGAGGCGAAACCGTAGACGACGAGGTCCACGGGGTTGCCTCCCACCCAGTGGGAATCCACCAGGGTCTCGCCGTTGGCGCGGGCCCACTTGGCGGCGGCGGCCAGCGCGTCCCACTCCTTGGCCTTGAGCATGGAGGGCGTGTTGTAGAGCTCCTCCATCTGGGTGCCCAGGCCGAAGCCGCTCCAGATTTCCTTGCCCAAATCGCCCCCCCCCGGGGTGGTGAGTCGGCGTGCGC